>JAYULM010000574.1:0-5648 GCA_043763605.1 Armatimonadota bacterium | reverse complement strand
GCAGTTTTCATCGATCCCGTAGCAATCAAGCCAGGGGATATTACCCAAGGAGGGTATCAACGTGCATTTATTCAAGCAACCTGCTTTCTTTCTCGCTCCGAACGTCCCGAGCATAATTTCTTCTTTCGGTCGATTTGTTGTGGCATCCGCCGCGATAGTATCGCTTTTCGCGGCATCGCCCGCCCTCGCCCAATTCGGCACCAACCTCGTGGTGAATGGCGGCGCGGAAGCCGGTCCCAGCAGTGCCAACGGCGACGCCGTCTCTCCGATACCCGGCTGGACGCTGTATTCCGCTCCGTCCGTCATCAAATATGTCAATAACGGACCCTTCCCGAAGTTATCCTCTCCCGGTCCCGCCGGTCGCGGGGAACAGTTCTTCGCCGGGGGATGGACCGCGAGCTCACAAATATTTCAGACTATTGATCTATACTTCGCCGCAATCGAGATCGATTCCAAATCGGTGACTTTCGATTGTTCCGGGTGGCTGGGAGGGTTCCGCGCCGAAAACGATAATGTCAATGTCACGATTTATTTCATGGACGAAGGCTGGACCACAATCGGCACTTTTCAACTGGGATATGTGAACGCAACGGCACGACAGTACGTCACGGGGATGAAACTATCGCAAGTCTCCGGCATCGTCCCGGCAGGAACCCGCCGGGTGTTGTTCACGGTTAACTTCTTCCGAAAGTATGGCTCCTATAATGACGCCTACGCGGATAATTTGTATCTCTCGCTGAGGAACGCTGGCGAATAGCGGACGCGTCGCCAAGATAATTCGATAGCCTGAGTATCCCTGATTGCTACGAATCAGCGGTGCGACCGGGGTACTTCAGGCACTCGCGGAAACGAAAGGGATTACCTATGACCTACTCTCTGGCTAAGTTAAGTCGCGCGGCGGCAAGCTTTCCTTCGGCTCGCCCGTATTGTACTTTGGTGGCAGCGGTCCTGGCATTGACCGCTTTGCCCTGCCGCCCGACGATGGCGCAGGAACTCTTGACCAATGGGGATTTCGAGACCGGCACGTTCGCCGGATGGACTTTGGAAAACCGACCGCTTGGCGACCGCTACGATCCCGTCGTTCCCGAAACGGGCGCGTTTGTCCTTGACGACAACGCCGACGCGCTCACGCCCCTTTCCGGTCTGCCCACGCTCGGACCGGCAAGCGGAACGTTCTACGCCGTGTCGGATATGACGGCGAAGGGAACCCACACCCTGAGCCAGAGTTTCACTGTGCCCCTGACGGCGACCTCGGTTCTACTCTCCTACGACATGTACGTCTACGATTTCTTCGGTGCGGGTGCCGCCATCGATCCAGCGGGTCTGGATCACACGACCGGGGGAACCAACCAACCGAACCAACATGCCCGTGTCGATCTGCTGTCCTCCGGCGCGGGTGCCTTCGACACGGACGCGATCAGCGTCCTGCAAAACCTCTATATCGGGGTGGATCTGGAAGCGTCGCAGAACCCGCCGGAGGCTCCGGTGTACCGCAACTACTCCTTCGACCTGACGGGCGTCGCGTTACCCGGTCAGACCTACCGGTTACGATTCGGCGAAGTAGACAACCAGTTCGTCATCAGTCAGGCGGTGGATAACGTCAGCGTGATGGTCAATGCACCGGTCGTGGTCCCCGAGCCGAGCACACTCGCTCTTGTTGCACTCGGTCTGTTACCGGCACTCGCCGTCGTACGTCGTGCGCTGCTTATTCGCCGCTGATCCTCATGATCGTTCTGCTTCCGCTTCCCTCCGTGTATTGAGCGAGTGGTCAAACGGGATGTATAGAAGTCGCCAATAACGCCGGGTTTCCCGGCAAATCGTCAAGGAACAAAGAGAATCATGGAACTACCAAATACATCGGGCAACTGGTCCGACCTATCCGAAGGCACATCGGATCATTGGGACCATTTAGAGTGCCGCCTCACGGCGACGGAAAACCGTCTATCCCGCGCCGAACGTCGTCTCGGCGTGACGTGGGGATGCGCGTTCGTCGGGATCGTCGGGGCGTTCGTGCTGGGGCTGAGTCCCGAAGCACGGGCACAGTTCGGCGTAACGCTAACCAGCCTGAACAACCGACTTACGGCGGTCGAAACCAAAACGCGATTCGTGAGCGTCAGCGGCGATGAGATGTTCATCACGGGAGCGAACCTTAACATCCGAAGCGGGAGCGGAAGCACGGAAGCCCAGGGCACGGTAAACGGCAAGGGCAACCTGATCATTGGCTATAACGAGGCGCAGGGCGAGTCCGGCGACGAGCGGGGCGGCAGCCACAATCTCATCATTGGCAACTATCACGATTATTCTTCCTATGGCGGCATTGTGGCGGGGCAGTACAACCGTATCGTCAGTGAGTTCGCCAGCGTCACGGGTGGCAACCAGAACACGGCGAGTGCCGTCTATGCCTGTGTCACCGGCGGGCAGTTGAACGTTGCCAGCGGCTTCCTCTCCTCCGTCAGCGGCGGTTTTTTCAACACGGCGACGGGTGACTACGCCTGTGTCAGCAACGGACAACTCAACACGGCGAGCGGTATTTATTCCTCGGTCAGCGGCGGGAGACAAAACACGGCGAGCGGAATCTACTCCTCGGTCAGCGGCGGGGGGGGCAACACGGCAAGCGGTCCTACGTCCTCGATCAGTGCTGGATTCGTCAACAATGCAAGTGGCAATCTTACTTCGGTCAGCGGCGGGCAATCCAACACGGCGAGCGGGTTCTCTGCCTCGGTCAGCGGCGGGCAATCCAACAAGGCAGAAGGTAAATCTTCCTCGGTCAGCGGCGGATTTAAGCGACTTGGTTTCGGGGACTACGATTGGGCGGCGGGCATGCTATTCCAAGACGATTAACTGGAACCTGAACCCAATGCTCAGGGCATATGCCGTCGTGTCGCGGTGGCATAGGCATAACTTCCGCAGCACTTTCGCGGCGGAAATCAATTATCGGGTGGGCGGATGAAGGGAATTAATATGGAAGACGTGCGAAAACAGGTAGCGGACCTGCGATCCGCCCTCGAAGAACAACGGCGGACAGCAACTACCTCTGAAGAACGTCTTGCCCGGACCGAGCGGGAGTTGTCCGGGATGAAAGGGCGATTGTGTGCCACCTGGGCGTGCGCACTCATCGGAACGGTTGGTGCGTTCGTATTAGGGCTAAGCCCTGACGCACAGGCACAGTTCGGCGTGACATTGACCAGCCTGAATAACCGATTGACGGCAGTGGAAAACAAGACGCATTTTGTCACGGTTTCCGGCGGCGAGATGTTCGTCACGGGCACGAATCTCAACATCCGAAGCGGGAGCGGGAGCACGGAAGGCTCAGGGTCGGTGAACGGCAAAGGGAACCTGATCATCGGCTACAACGAGGCACAGGGTGAGTTCGGGGACGAGCGGGGTGGCAGCCACAACTTGGTTGTAGGCATCTTCCACGACTACGTTTCGTATGGCGGTCTGGTCGCCGGGCTTGCCAACCGCATCGCCGCCCCTTATGCCAGCATCAGCGGTGGTCAGAATAACATCGCCAGCGGCAGGAACGCCTCGTGTAGCGGCGGATCGGGCAATGACGCTGTTGCTTTGAATGCCACAGTCAGCGGCGGGACTCAGAATGTCGCGAGTGGGGAGTCGTCCTCCGTCAGCGGCGGTCGATTTAACAACGCTGGAGGCTTCGCGTCATCGGTGAGCGGCGGACGGGACCGCATCATCTCCTTTACCGGCTCGCAAGACTGGCGAGCGGGCGACCTGTTTCAGGACTTCTGAGTCTGGTTATGAGCAGAATATGGGGGAATGTGCGCCATGAGGACACGAACTCCCCTTCACAATGTGACCCCCTCTGCAACCTACCTGCTCTCTGCCCCGGTAGACGAAGAAGACGAGCACGACCTTGAGGATTATATAATAATGGAAATTCAACAACGATTGGCAGACCTGGAAGCCGCCTTGCAACAGCAACGGCAGACCACCGAGCGCGAATTAAAGACAATAAAAAGCCGACTTCGATTGACGTGGACCTGTGCGTTTGTCGGAGTCGTCGGCGCGTTTGTCCTGGGGTTGAGTCCTGAAGCACGGGCGCAGTTCGGGGTGACGCTCGGTAACTTGAACACACGACTGACGGCGGTGGAAAACAAGACGCGGTTCGTGAGCGTCAGCAATGGGGAGATGTTCATAACAGGAACGAACTTAAACCTCCGAAGCGGTAGCGGTAGCACGGAAGGCTCAGGTTCTGTGAACGGGCGCGGCAACCTGATCATTGGCTACAACGAGGCGCAGGGCGAATTTGGCGATGAACGCGGCGGCAGCCATAACCTCATCATTGGCAACTTCCACGATTATTCTTCCTATGGCGGGATTGTGGCTGGACAGTATAACCGCATTGTCAGCGAGTTTGCCAGCGTCACGGGTGGCAATCAGAACACGGCGAGTGCTGTCTATGCCTGTGTTACCGGTGGGCAACAAAACACGGCGAGCGGATTCCTTTCTTCGATCAGCGGCGGGGAACGTAACATAGCAACCGCCGACTACGCCTGTGTCAGCGGCGGTCAGAACAACACGGCGAGCGGCGACAACGCATCGGTCAGCGGCGGTCAGAACGGCACGGCGAGCGGTTATGTCTCCTCGGTCAGCGGAGGGTTCTTAAGCACGGCGAGCGGTTATGCGTCCTCGGTCAGCGGCGGGTCCGAAAACTCTGCGACCGCTGAAATATGCTCGGTCAGCGGCGGGCAACAAAACAAGGCGAGCAGCTTCGGCTCCTCGGTCAGCGGCGGTCAGTCCAACTTGGCTAACGCCTCGGCCGCCTCGGTCAGCGGCGGGCGGGGCAACACGGCGAATGGCACCGTCTCGTCCGTCAGCGGAGGGAGCGACCGCGTTGCCATGGGCGCGTCCGACTGGAGGGCCGGAAGTTTGTTCCAGGATTTCTAAACCGATATACGAACCCGCTCGGAACCGGCAAAAGCACCGTGAGAAAACAGGGCGGCGGGGGCGGGTGAAGGGACAATACTATGGAAGACATAAGCAGACAGTTGACAGATATTCAGACCGCTCTCAGACAACAACAACGGGCGACGGCAAGAATGGAACGTCGTCTCGGGGCGACGTGGGGATGCGCGTTTGTCGGAATCGTCGGCGCGTTCGTGTTGGGGTTGAGTCCAGAGGCGCGGGCACAGTTCGGCGTGACGCTCGGCAATCTGAACGTCCGCCTGACGGCGGTGGAAACCAAGACGCAGTTCGTGAGCGTGAGCGATGGTCAGATGTTCGTCACGGGAACCAATCTACATATCCGGAGTGGTAGCGGCACCACGGACGGCGTGGTCAACGGGCGGGGTAACCTGATCATTGGTTACAACGAGGTGAGTGCTTCAGGCGACGACCGGAGCGGGAGCCACAACATGGTCCTTGGCAACTTCCACGATTATTCCTCGTATGGCGGTCTGGTGGTTGGGCAGAACAATCGCATTCTCGGACCATTCGCCAGCGTCAGCGGGGGGCAGTTTAATACTGCCAGAGGAGACTTTGCCAGTGTCGGTGGCGGCGACGATAATACCGCCAACGGGAACGGGTCTGCGGTTATAGTCTTCGTCAATTCGGTTGAAGGTACTTGCAATGACGAAAACAAGCGGCCCCCAAAGTGTCAGGAATCGAAGCGATGGCTTTAGCCAAAGCAG
>JAYULM010000573.1:0-5648 GCA_043763605.1 Armatimonadota bacterium | reverse complement strand
GCATCGTCCGACCTAAAATTTTGGGTTTCAAGTGGACGAAGCCCGCACCAAACTGAAACACCTCTACCCCAAAATTAAAACTGGATGATGCACTAGTCAGTCGCGATTATCCCCTTCCGGGGTACCACAGCAAGGTACTTGAAAAAACTTCGTATGTGAATGATAAACTTCCGATGAGGTCGGTTTCGCATCCCAGTAAAAGATCATCTTTCGTGCAAAACAACACCCACGAAAAACTGTATAACATTCAAAATGAACCTGGTTACTTTCTCGCAGGGCGTACAAGTAATGGCGATCAGATGCTGATGAGCATTGGAGTGTGGGATTCCGAAACTAACCTTGTTGCGGTCAAGTTTGATATGGCGGGCAACTATCTCAACATTCTTAAGAAAGATTTTTCAGAGGATACTCTGGTTGCGGCAGAAAACTCTCAATGGTCGGGTTGGGATACCTATCTGCACGCGTTGGATGACTGGGCTGAAGAACTCGATCTGGAGAAAGGGGTGATCGCTGTTAAAAAGCTTTCGTTACCAGAGATTGAACTACGTATAGTAGACATTCCATTCTATTATCAACAAATGGTGGAAAACGGCGAGGATCTCGATGAAGAAATTTTAGAGAACATAGAATACTGGAGGGAAGTGAATGACTTTGTTCTCGTTTGGGGGCAAGATTTTGACATGGATAAGGACGGCAAGATCGTTTCCACTTGAAAAATCCTCATAAGCATCTTACACAGTTCTGCTCCGATGCACCGCTCTATGGTACTGAGCGGCGTTGCCTCGTGCCAAACGTTCTATATTTCTCGCTCTGACCACGTTGGGTTACTACCACAAAGGGCACAAAGTTTTCTGCCTCGCTCGCCATCGTGGACGAAACGAACCCTATACGCCCAAATCTCAACAATCTTTGTGTCCTTTGTGGTGGAATCCGTGTTATCGCCGCAGGTTGCCCAGCGCGATGTTAAAGTCGGCGACCGTGAGCGCGTTCTCGCCCCCTTCGTCGGCGAGGCGAATCAGGGCTTGCAGACCGGCGTCGTTCACCAGCGCGCGCAGGTCCGCGCCGCTGAAGTTTTCCGATGCTTCGGCTAAATCTTCCAGTTTCACCTCGGGCGAAATGTTCGCTTTCCGGGTCAGCAGGGTGAGCAGAGCGACGCGTCCTTCCTCGTCGGGCGGCGGGATCTCGATCTGCCGCGACAAGCGACCGCCGCGTATCAGTGCCGGGTCGAGCATATCGGGGCGGTTGGTCGCGCCGACGATAAACAAGCCGTGGTTCGGCTTGATCCCGTCCATTTCGTGCAGGAACTGGTTGACGACCTTGTCCGAATACTGGTGCACGCCCCCGGCGCGGTTCGGGATCAGGGCGTCTATTTCGTCCAGAAAAATAATCGCCGGAGGATTGGCGCGGGCTTCCGCGAACAGTTTCTGCACCGCCTTTTCCGACTCGCCGACCCACATCTGGTTGATCTCGGCGACACTGACGGTCAGAAATTTCGCCTTGGTTTGCGCGGCGAGGATGCGGGCGACCGTGGTTTTGCCGGTCCCGGGCGGTCCGTACAGGAGCAAACCGGTCGGTGGTTCCACTCCGAGCGAACGTGCGAGCGACGGGTTTTCGAGGACCAGTTGCATCTGGCGCAGTTCGCGCTTGGTGCGGGCTGGCAGGATAATGTCGTCCCAGGTCAGCCCTTTGGTCGGGTCACCGGGGGGGAGCGCGGAAACGCCGTGCGGCGACGACGAGACTACCGGCGGCGGTGCCATGCCTCCGGCGGCGGTCGGCGGCGGCATTTGCGCGTAGCCGCCTTGCGGGTATCCGGCACCGGGATTGCGCTTGCCGGAGGTCGCGTTTTCGAGCGAGCGCACCATCGCGGAAAAGTCGCGGTTCTGCGGGACGAGTTCGTAGGCGCGGCGGGCGGCGACCAGCGCGGGTTCGTTATCGCCGAGGTAGCGCAGTGCTTGGGCACGGCGGTAATGCACGTCCGCGAAACCCGGCGCGAGTTCGGCCGTCTGGTCGAAATGGCTCAGCGCGGCGCGCATCTCCTCGCGGTACCGCTCGATCCAGCCGGTCTGCCCGATGGCGCGGCTCGTGGCGACGGTGGCGAGACCTAAGAGCGCGAGGAAAACGTCGGCACCGGGCGCGGTCTTCTCCTCGGGGATCGCCATCGACGCAGGCAGGATCGCCTCGCCCCGGCGCAGATGGAGCATCCCACGGGTGTAATGCAGTTCGGCTTGCGGCGCGAGACCGGGATTTATCTGGCTCATGATTTCTTGCCTTTCCACAGCGGCGACAGCGCGAACGCGACGGCGAGTAGCAGGTATGCCGCGAACACCGAGTCGTAGCCGAGCCGTTTCTCGAACCCCGGGCGTAGTTTCGGCGGGAAGATGTGATAGTCGAGGACGTAGATGATCAGCGATGCCAGCCCGCCCGACAGTAGCGACCGGGGGAACGCGATCTTTCCGGCAATCGCTTCGTAGAGTACGCCCCAGGTGACGAGGGCGGCACCGTTCAGCCCCAGCCCGACCAGCGTTTCGCGCGGGACGAAGCCGTCCCGGTTCGCGGCGTTCTCGCCGAAGAACATGTGCGCGATGCCGTTGAACGGGGTCCACGGGTCGCCCGTTTTCGCCTGCCCGTAGGCGGCGATCACGGCGGTGGTGGTCGCCGCGCCGACCAAGCCGGTGATAATGCCATTTTTAAGAAGAACTAACGTACCGTTGTCTGATTTCGCCATGCGAGAAAAATAGTACCCTTCGTGGGGCTATCTTACCCGGTTTTGCGTGCGGACACTAAAGGGTTCCGGTGTAATCCTTCGGCTGTAGACGCTTCGCGTCACCGGTTACGAACGGTTATCGCGTGAACGACGCGCCCTCTGCGACGCGAAGCGTCTACAGCCGAAGGATTACACCGGAACACTTTAGTGTCCGTTAACGGCTACTCATCCTGCCCATGATTACCTCGCGCGGCTCCGGCTCGACGACCATCTCACCCATCTCCGGGACCATTACGGGCGCACCCATCGTGTAATCCGGCGTTTCGACCGGGGCGGGCGTTTCCGCAGGGATCGGTGCCATTCCGCCCGCAGTCACGGTGATTTCCGGCGGGGTTGGCGAGGGCTGAGGGGAAATGCGTTGCGCCCACACCTGGACCCGTTCCGCGAAGAGCGAGGGCTTATCCGCGCCGAACCGTATCGCCTCGAATGCAAGCGTCATACCGGACGCGACGCCGACCACGACCGCCGCGAATGCCCGCGTGATCTTGCGACGGACCGCCGCGACGCCGACCGGGCAGTCCTGCGTCATCACCGTGCCGTCCGCGCGCTGGTAGTAGCGGATACACAGGTTGCCTTCCTTTTCGCGGATCAGCGCGGCGGCTTCCTTGCCGCTCATCGCCGACAGGTTGTACACGTTCTTCTTGCACGACCCGCAGTAGCGCGACTTATCGTCGCCGGTCATTTGCGACCAGTCGGCGCGGCACGGGGTGGCGACGCGGGTGCGGGAAAGGAGCAGGGCGTCGGTGTTCGGGTCGGCGTTCTTACGCGCCATCGGTAACGGCATCATCGGTGGTTATCTCCTGGATCGGACGGTTTGTGTTCGGTTGCCGGTTTGGACGCGGGGCGTGCGGATCGCCTTCAAATTGGTTCGCGGAATTTCGGGCGGGGATGTTCCATCCTCCGGTGGAAGTGAAGCACTTGGTAATCCTGCGGATTAAAGAAACCGTTCGGTTCGCGAGAACACGAAGCTTTCCTGCGTTCCGCAGGAACACCAAGCGTTGCGCTTCCACCGGAGGAACACAGTTCCCCGAAAACACCGGGTACAACAAGCCAATGAACGAAACCGTCACCGAATCCGTCTACGCCGCGCTGACGCCCAAACATGCGGAGCGAACCGCCGTCGAAATCGCCGCCGAAATCGGCGCGGACGAACCAGAAGTCGTCGTCGCGCTGGCAACGCTTGCCGCCGACGGGAAAGCGGTCGCGGTTTCCAGCGACGGGTTCCTGTCCGATGTGGCGTGGAAACGTGTCGTCGATACCGCGACGCGGCTGTTGACCACGTTCCATAAACGCAATCCGTACAAACGGCGCGTGCCGGATTCCGACGTGCGCCCCGCACTGGCGAAAGCCGCCACGGTTGGCGATTATCTCGCGCTGAAAGCCGCGCTGGAGAACGCGGGCGTCTGGGTGCGGGAGTCGGGCGGGGCGCGGTTGCCGGATTTCGCGCTCGTCTTGCCGCCGCGCTGGGAAGCCGCCGCCGGGGAGATGCTCCCGGTGTTCGTCGCCGGGGGACTGACCGACCCGCCGTGGCCCGGCAACTTCCGCGCCAACTACCCGCGCGACGTGCCGGTGGACGCCGTGTTGGACATCCTGTGCGAGCAGGGGCGGCTGGTCCGCCTGGACACCGACCTGTATATCGCGGTGGAATCGGTGGAGCGGGCGAAGGAAACGATACGCGCCCTTGCCGCCGCCGGAACGCCGATCACGGTCGGCGCGGTGCGCGACGCGACCGGCTCCTCGCGCCGCGTGGTAGTCCCGCTCCTGGAAGCACTGGATAAGCAGGGTTTTACCACGCGGCAAGGCGAGGCGCGGACGGTGACAGGGTAGAAGACCCTCACCCCCCCGCCCCCTCTCCCTCCGAAGGGAGAGGGGAAGTAGATGCACCGGAGGCTGACCGCTTTCCACGCCTCCCTCTGGCTCCCCCTCTCCCTTCGGAGGGAGAGGGGGCGGGGGGGTGAGGGTCCGGAGGAAACGCTAAAACCGGTACGCCAACAGCACCGACGGTCCGCCGAAACCCACGTCGTTCAACTCGCCGGTGAAGGTGTAGTTCGCTTCCAGTGCCCAGTCGTTTACGAGATCCAGACCGAGGGTCGCCTTGCCGCCGAATTTCACGTCGTCCTCCTCGACCCCGTTGATGTCGTAGCGCAGGAAGTAGGCACCGACCCCCGCGCCGACGAACAGGCGCGGCCTGCTGAGCCGCGTCACCGCGAATCCCGGCTTCGCTCCGGGGTAGAAGCGGAAACCGATGCCCCCGGCGACGAACGACGCCTCGTTGTTATCCTCCTCGATGTGGAAGGCGGAGTCGATATAGATTTCCGGCGTGAACGGACGCGTGATGCCGCGTGGCGGCAGGTCCACCGACGCGCCAAGCGAAATAAATACCGACTCGGTGGCGTCGCGTAGCGATTTCTCTTGCGGGAAGAACGCGCCGATCTTTAAACGCCCCGGCTTTCGGTAATTGCTGGGTCCGGTAAACAGTGCCTCCCGCCTGGGATCGAATAGCGGGGCGACCGGCTTCAGATCCGACTGCAGGTACTGCGACTTCTCCGTCAACTTGCCCGCGTTCTCCAACTCGGTCATCGGGTCGGGGATCTCGGCAGGCGGGGGCGTCGGCGACGGGGCGGGCGTTGGGACGGGGTCCGGCGTCTGCGCCCTGACCGCGATGGTGGACAGACCGATGAGAGTGGGGCTGGCGATCAAACAGAAAAGACAGGACATAAACAGGTTGGAATAGCACATAGTATCCTCCGAAAACGGTCGGGAAATTCGAGGGGCACGGCGTACCGGCGAGCGTACCCCTCCGGTACTCTATTATGGCAAAAAACGCAAACTTCCTTCCCGAGAAATTGCCGGTTGGTCCCGGAACCTCACCCCCCCCGCCCCC
>JAYULM010000572.1:0-1632 GCA_043763605.1 Armatimonadota bacterium | reverse complement strand
GGGGAAAGGGGTTGGGGGATAGGGGGGACAACACGTACGACTGGATCGTTTTCACATCGGCGAACGGTGTAGCGCGTACGTTCGACCGACTGTTCGCGACGGGACGCGATGCCCGGGTGTTCGGGGCGGTCAAAGTCGCCGCCATCGGACCGGCGACGGCGGATGCGTTACGCGAGCGCGGGATCGTGGCGGATTTTATGCCCACCGAGTTTGTCGCCGAGGCGGTGATCGCGCAGTTTCCGGAACCGGTCGCCGGGAAACGGATTCTGCTCACCCGCGCCGCCGAAGCGCGCGAAGTGCTACCGGAATCGTGGCGCGCACAGGGGGCGGTCGTCGATGTCGTCGCGGCGTACCAGACGGTAATCGCCACCGACGGCGCGGAGCAGATCCGCGAACTGATGGCGGACGGTGAATTGGACGTAATCACTTTCGCGTCGTCGTCCACGGTGCGAAACTTCGTCACGGCGATGGCGGGAACACCGGTTCCGGCAGAGGTATTGCTCGCCGCCATCGGTCCCGTAACCGCCGAAACGTGCCGGGAACTGATCCGCCCGCCGGACTGTATCGCCAATGAGTACACGATGGACGGTTTGATCAACGAAATCGTCCGACGATTCGGGGAGCCTTAGAACCACTCCCCGATGCCGCGAAAGGAGCGGCGACAACGGGAGTATGATTACCGGGATTCATCATGTGACGGCGATAGCGAGTGATCCGCAGTCGAACATCGACTTTTACGCGGGCGTTCTCGGACTTCGGTTGGTCAAAACCACGATCAACTACGACGACCCGGGCATGTACCACTTCTACTACGGCGACGGGGCAGGACGACCGGGAACGATCCTGACGTTCTTTCCGATACCGGGGGCGCGTCGCGGTCGGGTCGGGACCGGGCAGGTGGTAGAAACGGCGTTGTCGATCCCGGTCGGCGCAACCGACTTCTGGCGCGAACGACTGACCGAGCGCGACATCGCGTTAGAGGACCGGGGAAGCGCGCTTGCGTTCGTCGATCCCGATGGTCTCCCGCTCGTTTTGACCGAAGTGAACGACGACCCGCGCCCAGGCGACAACGGCGCGGTCGGAATCCCCGCAGAGTACGCGATTCGCGGCATCGATAGCGTGACGCTTCAAGTAGCGCAGGCGTCCCCGACACTGGAATTGCTGACGGAGCGGATGGGCTTCGCGATTTCGGGCGCGGGAACCGGGCGTTTCACGGCGGGCGCGGACGTATCCGGCAACGCGTTGTACCTTCAGGAAGCCGAGGCGGGCGACGCGCACGGGTTGTCCGGTGCGGGGACAGTGCATCATGTCGCGTTCCGTCTGCCCGACAATGCCGAGCAGACGCGCTGGCACGACGAGCTGACGGCTCTGGGGTACCACGTTTCGCCCATCATGGACCGTCAGTATTTCCATTCGATCTACTATCGCGAACCGGGCGGGATCCTGTTCGAGTTGGCGACCGACCCGCCCGGCTTCCTGGCGGATGGGGAGGCGGCGGATACGCTCGGGAAGCGGTTGCAGTTGCCGCCGGGTTTGGAGGCGGAGCGAGAGATTATCGAGGCGCACCTGCCGCAGTTGCGGGTCTCGTAAGAAACTGTTTCGGACGCTGAAGCGTTCCGCTGGAAGCCTTCG
>JAYULM010000571.1:0-5679 GCA_043763605.1 Armatimonadota bacterium | reverse complement strand
ACGTAATCCGCGTAGCGCACCATCGGCGGGCGGTCGAGTCCCCACTCGTGCCGGGTGCGTGCCTTCGCTTCCGGTGCGGCGCGTTGCCCGAGCAGAATGTCCACCGGGTCGGCGGGCGACAGGTACGCGGCGAAGAAGACCAGGAACGAGATCGCCAATAGCGTCGGCACGGCGAGCGCGAGACGGAGCAGGATAAAGCGTAGCAGCGGCGGAAGAGTCATAGGTGCGGGAAATGCTTGCGGGCATTATACCGCACCTTCTATTGTGCAGGAGTTGTTCGTCTCGTGGCTGAGATGATTTCTGCCGACATTTGCGAACTGCCCGACCACACCGCGCGCACTCCTATTCAGTTAAAAAGCAGAGGTACCTCACGGGGCAACGTGGAGGCACGAATCCCAAGCCAATGACCTGAGCCTGTGGTGTTTTTTGGATCAGATCTTAAGTTCGGTAAACTGCTTCAGGCATGGTTAGGGCAGTGTAAAGAGTTACCACACTCTTTACACTGCCCTAACCATGCCTTGCAAAACCCCACTTTTCGGAAACTAAAGACAAAAGGATAATGCATCTATGAGAGACGAAAACACCGACAATGCTTCGATACTCGGTTCGGGCATGTCTTACCTCGAACTTACCGTCCGTCAACTTACGGTCGGAAACGAGCACTTCCGTCGCACGAAGAGGCGGCGCAGTAGATCGGGAATGTGCGCGACATCGTGGCTGGGAACGGCAAACAAACGAGGCTAAACCGACCGTCGGCGGGAGACACTTTTCCAGAAATCGCTCTCATTGATGGTGATGAATGTCGACTCTCGCCTGTGCCAGGAACATTGGTATCGCGTCGTCCTTAATAATGGTTCCCGGTCGCAAGTCTTTGATTGAGCAGACACTCCCAACATATCAGGCGGCAATCGGGGCTTCGATTCCTCGCCCTAATAATTGCTCGTCTAACACGATCACTATGCCGTGATCTTTTGTGGGGACACGGGGGGAAACGCCGGGTAGGAGGACGTGAAGAGGCGGTTTGCGATTTGAACCGCTTCCGTGATCGCGTCGCGGGAAATATAGCCGTCGAACCCCCGCGCTATTTCATCCACGGATTCCCCGTCCGCGATACGATCCAGCACGCCGGCTATCTCGACGCGGGTGTATTTGAAGGTCGGGCGTCCGCGACAAATACCGACTGCCCGCATGACGTGGTCGCCGAGCGGAATATATTCATACGGTTCGCCGCCGACAATTTCGGTAATGATGGTTTCGTTCATCGTCTCTTCTCCCGATTCAGTTTACCCGGCGCGTAGCAGGTAGCGCAAAATCAGGGGAGGTACTGTCTGTTTAAGGATTGGTTATTGGCGTGTTTTTAAGGGCAGAACCCGGGCGATCAACTGGGTTCCCACCGTTTCCAACGAGTGAACCACGACTAATCCGTATCGGTCATACAGAGAAACCATACATGGCGAAAACGCTTATCAACTCCCACATAAGCGAAATCCCATGCGACATCATGAAACCAGTTCGACCATGGGGCACCGTCCGGCATGGCATACAGGAAACTGTAAATCGCCACCTCGTCATAACGTTCTTGAAACAGTACCGACGCGAAGTCGTTGCCAATGCGTTTCGCCTCAGACGGCGTCCCCGCGAAACGGTTATAGGCACCCCCATAAAACAGGGTTCCTGCCAGCAATCCGTCGAAGTCGAAAGCACTGACCGGGGCATACTGGAATCGAACCGTGTTCGGTTTGCGTTGCTGAGCGGATTTTAAGTACGGCAACACTTCGGGACGTTTCAATAGATCCTCGAAAAAGTACGGGCGGTCCAGCGTATTACGCGACCCGTAGAACTCGAAAACCGGATGGGGGGCGATATGAAACGCGGCGAATTCCGCGCCACCGTTCGCGAATACCTTTCGAATCTCGCTCAAATAAGGCGTGACGGCGGAGTTAAGTTCGTCTGCGGGGTGGATGACGGCATCCCGCCAGAACCAGCGCATGGCTTCTAACTGGGGCGGTATCGTTGCTTCAAAATCGACGTTCAATAATGACACAGGATTCATCCTTTCGCTGTCAGGTACCGCAAAATCATTCGCGCCGCCGCCTTGTCCAAAGGCTCGTTGTTGTTGCCGCATTTCGGCGACTGGATGCACGACGGGCAGCCGGTTTCGCAGGGGCACTCTTCCAAAAGGGTTTTCGTCGCCGAAAGCCACTCCTCGATCTGGCGGTAGCCGGTTTCCGCGATGCCGACGCCGCCGGGGTGCGCGTCGTGGACGAAGATCGCGGGTCCGCCGACCTGCTGGTGGTACGGCGTCGAAACGCCGCCTATGTCGTTGCGGTCGCACAGCGCGAAGAGCGGCAGGAGCGAGATCGACGCGTGTTCGAGGGCGTGGACGCCGCCTGAAAGGTCCAGTCCGTTCGCCTCTAATCGGGTCACCAACTCCATCGGGATCGGGTACCAGACGGCTTCGGTGTCGAAACGCTGTTCCGGCAGGTCGAGGTCGAAATTGCCTAACACTTCGTCGGAGTAGAGTTGCTTCTGGCGGAAGCCGACCACCTGCGACGTAACGGTGACTTCGCCGAAATAGGCGACGGTTTCGCCCCATTCTTTGGTCGCGACGATGCGGCGGATTTCGGTGAACGATTCGGTGCGCGTTTCGGTAAAGTACCCGGCGGACGCCGGACGGACGTGGGCGCGGAAGTCCGTGGTGTCCAGCTCCTCGACCAGGAACGTTTCGCCCATGTGCAGGTATACCGCGCCGGGGTGGAGCGTCTCGAACACCTTACCCTCGTCTTCGCTCCCGATCACCTTGTTGCCCCGGCTGGCATCCAGGATCGTGTACTGGTTCCCCGACGCCGACCGGATGTTGACCAGACTCGCTGGGTATACCTGTCCGGCATAGACGAAGCGATCCGCGCGCGCCGATAACGCTTCGTCCTCGCAAAGCCGGTTCGCGACCGACCGCGCTTTCTCGCCGCCGAACAGGATCAGGTCATCGTCGTCCAAGGGGCGTTCGTAGGCGGCGCAGAGCAGGTGCCCGCCTAAAATGTGCCGGTTGGTCGGGTCGAGCGCGGCGTGTTCGTGCGCCTTGCCGAAGAAGTAGTCCGGGCGGCGCATTAAAAACTGGTCTAAGGGGTTGTCGGCGGCGATCAGCACGGCGAGCGAACCTTCCTTACCGCGCCCGGCACGCCCGGCTTGTTGCCACGTGGACGCCACAGTGCCCGGGTAGCCGGTCATCACGCACGCGTCCACGCCGCCGATGTCGACGCCGAGTTCCAGCGCGTTGGTCGCGGTGACGCCCAACAGTTCGCCGCTCCACAACCGCCGCTCGATCTCGCGGCGTTGCTCCGGCGTGTACCCGGCGCGGTACGACAGGATGCGCTTCGCCAACTCCGGCTTCGTGGTGCGCTCCAGGGCGGCGCGGCTGTACGACAGGAGCAGTTCGGCGGTTTTGCGGGCGCGGGTGAACGCGATGGTACGCACATTGTCGCCGACCAGCGTCGTGAACAGCGTGGTCGCTTCGGCGTTCGTGGAGCGGCGCGTCCCGGTCGCGGCGTCGATGATCGGCGGGTTCCAGAAAACGAACTGCTTTTTGCCGGTCGGTGCCCCGGTCCCGGAGATCGCCTCGGCGGTCAGTCCGGTCAGTTTCGTAAACAGTTCGCCGGGGTTCGCGATGGTCGCTGAACACGCGAAAAACTGCGGCGATGCGCCGTAATGCGCGGCGACCCGGCGCAGACGGCGCAAAATGTTGGCGACATGCGCCCCGAACACGCCCCGATAAATGTGCGATTCGTCGACGATCACGTAGCGCAGGTTGCGGAAGAACGTGCCCCAGCCGGTGTGATAGGGGAGGATGCCCATGTGGAGCATATCCGGGTTCGTGATCACGACCCGTGCCGTCCGCTTGACCCAGCCGCGCTCTTCTTTGGGCGTGTCGCCGTCATACGTCGCCGTCGTGACGCCGGGCAGCTTCAGGGCGTCTATCTTTGCGCGCTGATCCTGCGCGAGTGCTTTGGTGGGGAACAGATACAGGGCGCGGGCGTACGGCTCGGCGAGCAGGGTTTCGAGCACCGGGGCGTTATAGCACAGCGATTTCCCGGACGCGGTCGGTGTCGTAATGATCCAGTGGAAGCCGGAGCGGGCGCGATCAATCGCCTCCGCCTGGTGGCGATACAAGCCGGTGATGCCCTGCGCGGCTAACGCGTCGGTCAACGCTTTCGGAAGGGGCGCGTCCAGTTCGCCGTACTCCGCGCTACGCTCGGCGAGTGTTTCGGCGTGTACCATCTGCCCCTTGTACTCGGGGTGTCGCTTGATGCGCTCGATAAACCGGCTCGCGTCCATTCCCCTATTATGCGCGGCAAAGGGCGCGGGGGCAAACAAAAGATTGAACCATGCCGCGAAGGCAACGCGGCGGGCATTTAAGGTGTGATTAAATCGGGTAGAACCATGAAGATATCAACGCCGTGATTCAGTAGCCGCTTCGCTTACGATAAATCGCACCAATGCAAATCCAGAACCGATCAAGCCAACCCGTACTCGCTGCGCGTCCCGTAGGGGGCGCATTACGCGTTTTCCTTACGGACGACCATGCCGTGGTGCGCGAGGGTATCAGGACGCTGGTAAACGCCCAACCGGACATGGAAGTGATCGGGGAGGCGGATAACGGCGAGGAGGATTGGCGGAAGATTCGCGTCTTATTCGAGCGACAAACGCCGCCAGATGTCGTGGTGATGGATATTTCTATGCCGGGGTGGAATGGGACCGAGGCGACAGCGCGGGTGCAACGGAGTTGGCCCGACGTGAAAATACTCGCGCTTTCGATGCACGAGGATCGGTCATACCTGCGGGCATTGCTGGAAGCCGGGGCGTCGGGGTACGTGCTGAAACGCTCCGCGTCAAGCGAGTTGATCCGCGCGATACGCGTCGTCTCCGGGGGGGGCACGTATTTAGATCCCACTCTGATGGCGACCGTGGTAGACAATTTCGTGCGGGGGCGTTCGCCGTCCGCCCTTCGTGGGGAGATAGTCGGCGCGGCACTCTCGGAGCGCGAGGACAGCGTATTGCGGATGATCGCGCAGGGACATTCCAACAAAGAGATCGCCGTGCACCTTAAATTGAGCGTGAAAACTGTCGAAACGTACAAATCACGCTCCATGGAAAAACTCGGACTCGATAACCGGTCGGACATCGTTCGTTACGCGCTGACCAAAGGCTGGCTGGTCTGACTTCGCATCACTGCGTAAATTCGCCTGTGTGGGCATAACCCTGACAGGTGCTCCAATTCCATTAGAGCAGAGTGCCTGACGATAGACATAATAACAAGTAACTCCGGGCGAATCGCATCTCGCCGTACGAATCTCGCATCCTGACCTTCTCTAAAGAGGTGCCTGTATTATGCTGTCCAATGCCGTTTACAACTGCCTCGGGCTCGATTTCCTGAGTCATGCCGGGGATCATGCGGTCTACGTTTCGGACCCCTCGGGACGCGTCATGTCAGGGAGTGGCACGCCTGGTACACGCGCTGACGGCGAGTTCCATATTCGGATGGACGCGCAGGGCGAGACCCGCGAGTTTTCGGGGGACGAATCCCTAAGTTTGGCGTTGGGAATCGTGCCCCACCAAAAATACGGCACCTCGGAGATTCCCCTGAGGCGCGGCGACTTTCTGTTTCTGTTTACCGACGGCATC
>JAYULM010000570.1:0-22666 GCA_043763605.1 Armatimonadota bacterium | reverse complement strand
ATCGCCTTTCCGGCTCTTACGAGGACGCGTCCGACATCGCGCAGGAGGCGTTCGTGCGGGCTTGGAACAACCTGCGTTCCTTCCGGGGTGACGCGCAGTTCTCGACATGGTTGTACCGTATCGTCACCAACGTTTTCCTCGACGACCGCAAGAAGAAACGCGCCCGCCCGCACCGCTCGCTCGACGACGAACTCGCTCTGGATGAATCGTCCGTGGAGCGGCAGTACGCTGACCCCTCCCCGGGTCCCGTGGAGATCGCTGAGGGCGACGAGCGGAAGAAACTCCTCGAAAACGCCATCGCCACGCTCCCCGAAGCCCAGCGTGCGATGGTGGTGTTATATCACTCCCAACAGTTGTCGTACGAGGAGATCGCTGAGATCACCGGGCAACCGATGGGCACCGTAAAGTCGCGTTTGAACCGCGCCCGTCTCGCCCTGCGCGACCGCCTCGCCCCTGTCGCGGAACTTTTCGACGGAGCGACTCGTCCGAAAGAACAGGAGTTGGATTAGTGGATAGCGGTCAGTGGTCAGTGAATAGTGCCAGAGGGTTCGCGCCGCCTTGCGACCTCGGGTACCACTGACCACTGACCACTAACCACTATCCACTAATTTACTATGGAAATTAGTCGATTTCGTGACACCCTGTCTGATTATGTAGAGGATCGTCTGCCCGCCGGGGCGAAGGGCGAGGTAGAGAAACACCTCGCCGCATCGCCCGAGGCGCAGTCCGAACTCGCCGCCCTGAAGGCGGTCTGGCAGGGGTTGGACACGTGGGCGCAAACACCCGGCGAGGAGCCGCCGATGTTTTTCCGCGATAACGTCCTGTCCGCCGTGGAGCGGACGGGGACGCGGCGCGGCTACTGGAACGGCGAAAAGGGTGCGACCGGCTCAATCTGGGAGCGGATGTTCCCGAACACGGGACGACTGGTCTTTGCAGCGGGCATCGGCGGGGTTGTCGCGGTCGCCGGGTTTCTGGTCGCGACAAACGCCTTGGTCGCCCCCGATGCACAGATGCAACTGGCTGCGCGCGTCGGGTCGCCGCTTTCGGGTGTCGCAGGCGGTCTGGTATTGCCCTACGCCGGTCAGGTCGCGGAAAACGACATGGCAGACGCCGCACCGCGCCTCGTTATTTCCACCGGGCGCACCCTGACGCCGGACGCGCACACCGTCTGTGACTTCACATTCTGGCTCGAAAATGCCGCGCAAGGTTCGGCACGCTTTACCGTACTCGGCGATAACACGGCACCGGGTGCGGGCGAGACACGCAATTTTGCCGGGATTTCCGGCGGTGCCGCGCAGACGTTGCGCGTGCCGTTCGACGCACAGAAGCCGTCCGCCCTCGCCCTGAAAGTGCGTTGGACCGCGATAGGCTCCGCGCACGAGCGATACCTTTTCGTGCCGACCAGTGCCACCGCGATTACGGATGGGACTGTGGCGGTGCCGTCACCCGCGTTCACCACGCCGGAAATGCCATTGCTGGACGCGCTCAGTCAGGTGGCAACCGCCACCGGTACCGCGATTACGCTGGAGGATGTACCGGGCGTGGAATCGCTCCGCATCCGCCTTTCGGCGGACGGTAAGGAAAGCGTTTCCGTCGCGCTTCGCCGCTCTCTGGAACCGCTCGGTCTCCGGGTGTCCCGGTCGCCCGCCGGAGTCTTGATCACGAAGCAATAAGCAGGGAATATAGTTCTCGGGTGAACCGACGCCGCCGCCATGAACCTATTTGAAAAGCCGCGCGGCATCGAAACGCGCTGGGCAAGTTTTGAAAACGTCGCGGCGGCGCGCGGGGCGGGCGGGCGCGAGAACCGGGGCGCGAAGGGTCGTCCGTATGAGCCAGTAGAACCGGGCGAGACGAAAACTCTGCTCGATGTAACCGGGAGTGGAACGATCACGCGAATCTGGTTGACGATCAGCGACCGTAATCCGCAAATGCTTCGGAGTCTGCGACTGGAAATGTTCTGGGACGGTGCCGAAACACCCGCCGTTTCCGCGCCGCTCGGCGACTTCTTCGGGGTCGGTCTCGGGCAGAGAGTTCCTTTCGAGTGTGCCCTTTTCGCCGACCCGCAGGGGCGTAGTTTCAACGCGTTTATCCCGATGCCGTTTCGGACAGCGGCACGTGTGACACTCACCAATGAGTCGCCGAAACGTCAGCCGCACCTCTTCTACGACATCGATTTACTCCTCGGGGAGACGCATACGCCGGAAACGCTGTATTTTCACACCCACTGGCGGCGAGAGTCGCCTAACGCTCTCGGCAAGGATTTCCTGATATTGCCCCCCGTCCCCGGTAGCGGTCGATTTCTGGGTTGCAATCTCGGCGTTATCTGCGACCCACGCTACGAGGGAGCTTGGTGGGGCGAGGGCGAAGTCAAAGCCTGGTTCGGCGACGAGGAATACCCCACGCTATGCGGTACAGGGACCGAGGATTATATCGGCACCGGATGGAGCCAGGGGCAATACACGCATCGGACCCAAGGCTGCACCGTCGCCGACGATAAACGCGACCACTGGGCATTTTACCGCTATCACATAGACGACCCGATCTACTTCGAGGACGGTTGCCGGGTAGCGATCCAGACGATTGGCGGGACGGAAACGGATAGAGTCGCGGCGTTGCAAGCCAAAGGGGTTCCTCTGATCCCGACCAGCATTGCGGATGACGCCGCGCCGATCAACCGATTCTTACATCTAAGGGATCGCGAACAACCCACCGACCTATCCGACGCATCCCTCCCCCACGGACCGGGTACCTACTGCAATTTTTGGCGGCAGGACGATTGGTCGGGCACCGCCTACTTCTATCTCGACCGACCGGCGGGCGTTCTGCCCCCGCTCGCCCCCGTCGCCGAACGGACTGCGGGATTCTAGGTTTACGAGGCAGGCGAAAGTTTGGCCGGGTTACTCAGTGCTTCGATGCACGTTCACATTGCAACTTTTCGAAAGCCACTTCTACGTCGTAAACGTTCCCATACTCCACATCCGCAAAGCCGCGTTCGATGGCAACATGATCGTCGTCCGAGAGTGGCAGGAAGGCGTCGGCGTCCGAAAGTGTTTCAAACTCCTGTCGGATCGCTACCAGTGCGAATCGTGCCACTTCTTCGTGAGGCACCATTTGAGGTTGCCGTTCTAAATCCTCCGGCACGTCCAGAGTTATTGTCATCGAATAACGTTCTCCCCGTCTGAGTGTATCGTTTGGCGGACCTACATGTCTACACCACGCCATTGCTCACTCTCATCGATGTCTCCCCAGGGGACGATGGCTTCGTACTCGTCAACCGAATAGATCAGTTCGCCGCTCTCCATATCGTCCGCTATTTTTCCGAGCCATGCCGTGAACGATGGCGCGTCAAAACAACGCAAGTTTTCCCTGCTCCAGACGGAGATTATCTGCCCCACATTCCCTTTGTGGGAGGGGGCGAAATCAAGACAGTATTCGCCCGTCCCGCTATAGCGAGCAAACGGAATCCACAGGCGATGCCACCAGGAGTCGTTTATCTCCTCCGAGTGTTCCGCTTCGCCCCGCCCAAACTTTTCCTCTTTATGAACACTCTCCCACGTATCCCAGCTGCTCACCATATCGTCGAGGGATAGCCAGTCTTCCACCGGGAACGGACTGTTGCCGCCATTTTGTCCGTTGAATTGCTTGTAAAGGTCGCGGAAACCGTCGGGGAACGTTACGCTCAAATGCCGCTCGGCGGCGAGTAGTTCCTCCTCGGTCGCGCCGGGGTTCAAGTTTTCGAGTACTTCGGGTGCGTATCGGTGGCACCAGGCTTTGATTCGATCCCAAGCAGTCCGCATGTTCCCCTCCCGCTGAAGTGTCTTCCCAGCCATTGAAACCCTCTAAACGGAACGTGGACTCGGCGTGGTTCTATAGCGCCTGCACATCTACGCCGCGCCACTCCTCGTCTTCACTTATATGCTCACGGAGTGCCACACCGTTGTACTCATTCGGCGAGTAAATAATCGCGCCGCTTTCCATGTCGTCCGCGATTTGTATCAGCCAGTCGGCAAGTGATATCGCAATCACACTCCTGCTGCCGTCGTCGTGCCACATGGTGATGATCTGCCCGACCGTGCCGCTGTCCGTGGGCGCGAGGTCGACGCAGTAATGGTTGCCGCCACCGTCGTTCGTGATCGGTATCCATCGGGCGTTCCACCAGTCGGCGCGGATTTCTGCGTCCGGGTCACTCCGGGATTCCTCAAATTCGCCATCGCACCGCAGTTTTTCCCAAACCTGCCATTGACCGTAAACGTCATCTAGAGAGAGCCAGTCCCCAGCAGGTAGCAGACTTTGACCTTCCTCGCGTTGCCCGTTATGGATCGCGTAGAGCGCACGTATTTCGGCGGGAAGCGTGACGCCGAAACGCTCCTCGGCGACACGAAAATCCTCGTCTGTAGCACCGGGGTTTAGTGCCGCTAGTGTTTCGGGCGCGTACTGCTCACACCAAGTCTTGATCCGATCCCAAGCGGTCAACATAGTCGTCTCCTGCATCTCTCTTTTTACCGTTACTATGCCGAGTAAAGAAGAACCGGAATCGCACGGCGCGATACCCCGCCTATTTATTTTCGCCCCGCCGCTTTCCGCACCCGCGCGATCTGCTCCTCGTTCACCGCCTTCTCGAACGACCGGAAGCCTGCCAGTTTAAAGCCGTGCTTCGTCGCGAGACGCTGGGTTTCTTCCGCCTGCGCGACCGACACCGTTTTACCGAGCGTGAACGATTCATAGCGACCGTCCAATGCGAGCATCATCGTTTCCGACATGCAGGCGTACGCCGTTTTCGCCGGGAAGCCGAACTCGAAGCCGAACTCGACATCGCCGGGTACCGCGACGACGCCGCCCTCGATCACCAAAACGTCGTCGCGCTCTTTCGCCACGCGCACCGAAACGTCGCGCGGGCGCGCCACGTCACAAACCACCGCGCCCCGCTTCAAATGTTCTGGCAGGATCACGGCGTCCACCGCCGACGTTACGGTGACGATCACGTCCGCGTCGCGTAAGCCTGCGGTCACGTCGCCGGTCACGGAAACCGTGCAGTCGGGCGATAGGTCACGGATCGTCTGGGCGATGGGTTCCAGTTTCGCGGCGTCGCGCCCGATCAGCACCATCGCCTTCGCGTCGCGGGCTAACAGCGTCGCGCACGTCTGCCCGATAGAACCGGCGGCGCCGACCACAGTGACCGTGCATTCTTCCAGCGGCATCCCCATCATGTCCGCGCCGCGCCGCGCCCCCTCAACCGCAGTCGCCACTGTATACGAGTTGCCAGTCGTCACCGCGATAGGGAGGCGTTTAGCGATAGTAATGCCGCCGTCCCCCGCCACCGAAGTCAGTGCCCCCAGACCGATGATCTTCGCGCCCAGATTCGCCGCGATCTCACCACACTGCACCAGGCGGTTGTACACCTCCTCGTGCGGCAACCCCACCAACTGTTTCGGCGTGAGCGGGCACCCGATAAACCAGCCCTCCGCCTCCTCCCCGGTCGCCGAGCGAATCCCGGTGATATGGGAGACCACCTTCGGCTTGATGCGCCGCGCGGCTTCCTCGACCAGAAAATCGGGAAGGTACTTGACGAACGGATACTTGCGTGAAATATCGCGCTTCGGCTCCATAGGATGAATGATAAAAGCAAATCGTTGCATGCGTTTGTAGGATACCGCACCCGAGGCGGTTTGCCCCGCCGCGTTACAGGAAACTGTGGCTGACGTCATCAACGTTCGTGGGCTGGTTATCACACGACTATCATTCCCGAGGCAGGGACCATGCAACCCTTACTCGGCGCGATGGTTTACGGTGCGGGTATTCTTGTCCGCAACCGCAAAGAGTAGCCCTCGTTTCACGTGGAACATATTCGCTTGAAAATTGTTCCACGTGAAACGAATCGTCGCCGTTCCTATGTCGGAGCGACAAGAATTCTTCATGCAAGTGACTGATTAAAGGCGTCTTCAAGCGACATCGCTTCTCCTTTGCGCCACGCGCTGTCCCACGCCGTTGCCGTCAGGGATTCTTTTGTGCGTGCCTGTAGACGTGCGAAGGTCGCCGCATGTTCCGGGAGACGTGCCGCATTCTCGCTCACCCGTAGCACCGACGCACAACCCCAGAACCGCGCGGCACCGGCATAGTCGCCTTCGCGAGAAAGCAGTATCCCCCACTCTTCGAGGGCTTCGATCACATCGACCTGCTCCTGAATCTGCCGATGTAGCCGTAAGCCCTCCCGCAATGCTTGGCGCGCCCGTGTGTAGTCGCCCTGATCCGCGTGGATCGCGCCCAGCACGGAGAGCGACCGGGCGAGACCGGCACTGTCCTCAATACGTCGCCGGAGCGAGATCGATTCCTCCACCAGCGATTGCGCGGCGGGCAGGTCGCCCCGAAAGCGGTTCAGTATGCCGAGATTGTAGTACGAGTTGCCGATACTACGCTGGTCCCCGAGGCGTTGCCGGATCGCCAGACACTCGCGCATGATCGCTTCGGCGGTATCCCATTCGCCGCGCCCGCTGAGAATGCTGGCGATGTTGCTCAGTGTCAGGGAGAGGTTACGCTCGTCCCCGATTTCGCGCATGATCTGTGTGCTTTCCCGGTAACACCGCTCCGCCTCCGCATGGTCGCCGGTCCGATAGGAGATGTTACCGAGGTTGTTCAGCGCGGAGGCGAGTCCCAGACGCTCCCCGGTGATCTTTCTTATCCGGATGCTTTCCGTGAACGATTCTCGGGCTTCGTCCAGTTCATTCCGAAAGAAAGCAGCCGACCCTAGTAGATTCAGGACACCGCCGAGTCCTTTCTGATCGTTGTTGCGCGTGTAAATCTCACGGGCTTCGCTAAGCCACTGTTTTGCCAGCCCGAAATCCCCCATATTCTGTGCGATCCACCCGATCCCTTTGAGCACCTTCGCGCCGAGATCGACATAGTCCGGGTTATCGGCGACCGGGACACGCAATGCTTTTTCGCACCAGTACCGCCCCTCGCGGAGCAGCCCGCGCGGCTCCCAGAAATGCCAGAGTCCGGCGCAGATCCGCAGGAGCGGATCGTCGCCTCTTCCAAGCGCGAATCGCAGGTTCGGGTACTCGGGGTCGATGCGCTTCAACCAATCCGGGCGATTCGCCGGAGTAGCCTCGCTATCGAAACGCGCCACGAACGACACGCACCAAGTGACGAACCGCTCCTGAACTACGGCTTTCTCACCACTCTCGTCCAATTTCTCGGCGGCGTAATCGCGCACCGTTTCCAGCAGGCGATACCGCGCCGTGCCGCTCCCTTCGTCGAGAACCACCAGCGACTTAGACACCAGTTCGCCCAAGAGATCGATAATATCGGAACCGTCGAGCGTTCCGCTTGCCGCCCCGACGATACCACCATCGCGACAAACCAGCTCTACCGCATCAAGGTTCGCGCCACCGACGAACACCGACAGGCGACGTAGCAGAATCCGTTCGTCACCGGCGAGCAGATCATGACTCCAATCGACCAGGGCGCGTAGCGTTTGCTGGCGCGGGAGAGCAGTACGACTTCCCCCTTTGAGCAAGCGGAACCTCTCATCGAGGCGCGTCGTGATCTCTTCAAGCGACATCGCCCGCAACCGCCCCGCCGCGAGTTCTATCGCCAGCGGAACCCCGTCCAGTCGGTAGCACAGTTCGGCGACGACGGGGGCGTTTTCGTTCGTCACCGCGAAGTCGGGGCGTTGCAACCGGGCGCGTTCGATAAACAGTCGCACGGCTTCGTACTGGGAGAGGGAGTAGTAAGTAGGGAGTAAGGAGTCGTCGAGGTCGCTGGCTTCTGTAACGTTTTCCCACTCGTTTCCATCGGGGCGGCTTGTGGGGAGGGGGACGGCGAGCGGGGCGACGCGGTAGACCTGTTCGCCGGGAATGTTGAGCGGTTCGCGCGACGTCGCCAGAATAGACACCCCGGGACAGGCAGCGCACAGGGACCTGGCGAAACGGGCACACTCCCCGATCAGATGTTCGCAGTTGTCCAGAATCAGAAGAATCGTCTTCTCAGCGAGTGCCTGATGTAAAGCCGATTCGGTGGACCCGGTGCCTGTATCGCGCACCGACAGCGCGCGAGCGACCGCTGCCGTGACCTGTTCCGGTTCGGTCAGCGCGGCGAGTTCGATCTGGTACACGCCGTGGTCGTAGCGGTCCAGAACGTTCGCGCCGACCTGAAGCGAAAGACGTGTCTTGCCGACGCCGCCCGGACCGACCAGCGTCAGCAGGCGCGCATGGGTCAGAAGTCGCTCGATCTCGGCGGTTTCGCGCACCCGCCCGACGAACGACGTGAACTGTTCCGGCAGATTGTTCGGCAGGTCGGGGCTGCCGAGGGAGCGTAGTGGCGGGAACACGGTCGGTAACCGTGGGTGGGTCGGCTGGTACACCGTTTCCGGGCGGGAAAGGTCTTTGAGGCGGTGCGCACCGAGCGGGATCAGAGCGACGGTAGCGGGAAGCTGGTCGCGTATCAGTTCGTAGACCGCTTGCGAAAGCACGGTCTGTCCGCCGTGAGCCGTGGCGAGCAAACGCGCTATGCGGTTCAAGGGCGCGCCGACATAGTCGTTTCGCTCCTGCTCAACCGCGCCGACGTGCAGTGCCATGCGTACTCGTATGGGGGTCTCGGCGGACCAAGGCTCTTCCGCCAGCGCGATTTGCCCCGAGACGGCGGCGTGAAAGGCGTCGGTCGGGACCGCGAACGCACAGCAAAACGCGTCCCCGACGGTGCGAAAAACCACCCCACCCGCCGCCTCCACCGCCTCCCGGATGATGGCGTCGTGGCGGGTCAGGGCGCGGCGCATCGCCACCGGGTGTTTCTCCCACAGGCGGGTACTGCCCTCGATGTCGGTAAACAGAAACGTGACGGTGCCGGTGGGTAAAGGTATCATCGTCGCGTTTCCATTATAACGTTTTTAACCGCCAAGATCGCGAAGAAAAGAGAAGAAGGAGAAGGGGAGGGAGTTTTAACCACGGAGACACATAGGACACGGAGTCAGGAGGAGAGGGTTTTGAGTTTTATGTCGCGCTGGCTGTCGAGGCGGCGACACGAAACCGACAAGCTCCGATTCAAGACCTTTCTCCCTCTTACCTCTGTGTCCTCTGTGTCTCCCTGGTTAAAACCCCCTCCCCTTCTCCTTCTTCTCTTTTCTTCGCGATCTTGGCGTCTTGGCGGTTAGTATCTCCGGGTTCCGGCATGCTATAATGGTCCCAAATGGCTCTTACCTCCGATGACATTATCAAGGTCGGCACCCTTGCCCGACTCGCGCTTTCCCCGACCGAGATCGACCGGTATACGCACCAGATGAACGACCTGCTGGCACAGTTCGAGCGGCTCCAGGAGTTGAACACCGACGATGTTCCCGCAATGAGTCACGCCGTGCCGGTCGCCGCTCTGCTCCGCGAGGACGTGATCAAGCCGAGTCTGCCGCGCGAGGTGGCACTGGCGGAGGGTCCGAAGACCGACCCGTGGATGGGCGGTTTTGTCGTCCCGCAGGTGATGAGCGAGTAACCCTATGCCCGAACTTTACGAACTGTCTGCTACCGAAATCGCTGCCGCCATCGCGTCCGGCACCGTTTCCGCTCGCGAGGTTGCCGACGCGCACCTCGCCCGTCTCGAAGCCACGGACGGCGACGAACAATCCGGTGTTCGCGCCTACATCACCGTCACGCCGGACGATGCGCGCGCGGCAGCGGACCGGGTAGATGCGGCGCGGCGCAACGGCGAATCGCTGTCTCCGCTTGCCGGAGTGCCCATCGCGCTGAAGGACAACCTGTGTACCGAGGGGGTTCCGACGACGTGCGCGAGTAGGATTCTGGCACAATGGAAGCCGCCGTACAACGCCGCCGTCGTGGAGAAGGTCAACGCGGCGGGCTTGATCCCGCTCGGCAAGACGAACCTGGACGAGTTCGCGATGGGTTCATCCACGGAAAACAGTGGGCTTTTCGTCACGCGCAACCCGTGGGACCGGGCAAAGGTGCCCGGTGGTTCGTCGGGCGGCTCTGCGGCGGCGGTGGCGTCCCTTTCCGCGCCGCTCTCTCTCGGCTCAGACACCGGCGGTTCGATCCGCCAACCGGCGGCGTTTTGCGGGCTGGTTGGAATCAAGCCGACCTACGGACGTGTTTCGCGCTACGGTCTGGTCGCGTTCGGGTCGAGTCTGGATCAGGTCGGACCGTTCGCGCGTAATGTTGCCGACGCGGCGTTGCTTCTCTCCGTGATCGCCGGAGGTGACGAGCGCGATTCGACCTGCGTGCCGCGCCCGGTGCCGGATTACCGCGCCTCGCTCACCGGCGACATCACGGGCTTGCGGATCGGAGTGCCGCGCGAGTATTTCGGGGCGGGACTGGAGCCGCAGGTGCGGGCGGCGGTGATGACTGCTATCGGTATTCTGCGCGGTCTGGGCGCGGTCGTGGACGAAGTCTCGCTGCCGACGACCGATTACGCGCTGGCAGCATACTACATCGTCGCGCCCGCCGAAGCGTCCTCGAATCTCGCCCGCTACGACGGCGTGCGGTTCGGCTTCCGCCCCGAGGGGAAATTTGCCGGACACGAGGACCTGTTCCTCGCCACGCGCTCGCAAGGTTTCGGCGCAGAGGTCAAGCAACGGATCATGGTCGGTACCTACGCGCTGTCCGCCGGGTACTACGACGCGTACTATGCGAAGGCGCAAAAGGTGCGAACGCTGATCGCCCGCGATTTCGAGCGCGTGTTCGCGGACTTCGACGCCGTCGTCACGCCGACGGTTCCGACCACGGCGTTCGGCATCGGTGAAAAGTCAGACGACCCGCTGGCGATGAAACTGTCCGACATCTGTACTATCCCGGCGAACATGGCGGGCATCCCGGCACTGTCGCAGTGTTGCGGATTCGATGGGAATGGTATGCCCATCGGCTTGCAACTGATGGGTCCGGCGTTCGGCGAGGAAACGTTGCTTAAGATCGCCCATGCCTACGAATCCGCGACCGATTGGCATACGTGCACGGCGAAACTGTAGGTGTTCCACGTGAAACGCGAGTTCTGACCATTATGTTTCACGTGGAACAGCGCGACTTCAAACTGCTGGCGCGATCCAGGTTCAGAACCTGAATATAGATTGCGCCCAGTGCAGAGAGGGGGCAACACATACCCTGTTCGTCCCGAGCCAGATGCGCGGATAAGTTGTCGCGTAACGGGTGCAGTAAGCGAGTAGCCGGGGTATCGCCGAAATAATCCCCCTTCGCCCGGTTGCAGTCGGCGCAAGCGTAGACCATGTTGTCCACGCTGTTTCGCCCGCCTTTCGTCAGCGGCTTGAAGTGATCGCGCGTCAGGGTGCCTCCGGCTTCCAACTCGGTTATTCCGCAATATCCACAGGAAAAATTGTACAGGACACGGAGATATTCCGTTTTCTCAGAGCGGATCACAGACATATTTTACCGCAGACAACGATGTACGGTTCGCCCCCACGCGATACCATCCCCGGTGAGCCGGGTCCTGAAGGACAAATAAAAAAATAGTGAGATAATAGGCAGTCGGAAGGTTTCCCCACTAAAAAAGCAGAAATATCACACGGTCGCAAGACCAACTTATGCTACAGCGGCGACGCCCCGTGAGTACAGACAAACGGTACTACGACGGTGTCGTCGCACTGACAACGCTCCCATGAAGGAGAATGTAATGAATCGTATTTTTTCTCGTTTCTCAACGACAGGACTCGGAATCGGTCTGGTAGCCCTTTCCGCCCTGCTTGCCGCCGGACCGGCGAACGCAGCACTCACGGTATTTTCGGCGACGGGACCGGATGCCGCTTCCATTCAAGCGAGCGTGGACAGTTTCCGCGCCGCACTCGGAATATTGAGACCGAATGTCGTCGGGTCGTTCGGTTCCGGTCGGCGCGAAATCAACTGGGACGGAGTGCCGGATGGCTTTTCGGACCCGAACCTTCTGCCCACCAACTTTTTTAACGTCAACTCGCCGCGCGGTGTAGTCTTTAGTACTCCGGGGACGGGCTTCCTGGTCAGCGCGGACAGCAGTAATCCGACTGCTACCGCGCCACTGTTCGGGTTCCCGAGCGATTTCAGTACGTTTTCCGCACAGCGGCTGTTCACTGCGCTCAACAGCAACATCACGGATGTTTCGTTTTTCATCCCCGGTACGGCGGTCGCCGGGATGACGAACGGGTTCGGCGTGGTTTTTACCGATATCGAAGTACCGAACGCTACTTCGATACAACTGTTCGGTGCCGGTGGTGTCAGTTTAACCACGGAGTTCGCCCCCGGTTTCGGGAATCAGGGAATGACCTTCCTTGGTATTATAGATACCGACGGCGACACCATCGAGCGTGTGCGAATCACGTCCGGTGTCAACACGATAGTGAGCAACGGGGTACTGGGAAACCCGAATGATGATGTCGTGGTCATGGATGACTTCATCTACGGCGAGGTCGGCGCGGCTACCGTTCCGGAAGGGAATACGGTTCTGTTGGTTGGATTGGCACTGCCGATCCTCGGTGGCATTGTCCTGCGCCGCCGTCGCGCGAAATAGCGGATCGACGGCGTGAAGAAAGGCTTGGCGGTACAAATGAGTGCCGCCGAGCCTTTTTTACTTTCCTTCACATCTGTTGGTATCCTCACGTCCCCTGACCGGAACAGCCTGAGATACACCAAACGCTACGCTGTAAATGTTCCCCATAAACAGATATTCTACGAAACCGTTTCACGTGGAACACCTGCGTCGGAATCGCGGATATTACTTCGGAATGAAATAGGCGGGATTGAAAGTCGGCTTGGTACCGTCACTCGGATCTTCAATGGTCGTAACCGAGTCCGGTGCCAGTGTCTTGGCGTGACCATCGCAGAATAGAAAGTTGCCCAGCCGGTGATGTCGGCGGGCACGGGTCATTTGATCAATCCAGCCCGTAAGCGCATGGTTGTTTGTGGACTCTGCTACGGACACAGTCACAGATGGGGCAGACACTTCATGATCATAATACGGTTCGAGCCCGGCATCGATAAACCCGTGGAGTTGACCGTTGTATGCATACCCCGTGCCGTGAGCGTAGCCGCCACCGGATAGGGTGGCGGCGGCGTCCCACGTAAAGGAGGGGCACTTAAGTCGTGCCGGATCTTTAAGGTAGGCAACGGGGACCGAGACGTTGAGGGCGTAACGGTCGTCGTTGTCGTTGAGATACGATTGCACGGCAAGCCCTATCTGGCGTAGATTTGACAGGCAAGTCGCCGCGCGTGCCTTTTCACGCGATTGATGGAAAACCGGCAACAGGATAGCGACGACTATAGCAATCACCGCTATGACACAAAGCAACTCTATCAAGGTAAACCCACGGGGGAAAAACATCTCTTAGCCTCCCGTTCTTAAAAACGATAAACCGTCCAGACGGAGCCCGAATGTGCCTTCCGGGAATCGCATCACTTTCCTTTTCGCTTGCGGTACAGGTAAACCGTGGGAATCCCGATCCCACCGAGAATGACCAGCCACGGCAGCAGACAGGCGAGTGCCAGCACGACGGATTTCGTGAACGAGCCGAGGCCGCCCAGCGAATCGACCAACGCCCGCGTGATCTGCGTGCCGAACGTGGGCGCGTCGGTCTTTCGCTTCAGTGACGCGAGTTCGTGCAGGTTGATCGTCACCGTCGTAAGATCGGACTGGTGCGACAAGAAGCGCATCCGCCCTTCCATCTGCTCGACCTCTTCGCGCACCCGGCTGATCTCCCGCTCTACCGCGAGAATCTCGGCGAGTTCGCCAGTCGATGCCTCAAGGTGCCGGATCAGACGCGCCTCCTCGACCCGCTTGTTTTTCAGACGGGCTTGAATGTCGTAAAACTCCTCGGAAACATCCTCAGACGTACTGCAACTGCTCGCGACCTCGCCGACATTCCCGACCGCGGCAAGAAACGCGTCGTATCGGGACGCCGGTATGCGCAACTTCCAGACACCGGTTTTCAGTTCTTCCGCCGCACCGGATACGTTGGTTTCCGCGACATAACCGTTGTTCGCCTTGACCGACTGCGTCAGACGAACGACCGCGCTTTTGAAATCGGTCGTGTTGACTTCCAGAATCGCGGTATAGATGATCTTCCGCACCATCGGGGCGGCCGTCTCCGCCGTGACAGAAACCGTGCTCCCAGCCGATACGCTTTCCGCAGCGTCGGTATCACCTCGGAGCGGAGCACTCAAGGCGGCAGACCCCTTCATTATTCGTGCGCTACTCGAAGCCGAGGCAGTTACATCCGAGTCGGGACTCGAACAGCCAGACAGCAGGATCGTTGCAACCAGCAGGGGCAAAGTGGCTGAAGAATATACAAACGCTCGGGTGTGAGATGGCATGGTGACAACCTTTCTACGGCGGCAGTAACTTTGACAGTTCCGCTTGTCATAAGTGACTAATTGTTAGAATCCGTCTTCGGTATCGGGCTTCACCTGCCAAGGGGATTACTTTATGTGTATCCGGGCGATAAACGAACAAAGACAGCGGGTACAACCTCCTTTGTAGGAATGTTATGCCCGCTGTCTTCGATTAACCGAGGATCATGCCTCAACTTGCACTATTGGTTTAGTACATGCCGCCCATGCCGCCCATTCCACCGCCGCCGCCGCCCATCGGAGCCGGTGCTTCCTTCTGGGGCTTCTCAGCGATCAGTGCCTCGGTCGTCAGGACCAAGCCCGCGATAGATGCCGCGTTCTGGAGCGCGAAACGGGTCACCTTCGCCGGGTCGACGACGCCCGCCGCTAAGAGGTCGACGTATTCGTTGGTCGCCGCGTTGTAGCCGAGGCCGCCTTCGCGGACACGGTTGACGACAACGGAGCCTTCTTGCCCGGCGTTTTCCGCGATGGTGCGGAGCGGTGCTTCAAGGGCGCGGGCGATAATCTGTGCGCCGATCTTCTCGTCGCCTTCATACTGCGCCGCGTTCACCGCGTCAATCGCTTTGAGGAGCGCGGTGCCGCCACCGGGGACGATCCCCTCTTCGACCGCCGCGCGGGTCGCGTTCAGGGCGTCCTCGATGCGGAGTTTCTTTTCCTTGAGTTCGGTTTCGGTAGCCGCGCCGACCTGGATCACCGCGACGCCGCCGGAGAGTTTGGCGAGCCGCTCCTGCAGTTTTTCGCGGTCGTAGTCGGAGTCCGACTTCTCGATCTGCGATTTGAGTTGCGCGATGCGCCCCTGGATCGCCTGTTGCGTACCGGCACCCTCGACGATGGTAGTCTCGTCTTTGGTGATCACGACGCGCTTGGCACGACCGAGGTAGGTCAGGTCGATGGATTCCAGTTTCAAGCCGAGGTCTTCGGTGATGAATTTACCGTCGGTCAGGACCGCCAGGTCTTCCATCATCGCCTTGCGTCGGTCGCCGAAGCCGGGCGCCTTGACCGCCGCGACGTTCAGGATGCCGCGAATCTTGTTCACAACCAGCGTCGCCAACGCTTCACCGTCTACGTCCTCAGCAATGATCACGACCGGGCGATTTCCGCCACCCTTGACTGTCTTTTCGAGAACCGGGAGCAGATCCTGTACGGAGGAGATCTTCTTCTCGAAGAGCAGGATGTACGGCTCCTCGAAAACGGCTTCCATGCGCTCGGTGTCGGTGACGAAGTACGGGGAGATGTAGCCCTTATCGAACTGCATACCTTCGACGAGGTCCAGGCTGGTCGTGGTGCCCTTGGACTCCTCGACCGTGATAACGCCGTCCTTGCCGACCGCGTCCATCGCCTGCGCGACGAGTTTACCGATAGTAGCGTCGTTCGCGGAGATCGTGGCGACGTTCGCGATGGCGTCGGAGCCTTCGACCGGGGTCGAGGACGCCTTGACGGCTTCGATGGCGACCGCTACCGCTTTGTCGATGCCGCGCTTGATCAGCATCGGGTTAGACCCAGCGGCGACGTTGCGGATGCCTTCTTTGACGATGGCTTGCGCGAGCACGGTGGCGGTGGTGGTGCCGTCCCCGGCGACATCGTTGGTCTTCGAGGCGACTTCGCGAACGAGCTGCGCGCCCATGTTCTCGAACGCGTCGGAAACTTCGATCTCTTTCGCGATGGTCACGCCGTCGTTGACGATGGACGGGCTACCGAACTTCTTTTCGATAACTACGTTGCGCCCCTTCGGTCCGAGGGTCACTTTGACCGCGTCGGCGAGGATATTGACGCCGCGCTCTAAGGAACGCCGTGCCGCTTCATTGAATTGTAAATCTTTTGCTGCCATTTTAAACTCCAGTGGTCAGTGGTTAGTGGTTAGTGTTCAGAGATTAGTTGTCAAGCATCGACGGGCGAGAATCGATCAACCGATGTACCCCGTCTGATCACTGACCACTAATCACCGACCACTCCTAAAATGTCGTCCTGGCGTAGTATCACTACTTCTTCGCCGTCCACTTTGATCTCGGTGCCGCCGTACTTGCTGTAAACGACCTTGTCGCCCTCTTTGACTTCGACCGCGACCGTGGTACCGTTATCCAGGGTTTTTCCGGGTCCGACGGCGAGAACGATTGCCTGCTGGGGACGTTCTTTCGCCGAATCGGGGAGGAAGATACCACCGGCGGAAACCGATTCCGCTTCAACGGGTTTAACTACGACGCGATCACCTAATGGTTTGAGCATGGGTTTTGCGACCTTTCGTGCAACTCTAAAATGTTTCGTTTTGCTGGTTTTGGGACCGTCGCCGCAATTAGCACTCGCGGTGATAGTCTGCCAAAACCGTAGCAAGTGTACCGCGTTTCGAGCGGGTTTAGCAAGGGACACGGCAGGAAAGTTCCGATTTTTTCGTAACTTTCGTCCCGGATGAACCTTTCGGGTAGAGGCATCCGGGAAATCCTGGCGCGTTATTGTCGCTGCAGTTTTCGATGTAACGGGTATCCTGATTGTATTCCTATCTGGCGGACGATTCGCCCCGGAAACTCGCGGCATCCTTATGGGCAATTTTTTCGAGATCGGCTTGATCCTGTTTCTGACGGTGTTGAACGGCGTATTCTCTATGTCGGAGACGGCAATCGTTTCCGTACGGCGGGCGCGATTGCAACAGCGCGCGGAAGCGGGCGACGATTCCGCGAAGGTCGCCCTCGAACTGGCACGCCAGCCGGACCGCTTCCTTTCCACGGTCCAGATCGGGATCACTCTGATCGGTATTCTTGCCGGGGCATTCGGCGGCGCGAATCTTTCCCGCGATTTGGCCGCCTGGTTCGAGCGTCTGGGACTCGACTCGTCGTTGAGTCACACGCTCGGCTTCGCGGTCGTGGTCGCTTTTATTACCTATCTTTCGCTGGTCATCGGCGAACTGATCCCGAAAACACTCGCCCTCGCCAACGCCGAAGCGATCTCGGTACGCATCGCCAAGCCGATGAACCTGCTGTCGAAGGTAGCCTCACCGCTGGTGTGGGTTCTCTCCGTTTCGACGAAAGGGGTTCTGCGTCTGTTCGGAATCCGGGATACGGCGGAACAACCCGTCACCGAGGACGAAATCAACATCTTAATCGGTCAGGGCGTAACTCTGGGGGCATTTGCCGAGGAGGAACGCAACATCGTCGAACGCGTATTCCGTACTGCCGACCGCCGTGTCTCGGCGTTGATGACGCCGCGCCGCGAGATGATCTATCTTGATGTCGCCGACGAGTGGGCGGAAAACCAGCTCAAGATCGCCGTGTCTGATTTCACGGCGTTTCCGGTCTGTGACGGCGGGCTGGACAACATCCTCGGCATTACGATTCTTAAGCGTGTCTGGCAGGCGGGTACGAAGGGCGGGACCGTCGATCTGCGCGCGATCACCGAGAAGCCGATGTATGTGCTCGAATCCACGCATGCCCTGAAGATGCTCGAACGGTTTCGCTGGTCGGAGGGGACACATGTCGCGCTGGTCGTGGACGAATACGGAAACGTGGTCGGTCTGCTCACGCTCCATGACGTAATCGAGGGCATCGTCGGCGAGGTTCCCAGTGCCGCCGAAGTGCAACAACAGGATCTGTCCGTGGTCAAGCGGGGGGACGGTTCCTGGCTTCTCGACGGGATGCTCGCAGTAGACGAAATGTTACATCTTCTGAATATCAAAGCCATCCCGATGGACGCGAACAGTTACAACACGCTCGGAGGCTTCGTCATGGCGCGTTTAGGACACATTCCCTCGATTGGCGAGCGGTTCGATTGGGCGGAGACCACGTTTGAAATTGTGGACATGGACGGTCACCGCGTGGATCGTGTCCTGGCAACCCCCTTGAAAATTGCACCCTGATGTTCCACGTGAAACGCTCGTGTCCGGGGGCGATATAATACCCGTTGTCAGATGAACAACACGGAAACCGTAATCGCCCTACCGCCAGACACTTCCAACAAATCTCGCACCAAAAGTTGGCAGAAGTTAATTTTGCGGATAATCCCGCTGATCGAACGGCAGGTACAACGCGTACCCCGGAGCAAAGCCCTTTCCTACGGGCGTACGCTGGGCGATCTCGCCTTCCGGTTCGCGAAAAAGGCGCGCGAAACCGCGTTTAAAAACCTGCGTTTCGTTTACGGCGACGCTTTGACAGAGCCCGAGCGAGAGCGGATCGTTCGCGGCGTATTCCGGCATTTCTGTGCTATGGCGGTCGAATTTTTGCGCGGTCCCCTGCTCAAATCCCCGGAAGATTTGAATGAACTCATCCTGTCGGTCGAGGGATGGGACGAAAATGTCGCGCCGCTCCTTCGCGAGAATCGCGGCGTGGTGATCTGCACGGCACACTTCGGGAACTGGGAGATGCTCGGGCGGTATATCGTGTCGCGCGGCGTCCCTCTGACGGTGGTGGTGCGCAACCCGGAGGACGAATCATTTTCCGCGTGGGCGAGGCGGATGCGCGAGGGTGCGGGATTTACAGTTTCGGCGAAGGGCGAATCCGCGAAAAAACTGCTTTCCGTATTGAAGCGGGGCGAGGCACTCGGCATCCTGCCGGACCAGAGTAGCGGCGATGTTTTTGTCCCGTTCTTCGGAGTCCCGAGCGGGACTGCGACCGGTCCGGCTCTCCTTGCGGGGCGGGCGAACGCAGGCATCGTTCCTTGCTGGTGCTTGACGGACCCCCTGCATGACTACCGATACCGGATCGTCTTCGAACCGGTGGTTCCCATCCCGGAGACGGGCGACAAGCAGGCGGATCTGACGACGGTAATGACCGAAGTAAACGCGCGCCTGGAGGCACGGGTGCGCGAAACGCCAGAGCAGTGGCTCTGGCTTCACGACAGGTGGAAGGGGACTTTCGAGAAACACAATCGTGAACGCCTCCCAAAAGGTTTAGATTTGTCTACCCTTTGGGAACGATTTAGGTAGAAAAACTATCATATTAGAGACAGATCGTTGCCGAAGCGAATCGAGGAGACATCGCAACCGAATAGGTTCCTTATCTTTTTGAGAGTATACATACGCCGAATTACCAGTTTTTTGCCGATTTGCCAAAACACCCTATACGAAAGTAGAACGGGTGCCTATAATAGAAGTGTTAAGAGGTAGTAGAGGAAAGTTGTACAGTTCCGCGCTATAGTGCTGGTGGGTTTCGACAGGGTAACTCCTCGGTCGGCAGTACGATTCAATAGTGGATCGCACTATGCTCGGTTCCCATGATTATCAGAAAACATGGCGTCGGTTGTAAAAGGAGCAGTGAATTATGCAGATTACAGGCGAAGAATTGATACGTGCTTCCGTGTCGGTGGGAACGCGTCACAGCGGTGAAGCATCGGGGACGGTAGAAGCCTCGGAGATGACCGGGAGCGAGCATGGCGGCAACGGCAGAGGGTCGGATCGCGCCGCTTGGGTGCGCGTCGCCCGCAACGGTGGCATCACCACCGCTCCTAACCGCCCCCGCGCCAATGCATTGGCACCTATCATCGGCTCGGACCCGATCAGTTCCGGAACCCGTTCCGAGATCGACCGCGTCGTACACCATAGCAACGCCACCCCGGACACCCGCGAGGGTATCGTCGCCTCCCTGCGCGAACGGATTGAGTCGGGCACCTACTTCGTCAGTGCGGAGACCATCGCCGAGATGATGATCCGCCGCACTGTCGCCGACCAACTCCGCTAATCTTGACGCGCGGCGCGAATGCCGAAGTAGGATCATCCCGCCAAGCACCTTCGTATATACATGCGAAGGTGCTCGTCATTAACAGCAATTCAATCTCTTGCCGCTCGCTTCTCGGCGAGGTCGGATCCTCTCTTGTCCCGCACAAGGCGTCCCTTTAGGTCTAGTATTGAACTCGTTTTCCTATCCGCCTCTGTCCGCCGAACACCTCCTTTCAGAATCGTGCCCGCATACACCGATACTACTCCCTCCGCGAGCCACCTCACGAGCCATTTCCGCCCCCGGGAGATCGAGGCGAACTCGTTCCTGCTTCTCGGTGACGGAATCCGGTTCACGCCGACGCAGTTCGGTGTACTCTCCGACGCGCTGTTCATTGGTGTATACCTTGATGACGATTTCCGTCTGAGAAACGGCAGCGGGAAAGCACGACTCTCGTTCGAAAACAATATCGGCGACTTCAATACGGCGGCGCCCGATCAGGCGGCACTGAATATCATCACCAACCCGAGCAGTGGGAACAGTTTCGCGGCTTCACGCCCGCCGAAAGGGGATACGAACATGGGCTGGCGTCGCTGTGGCGCGTGTCCGGATCCGCCCACGGCGCGGCTGATGACCGCGTTCTACGCCTACCACAGGTATAGGTATAGCCCGGATGCAACCACAGCCGAAGCCCTCCTACAGGCGCAACGTTCCCTTCTGGAACTCACCCCGCCCCCCTCTTGCCACTCTCCCTAAACCGCCGCCCGCCGTCCCACGCGCCGAGGGAGAGTTCGTTCCGGGGGTTTCGACGCTCCCACTTCCCCGTTACAAGCCTGTATCGAATGAGTCACCCTGCGCGCACCCGTATTACTGGGCAGCCCTTCGTACTCATTGGCGAACCGGATTGAAGGAATGTCACCTGCCTATCTCTAACTATTTAGTAATGAAGCATTCAGTATACTGACTTCTCAGAAAGATAGAGGTCCCTTGATGGCATCCTTAGTCGAATCCTTTGTCGCTCCCCACGTGTCGCCGACACGGCGGTTGTTCCTCCGCCGCGTCGGGCAGACGATCATCGCAACGTTCGCGGGCGGTCTGTTCTCCGGTTGCAAGACCTGCCGTAGTGGTGGCGGTGGTGGAATTACGCCCTCGCCGGTCCTTCAGGTACGTTCGGCGAGTATCGCCAACCGCCGTAATGTCCCACCACCCCAGCAACTCTGTCAGCAGTGGTGCTGGGCTGCGTGTGCAGAAAACGTCGTGCGGTCCTTCGGCGGCGATTATCTCGCGATCAACAGTGCCCCCGTCAACCAGATCACATTTGCCGGGCAAGTATATGGCTCGGCGTACCCTGGCGGTCTCCCGTTCTGCCTGCCTTCCACGAACCTAGAAACGATAGCGGCAGTGATGACGAATTCGTTCGGGGGTGCCTTGACGCCCGACGTGTTCCGCCTTCAGGGCAGGTACATCTACGGTGTCCCTGATGCCGCCGTGATATCGCGCCTGATCCGCTCCTTGCGTGAGGACAACCCATTTATCTTCGGCAGTCGTCAACCCGGTCACGTATTGATCGCCTACGCAATGGATTGGTGGGAGGACGACGAGGGTAACCTTCGCGGCGTGAAGCGGCTTTACCTTGCCGACCCGTTTCCCGCCTCCGCCTATCTTGCACAGGTCGGCTATATTCCGGACTATACGCAGTTCGGATACGAAGGTCCCGCCGGAGCACAGAACACAGCGGGTTATGTTTGGGCGGAGCGGGCTTAGCGATTCCAGCGGTAGGGCTTCACGTGAAACGTAATACGGACCGTTTCACGTGAAACCCGGTCTCCGTTTTTTCAGGGTCGCACGTATCTTGCCCGTTTTGGCGAGGGAAAGGCAAACGGCTTGGAACGGCTCAGAAGAGATTTGACCGCCGCCGCGAGTTTCGGACCGTGTCCAGCGATCTCGTCGGCGAGAGACAGATCGACACGCATCGTCGGGTCCGCACCCGTATGTTCCTCATTGACACCGGTGTCGACGTTGTACCAGCCGCGCCCAGGAGTCCGCACCGTGGAGCCGTCGAGGAGCCGTCGTGACCCGGTCGAGATTACCGCGCCGAACGTCGGGGTACCGAATATAGGTACCCGTTCGAGCTACGGAACGCGTGCGCGAAAATTTTGGCGTTGCTATACGAATTCGGGTTGATCAGAAGTCCTGCCGGTTTGTTCCACGGGTAGAGCGGTAAGCGATCCTGTGGGTAGCCCGGTGCCCCGTCGTGCCCGACCGTGAACGCGTGACGTGGGATCGTAAGCATCGTCAGCAGGTAGTCCGCCGTCGAGCCGCCCCCGTTGTCGCGAACGTCGATCAGCAACGCGTTCCCGCCATTTGCTTCGCCGTACAAAACTTGCTCGAAGCGATCCTGGCTTACCTTGTCCATACTGCGGATATGAAGGTCCGCAATCTACCCGCCAGACAGTTCGTGGGTACGCTTACGGTTCGCCTCCACCCACTCCTCGTACAGCAGGGCGCGTAACGTCGTGTACGTAGTCGGCTCGATAACTACCTCCCGTTCTTTGCCATCGGTCTCCGAAACCTCTCGTCCCCACTCTCACCCCCCCGCCCCCTCTCTCATCGGAATGAAAGAGGGGGAGTCCGGAGGCGAGTCGTTACCGCTTCTTACGAACCGCCCGACAAGCCGGATAGCGTCTCTTCTCCGGACTCCCCCTCTTT
>JAYULM010000569.1:0-5714 GCA_043763605.1 Armatimonadota bacterium | reverse complement strand
TCCTTGACGATAGAGGGTTCGGGCTTGCTCTTCAGTCATCAACTTGATTAAGACTGTATCGCGGAAGCGGAAAACTCTGCAATACCTGAATAGTTACTGATAATTTACGAAAATAGTTTCGCGAATGGTGCCAAATCGCGAAACCTGTGGTATCATCTGTTTATTGTGTACTTGTACACAATGAGAATCGTCCGCCCGAAGGAGGGAACCGGATGCCTGATTATATCGTGCCTGCCTTTTCCCGGAAGCCGTCCCGATTCGCTATCATTTCGTTCGTGTGAAAGGTGTTCAATGATGAAGTCTAAAACGATGCGCCGGTTGTGTCAGATAGCCGGTATCTTGCCCCTGGTCGCGGGGTCCGTCTCGTTCGCTCTTTACTCCGGTACCCCGGCGTTCGCGCAGGTCCACCTGGACTCGGCGATGATCGCGGAGCATGACCGGATGATCGCACTGGTCCCGACTAACCAGGCGACGCACGTCGCGTCCGCCAGCGGTCCGTGGAACTCCGGTTCGACGTGGAACACAGGCACGGTTCCTGGCAACGACGCCAGAGTGTATATCCCGTCCGGGCGCACCGTGACGTACAACTCCAACGCGACCACGCCGATCCGCTGGCTCCGCGTGGAAGGCAAGATCACCTTCCAGAACAATATCAACACCTCGCTTTACGTCGATACAATCGTGGTCGATGAGAACGCCGAATGGGAGCAAGGCACCACCGCCGCGCCTATCCAGTCGGCAGTGCGTAGCGAGATCGTCTTCACCGACACCGGCGCGATTGACACCACCACTTACGATCCGTCATTCGTCAGCCGTGGCTTACTGGCACACGGCAAAGTCCGCATTTGCGGTACCACCGTGACGCCATTTCTGAAAACGAACTCCGCGCTGGGCGTGGGAGCCACGGCGGCGACGTTACAATCCACGCCGACCGGCTGGCGCACCGGCGACACTATCGTCGTTTCCGGCACATCGCTCAAATATCGGAACCCGTCCGGGGGTGACTACACGGCGATCTCGTCGGACGAACAGCGGACGCTTTCGACGCTTTCCGGCGGCAACATCGGGCTGAGTTCCGGCTTGTCCACCGCCCGCCCCGTGGAATACGCGAGTTTCGGCTTGTATCCGTACGTCTCGAACTACAGCCGCAACGTCTATTTCCGCTCGGCGAACGTTGGGGACATGAGTCGGCGTGGGCACGTGATGTTTATGCACAACCGTGACGTGGACGTGCGCTACGCCGGGTTCTACAGTCTGGGTCGCACCCGCAAGGACATCGATGTCACCAGTTCCGCAACGTCCGCACTTCCCGCCGGGACCAACCCCCGGGGGCGGTACGCGGTCCACTTCCACCGCACCGGTAAGGACGATAAATATGTCACCCCGAGTTACGTCCAGGGATGCGCCGTTGTGAACCCGAGCAGTTGGGCATTTGTGAACCACGACAGTTTCGTGGTGTTCGAGGACAACGTTTCGCACAACGCGTTTGGCGCGGCGTTTATTACCGAGAACGGTGCCGAACTCGGCACGTTCCGGCGCAATCTGGCGTCCACGACAGCGGGGCGTGGTTTCATCAAGGACGGGACGAGTACGCACGATCTTGGTCGTAGCGGAGTCGGTTTCTGGTTCCAGGGCGGCAACGTCACGGTCGAGAACAACATCGCGACCGGTGCCAGTAGCGGATTCTCCTATTTCGAGCGAACCGGAGTCGACCTGGGCGACAGCCAGAAGGTGCTTGCGACCACCTTGATCGATCCCGAAGCGGCGGGCGGCAACGCCTTTATCGCCAGTGCGGACACGCCGATGATGCGATTCTTCGGAAACACGGCAATCGGATGCTACGAAGGCGTTTTCACCGTGGACAACGAGATCAACGGTATATGGCCCACCAGTAGCGTACTGGAAAACTACACCGACCTTAACAGTGCCGGATATACGGCGGTGCGCATTGAGTATTACCGCAACTTTACCTTCAAGAACATCAAGATCCTGCGCGACAGTAGCACTCCTGCGGACTCCCAATATGGTGGTGTTTACGCTTTGAACGCCAACCACCTCGTGGACCACCTGTATCCGTGGGAAACGCGCGCAACTGACCGGCACGAGGGAGTCTATGTCCGGGGCTACTGGAACGGCGTCAACAACGACGACGGCGATCTAGGTGTCGCAGCAGGTTCCCCGGAGCGAATCGCCAGACACGACGTGATCAACAACAGCGTCGACTTCGTCGGACCCGGCGTAGCGTTCAAGAACACGGGCAGTTTGCTGGGGCAGCCACTACTCCGTTATGTGTCGAGTGCCGACATTCTGCCATTCCCGACTTTCAGCCCGGCGGCAGGAACCTATACTTCTGCCCGAACCGTGACGATCACATCCGATCCGGGAACTGCCATCTATTACGTGATGGGAAATACGGGTTATGTAGTGCCGAGCGTCGAATCTCTCTTAAAACCCGGAACCTGGACACAGTACACCGGACCGGTGACCATCAGTAGCACCAAGAAACTGATCGCTATAGCCGTGAAGAACGGCATCTACACGCGGATTCGCAACGGCGTCTATACGATAGATCCGAATGCGCCCCCGCCGCCGACCGGTGGCACCGGGACGATCACGCACGAAACCTGGACGAACGTCGCCGGGACAGCGGTCGGCAATATCCCGGTCGCGACCGCGCCGCAAACGACCGGTACGCTCACCAGCCTCGAAACAGGCACGAACATCGCCGACAACTACGGCGTCCGGGTGCGTGGCTACATTACCCCCCCATCCACCGGAAACTACACGTTCTGGGTCGCCGGGGACGACAACTGCGAGTTATGGCTGTCGACGAACGACCAGCCGGGTAGCAAGGTGAAGATCGCGGGCGTCAATAGTTGGACCAACAGCCGCGAGTGGAACAAACTGCCGGAGCAGAAGTCGGCGGTTAGAAACCTGACGGCGGGGCAGAAATACTACGTCGAGGTGCTGATGAAAGAGGGATCGGGCGGGGACAACCTCGCGGTCGGCTGGCTAAAACCCGGTCAGACCGGCACGGTACCGTCGGAAGTCGTGCCCGGCTCGGCACTGTCACCGGCGACCGGCGGCACGCCACCGCCGCCGTCGTCAACGACGCTGACGCTGAACCCGACGGACGACCGCGATACGCAGAGCGACAACGCCTCCGGGACGAATCCGGAGATCAACACGAGCGAGTGGAACACGTCGTACTTCCGCTTCTCGACCGGGGTTCTGTCCCGTCCGGTGACGAGCGCGAAACTGCGCATCTACAAGCCATCTGCCACCACCAACGTTCTGTTCAAGGTGAGCGGCGTCACCAGTGACGCCTGGACGCAGGCAACGGCTGGCGGATCGCTACCCGGTCTCGGGGGGCTGATCACGTCCCTGACGGCGAATCCGGCGGGGTACATCGAGTTCGATGTCACGAACGCGGTCCGTACGGAAGCCGCCGGGGACGGGGTGTTCTCGGTCGCGATCAACACCGGCACCGGTAACGGGTGGATCGGGCTGACCTCCAGAGAAGGGACGAACAAGCCACAACTGATCGTGGTCTACTAATAACGTCACCCGGAAGGGGAGCATCGGAAAAGAAGGGGCGGGGGAATCTCAGGAATCCCCCGCCCTTTCTTTAGACCACGGACGCTGAAGGCTTCCACCGGAACCCTTCAGCGTCCGCTTCAAGCGCGGACAAACGCTCACGAAACCATGTGGATCAGGATGCCGAGAATTTGCGGCAGTTCCGCGATCCCGTACTCGCGCAGATCGAGCGATACGACTTTGTCGGAAATCGACAGGAAACGCCACCGGGTTCCGTCCGTGACCGCGCCGTAGATGGTTTCGATGGGCTTGCCTTTCGCGTCGTTGAAGCGTTGCGCCGCGACCATCTCCGCGATGCACTGCGGTATGCTCGAACTCAAATCCTCTTTCTTCGCCTCGGTGACGAAAAGCACCGGGGCTTGGATTTCATCCACCAGAACGTCGCGGCTGACCAGAAAATCGCAATAGCCGAACAACCCTTCGGCTTTACTGACGTCGAACTTGATGCCAGAAAAAATAACCACGGCGTTCTTCAACACGTCACGCACTTCGAGAAGCACCTGAGCGACGATAAACTCCGAGCGGGCTTTCTCCGACGTGCGCCCGACTACGAGGGGACGCCCCCGGCTCAGTACGGCTTCCAGAATCGCGCTCGGCGCGACCGGGGCGATGGCACGGTAGGCGTCGTCGCTCTGCCTCAGATCGAGGTCGAACCGCTCCCGGACGCCGCTCAGTGTAAACGATTCGTAAGCCATGCACTCAGTATATCGGTTCGCCCGCTGTGTGGGGCTCCATGCGCATCGCGGAACAAAAAACGGCGAAGATTGGAGCGTTTCGTGTGTCGTAATTTACAAGCGGGGTATGAATATCCCGCGTCCCTCCCATTGAGTAGAATTCCATGTCAGAAGGAGTAGACACCGTCTTTGACGGGTCGAGATGCCCGCGCCAAAGGTTATGGAAACGCAGCCCGGCTGGAGCGATCTCAACAAGTCAATCGTGTGATACAGCGCAGTGAACCCGTCGTCCTTCGACGAAAAGAACTTGAATAAGCACGTCGCCGTGCTCTGGTTAACCAATTATCCAAACGGAGCAGCGATTTGCGCGGTGGCGGACGCGAGATTTTTCGAGGAGGGAAGAACTTTTTTGTTCATCGCATGCCTTTATACACACGTACCAACCAACTGTTTTGAACAGGCGTATTGAACTCTCTGAGTTCCTCAGGTGCGGTCTGTTGCTGTTGGTAAATGTTGACCAATGTATCCCACAATTAATGTCGATGGATTATCATTGTCAAAATCAAAATGGATGCGCCACGCGTTATAATTAATTTTTGTATGCCAACTGAAAACCCTTTCCACACCATCTGGACTGACGAATGTTCGTTCTTTAGCAAATTGCAAGAGCGTTGGTTCACTTTCAGGGGATACGCGCAAAGGAATCTTATCCTTGTCAAATGTGCCATTAGTCCAACTTTGACAAAACCTTTGTAGTTCAAACAAGTGCCTAACAACAGGGTCGAGCATTGAAGTCCCATATTCTAATCTCCGCACCTGTTTCTCAACAGATGAGCAAAATATCAGGGAAGGGAATAATTCACCCCGCCGATCCCAAAGTTCACCTCCAGTGTGAATCCTATATACAATCTGACCCTTGATCCAGTTAACATGATGACGTATGTGATCTACACAACTTGCATGAACTATCTCAACTGTTTTATGGACAATGCCTTCTTCGCCTAGTTGTTCAACAACCACTTCCAGACTCGGCGTATCCCACTTAGGATCGGAACGCAGACTGATACTCATACCTCCCAGAAGGTAAGCGATGCCACAACCTAACGCGGTTTTACCATCAATCTTGAAATCGTACCCTTGAACTTCCGACTGACTCTCAGGCAGGTCAATTAGATAAGGAGATTGTGTCGCAAGACGTTTAAGAAAAAGACGCTCGTCCTTGTTTACATCTGCATCATTCATCCAATGCGAAATACAATAACCTGGGCACACTTCCAAAGAATAAAAGTTCTCAGGGACCCGCAATGGTCCCCGTATACCATTCATATGTGCATTGGAAAGTGTTCTAAAGACTTGATGCGGAATTAGGGTAAACTGTCTCATGCTCAATGTTTCTAAGTTGCGTCGCCATCCGCGTCATTTCCACTCGTTCACCGGGTTGAG
>JAYULM010000568.1:0-5715 GCA_043763605.1 Armatimonadota bacterium | reverse complement strand
CCCCTCCCTCAATCCTTGAGAGAGGGGGGACCGCTCGGTAGAAATGCGGCACTGTTTGTCGTCGCGCAGGCGTCCTGCTTCGCGCGGGCGTTGCGTCTGGGGCGTTCCCCCTCTCTCAAGGATTGAGGGAGGGGGTTAGGGGGTGGGAGTCCGAAAAAGCGGGAGGGAGTCCGCTTCTAGTGATGGCAATCGTGGTTCTGGGGAGTGTCTTTCCTCACCACATTTTTGACTTACACCCAGAGAAAACTGTTCGGGAGACTACTCGGGTTCCGCGCTGCCTTCGAGAATTAGCCCGCGCGTTGCGGGGTAGCGTTCATACCAGAGAGTGAGCGTGTCCCGCAAATGTTCCGCGTAGCGGTAGTGCGAGCCAGTCCCGGTGCGCAGTTCGGCTTCGTAGATGAACTTATCGGCGGTAGTCGTGTGCTCGAAGGGGAATTGCGTGCCGAGTAGCGCGAAATAAATTCCGGAGGGGCTGTCTATCATGTAAGTTGCTGTCAGCGTTGTGAGCCGCTTACCAGTCTCGCCGAGCGTGAGGTATCGATTATCGGGATGAGGAAGTTGATCTACCGCATGGTAAAACCCAGCCGGAATGAGAGGGCAATATTTTGTCCCAGTACGGTGGCGATTCAGATCACGTATCTCGGCGAACGCAACGGCGTCCCAGGAGAAGCGGACTGCGGTACGTCGGAGCGTCTCGCCGATGTATGCATACCGGTTGTCATGGTGCGCCAGGTCCGATGCGAATTGCTTTCCCGAACGTGCGTGCGGTCCCCAGACAGACAAGACTGCTTCCGTAAGATAATCACACCGACCCTCATCGAAGTCAAAGTTCCAGTCAGTCCCATACTTGCGCCACGCTTGCCATTCCTCTGCTTGCCCGGCGATGAGCGACGGCTTTTCTACCGCATGGCGCAGAAGACGTGGCGCGACAAGCGCGAGTTCGTCCCGTACCAGCACGCCGAGTTTCCTTGCCTCGGGAAGCGGGTGCGACAGGAGGTGCTGGCAGAGTGTCACCCATGCCCGCGCGGACTGTACCATCATAACGTTCGTTTTGGCGGCGACGGGCAGAAAGTACCGCGCCCGGTCGAACGCGTAGTTGCGCCGCATTCGCCCCACCGCACGTTTCGCCTTCTCAGACGGGTCGTCCAATAATTTTCGGGGGATGCGCGTGATGTCCGGGTTCGCGTCTGCAACGCCCTCCCAGAAAGCGACGGCTTCCGCGTATGCCTCGAACGCGTCCCCCATCGCGGTTTGCCATTCGCCGCGCAGATCGTCCGGGATGCCCAATGTTTCCGCGTCTACCAACCCTTCCGCGCCCATGCGGATATAGCGTGTGGACGACTCCTGTCCCCCCGCGACGGGGCACAGGGACCAAATGAGATACGCCAGCAGGAGCGAGACGCCGTCCATGAACAGCGCGACGGGTGCCATGTCCGCGATGCTCTGGTGCCCGTAGTCGACCATTTTAAAGATCGAATCCACCGATTTGTCCGGGTTGTCGGGGTCGATTTTGGCGAGGATCGCCTCCAATCCGTCGTCTGAGCGGGAATAGCGTGCCCCGGTCGCCGCAAGCAGTTCCGGGGTCAGGGAAGGGCGACCGGCGGTGTTGGCAGCGTCGGTCGCGCGGAGGGAAACGTGGGTGACTTTCATCGCGCCGTTATTATACGCCGAAAAATTCGCGCACGGAGCGGGCGACGTACTCGCGGTGTTCGGCAGTCAACTCCGGCATGATCGGGATGGACAGCACTTCCCCCGTAGCCGTTTCCGAGACGGGCAGGTCGCCCGGCTTACCGCCATAGCGAAGGTACGCTTCCTCCAGGTGGAGCGACCCCGGGTAATAGATCCCCGACCCGACCCCGCGTTCGGCGAGAAACGCTTTCAGATCGTCGCGCCGCCCGTCCGTTACGCGGAGCGTGTACTGGTGATAGGTGTGAACGTTCGCCGGATCGGTGTACGGCGTGACCAGACCCCCAATATTTTGCAACGCGCTGTCATAGTACGCCGCGTTCTGCCGCCGCGCCTCGTTCCAGTCGGCGATATGCGGCAATTTGACCCCCAATACAGCGGTCTGTATCGCGTCCAGGCGCGAACACAGCCCGACATATTTGTAACGGTAGGTGCCTTTGGAGCCGTGAAAACGCAGGTAGCGCAGTTTTTCGGCTAACGCTTCATCGTCCGTGAGAATCATCCCGCCGTCCCCCGCCGCGCCCAGATTTTTGGTCGGGAAGAATGACAGAGTCGAAAGGAGCGACCATTTCGCGACTTCGGCACCGTGGTGGTAGCAACCAATCGCCTGCGCCGCGTCGCCGATTAACGGCAAGCCGTGCGCTTTCGCGAGTGCGGTCAGCGCGGTCATGTCCGCCATCTGTCCGAAAAGGTGAACCGGAATAATTGCCTTCGTGCGTGAGGTAATCTTTCGGGCGGTATCCGTTGGGTCGAGGTTATAGGTCAGGGGGTCGATGTCGGCGAAAACCGGCGTCAATCCGAGCAACGCGATGGTTTCTGCCGTCGCAACGAAGGTAAACGGCGTCGTAATCACTTCGTCGCCCGGTTCGAGATCGAGTGCCATCAGCGAGAGCAGAAGCGCGTCGGTCCCGCTGTTGAGGGCGATCCCGAACCGGACGCCGCTCATTCGCGCGATCCGTGCCTCCAGATCTGCCGTGGCCGGGGTAAGACCGAACATGCCGGTCGCCAGAACTTCTAAAACTGCCGCGTCTATCTCGCTTTTCAGCGCGGCGTACTGCGCGGGCAGATCCGCCATCGAAACTTTCATCACGTTTTTCTAAGACACCGATCTAACGACTCTGATTCCGTTTTTTAGGATGTGCGCCGCGCCCTTGTGTTCAAACCGCTCCTGTTCCGAGCGACCTTACCACCTGACCACCGAACACTAACCGTTATTCATGCACTTTCTATCTTATCAGCAAGGAGGGCGTCAAGGAATCGCACGATAACGGGAACCAGAATCAGAATTCCAGCCGCGACCCCGCCGTCGTTGAAAAGAAAGGCGACTATCGCGCCGGACGCGGTCGCGGGGACGACAGCGTATCGCAACTCTGAGGTGTCCGGCAGACCTTCCCGTACCAACCGGCGCAACCCGGCTCCGATGCCGACCAGGGCGATGACGGTAATCAGCGTCCAGGGGGATAACAGTAACGAACCGTTCATGGCGATTTTGCGCGCGACCATCCCGGTGAGCGCGGCGAGACCGGAGGACGTTTCTCCGGTGGCGACCGCCGCCCCGATATGGGAGCGGGCAGAGCCGGGTTGCAAGCGGTCCAGCAGGGCGAACGCTACTGTGACGGCGACGGCGAGCGCGAACGCCGCCGCATAATGCCGCCGCTTCCATCCGGCTTTGCGTCGCGCGAAAAATAAGACCGCGAAAGCGGTAGTCGCCGCCAGTGTCCCGCCTGCGTCCGCGCCGAAGTAGGGCAAGCCGACCGCGCAGACGACCACGATCCCCAGCCACCACGGCGCGACACACGCGAGAGCCGCGCCGAGCAACAGCCCGAACCATTCGTTCCCCATGCCGTAGAAGCGGATGCCGGTGAGAGTGGACGCCGACAGTAGTGACGTTTCGACGAGGCGGGTGTGCAAAAAGGCATCCCCGATGACGGTCAAAACGAGACTATAGAACAGTACGGACAGCGGATTGGTACCCAACCGGGGTGCCGCGAAATAGGCGACCGCCGCGACGCCGATGGCGAAGGCGGCGAGTGTCGCGCCATAAAGAAGTGGGGTTTGTGGGGCGATCACCCCGACCGCGAGTAGCGCGGGAAGAACGGCTGCCGCCGTCAGGAGCAGGAACCGGGCGGCACGTTGCCATCCTTTCGATGCCCCGCGTAAGGCGAAAAGGGCGAGCAGGCACGACAACCCGGCGAAGATTCCGTAGCCCGCCAGAACCGGCGTCGTCGCGCGCGCCGCCGCGTCCGTTTGTCGGTCGAGCGCGCCTAAGGTGCCCCGGACATCATGGTTGGAAAGCGTTCGGACCGGTCGCCCCGCCGCGCCGGGGATCGCCGCGCCGTACAACGCCGTGATCGTCGGCGCGATGTCCACGTTCGCGACCAGTCCGGGGGTGCGGGTCGTCGGCGAAGTGAGCAGGGTGCCGGGCTTGACGCCGGGACCGGTTACAACGAGAAAACCGAGGCGGCGGTAGGGATCGCCGCCACGTATCCCCGGCGTAAAAGGCGCGGCGATATAGGTCGTCCGACTGCGGAACACCGGGTCGTCGCGCAGATACCGCAGGTATGTATTCGCGTCACCCGACGCGACCATTTTCGCGTCGATCACGTCAATAAAAAAATCGGGCGATACGGGACGTTTGTCCCGGTAGATGGGAAAGGTAATTTTGCTTTCCCCGTCCCACAGTACCGCGCCCGCCCTTCCGTCGGCGACCCCGTAAACCGTGACCCCCGCCTGTCGCAACGCCCGCCCGAACGCTCCGACCTTTGCCGCGCGGTCTGCCACGTCGGGCTGATACGCACGTATTTCGCCCGCTACAAACTTCTCGGGAGCCGCCATCCGCTCGCTGGCACCGACCGAGAGGTACGCCGCGTTTTCGTTGAATGTGCCCCACACCCGGTTATGCAGAAGCGCGACGGAGCCGCGTTCGGCGAACTCGCGAACGATGGGGAGTCTGCCGCCCGGTCGGAGATCGTCGAGTGTGGCACCGGAGATGAGAATCAGAACGGTTTTTGGCTTGTCGGCGGCTTGCGCGTATGGGGAAAAGAGGGTGATGAGGATGCAGAGGAGGGCGAGGAGCGTGAGTCTGGCGTTTTGCCCCCACCCCCTAACCCCCTCCCCCGCTCCGCAGGAGAGTGGGGACAGCGGAAACGCAGTTTCCGCGAACCCGGAGGGAATACGCGGGAACAAGTCGCCCCACATTCCACTCTGGTTCCCCCTCTCCTGCGGAGCGGGGGAGGGGGTTAGGGGGTGGGGGCAAAACGCCAGGCTACCCAACCGCCCCGACCAGAACCGCCTCCGCCGCCGCGAGCGCGTCCGCGATCTTACTCGCGTCTTTACCGCCCGCCTGCGCGAAATCGGGGCGTCCGCCGCCGCCACCGCCCGCCGTCGTCGCCGCCGCCTTGACCAGGTTGCCCGCGTGCGCCCCCGCTGCGACCGCGTCTTTCGACGCCTTGACGACGAACAGTGCCTTTCCGTCGGCGTTCGCGGCTAACAGGACTACGCCGGAGCCGATGCGATTCAGTACGTCGTCCGCGAGACCGGACAGGGCTTGCCCGTCGGCGATGCCCTCCGCCTGCGCGATGACGGCTTTGACAGTGCCGATGCTTTTCGCCGTTTCCACGAGTGACGCCGCCTGATTTCCGGACTGCGTCTGGCGTTGCTTGGCGAGTTCGGCTTTCAGTGCTTTCAGTTCCGCCTGCAGTTTTTCGACTGCGTCCGGCGTAGCGTCCGGCTTAACCCCTAAGAGTTGCGAGACCTGTTTCAACGTTTCGGCGTTTGCCTTGTCGAACGACTCCGCGCCGCGCCCGGTGAACGCTTCGATACGCCGTACGCCCGCCGCCGCCGAGCCTTCGGAGACGAGCCGGAACAGCCCGATGTTCGACGCGTTTTGAACGTGTGTGCCGCCGCAAAACTCGCGCGAGTATTCCCCGCCGACAGAAACGACACGCACCACGTCGCCGTACTTTTCGCCGAACAGCATCATCGCGCCCAAGTTGCGTGCCTCGTCTATCGGCAACTCCTTGATCTCGA
>JAYULM010000567.1:0-5724 GCA_043763605.1 Armatimonadota bacterium | reverse complement strand
GAACCGTTGACAAGCCGGGTTGCCGACTTGCGGGAGCCGTCCGGGTAGTAAGCGTACTCCACCGAACCGGCGGGAACAGGGCGCGATGTTTCCGCGCCGCTCGCCGCGACTACCTTTGCCTCACCGCCATTAGACCACCGTTTGAGTAAGCGACCTGCCCGTTTGCTTCCCGCGACTGGCGAATCTCTGTCATCGTCATACGCGAAGTTCGTAGCAATTTTGTTGAAGTCGGTTTTCGACACCAACTTGCCGTCAAGTCGGTAAACCATGGTTTCGCGCTGACCGAGGGGCAGGACGCGGGCGACCATTCGCCCCATGATGTCGTACTCGAAGCGCGTCGTGTTCCCATTCGCATCGGTTTGACTGATTTTGCGCCCTAACTCATCGTAGCCATAGACTGTGCTTTCGCTACTCGCGTCAACCACGGACGAGAGCCGACCCAGCGCATCGTACTTGTACTGCGTTGCCCGGTTTGACCCGTCTGTCTCGCTGACGCGCCGTCCCAACTTGTCGTAAACCGTGCTTGTCGTGGCAACCGGCGAGGTGCTACTCGTCATGAGACCCGCCGCATCGTACACCGTCGAGGACACATGACCTAAGGCGTCCGTCATACCTACCTGCTGACTTGCCACGTCGTAAAGCGGGATGGTCACGTTGCCGAGCGCGTCCACGCTCTTTGCCGTGCGACCCATGCCGTCATACTCCGTCGTGCCGACCGCGTTCCCGCGAGCGTCAAGCCCGCCGTCCATTTCGCTCGCCAAGTTTAGGTTCGTGTACGACGCCGACAGACGGATTGCGCCCGGCGTTTCCGGCTCACCGTCCCACGTCTCCGAGCCCCAGACCCGACCCGCCTCGTCATAGAGCGACCGACTATACAATAAGCCCAACCGCCCCTGCTCGTTCACACGCTGGCTTGCGCTCCACAGCACACGACCCACTGCGTCATACGCCATACGGCTCTCGATACCGTCCGGGCGGATCGTTCGGACTTGCCGCCCGATCTCGTCATACTCGTAGCGCGTCACGCGATTCTCAGTGTCGTACCGCTCTGCGACCTTGCCGATCTCGTTGTACACGGTGCGGCTCGTGCTACCGTCGGGCGCGATAGTGCCGACGACCCGATCCTCTACGTCGTACACCGTCTGGCTGACGATGGCTTCGCGCACACCGTCCGCCCGCGTTCGTGCCGTCTCGGTTCGCACTTTGTTGCCGTTTTTATCGTAGCCGAACCCCATGCCGTGATCATTGGCGTCAATCGTCGCCCGCACACGCCCGAAGTCGTCGTAGCGCATCTCGGTCTTTTTGCCCATCGCGTCCGTCACGATGGTCGGTTGTGTCGGATAGCGCGAATCGCCGTACTCCATCGCGCTGGTGTTGCCGAGCGGATCTTTCGTGGTTTCTAGGTTGCCCTTTTGGTTGTAGCTATTCTCCGACGTGCGGTTAAGCGGGTCTGTCACAAAGCGCACCTGCCCGTACTGGTCGTACAGATAAGTGATTCGATTGCCCAGCGGGTCGCGGCTCTCGATCAAATTGCCCGTCTCGTCGTAAAGCATCTGCGACACGCGCTCTATGGGTCTGCCGAGGAAGTCGAGATCAACGAGTTGCCGCATCTGTGTCGGCTTTTCACGGTTTCCGGCGTTATTGTTGTACACCGTGGACGACGTTAGGTTGACCTGCGGCTTGTTCACCTTCACGCCATTCACGTACACGCTTACCCGCTTCTCGGTCTTGGTCACGTTGCCGTAGGGGTCGTACTCCATCAGGGTCACGCCACCGAGCGCGTCGGTAGTGACTTCCTTGCCTGCCGCGAGGTCGTGCGTGAACGTCGTCTGATTGCCTTTCGCGTCCAGCACCGCGACGAGGCGACCGTCCGCATCGTAGAGGTTGCGAATCGGCAGGAAGCCACGCGGGTCGCGTATCGCCGTGATGAGGTGGCGACCGTCGTACTCATACGTCGTCGTGTCCCCCACCCGGTTCGTCACCGCGACAAGATCGTCGCCGCTCTGTTTGTAGACGACTGGCTTGTTGTTCGGATCACGTATCTCGGTGATGTAGCCCGACGCTCCGCCAGAGCGCGTGATAGTGACCGATTCGAGTGCCCTACCCTCGGCGTTGTAGGAGGTGATGCCGCTGGCATTGAACTCTAAACGGTTCCCGCTCCGATCCTGAATGGAGAGCAAACCTGACCCGCGACTGGCTCCGCCCCCATTTGCGATGCTAATTCGCATCGTCGTGCCGTTCCGTAGCCCCATCTCGAACACAGTTGGGTCATACAAGTCTCCAAAGAAATCGTCACCAGTGTCACGATACAGACTGAAAATGGTATTGCTGGAGCCGTTGCCAAGTCCGACCTGATTGGAGAGCGGGGAAACCCCATCATCATCAATAGCGGTCAATGTGGTTCCCCGTGGCGTATTACCAACGGGCACGTATTGTATTTCTCCGCGGCGTAGCGGAGTGAATCCGATATTGCCGTCCGGTATAAGTTGCGGCTCGAAGGAGTAGGTGCGTCCATCCGCCGTAGTCACAGTGATAAGATGCGATTGGAACGGCTTCGCCCGCAGGGTTGTCCCGACACCTAAGAATGTCCAGCCGGTAGCGATAGAACTACTTTTCTGCACCTTGACGCCTGCCATGGACAGGCTCCAGCCGACGCCGAAGTCGCCCCCTGTTTTACGACGGATAGTGTCACGGCTGTCGTAGGTGCGCGTCATCGTGATCGGGAACCCGCCAACCGAGACCGTCATGTCCACGACGCTGAACGACATATGCCCGATCTTCATCCCGCCGTCCACGATAATCGTGGCAACATCCTCGCTGTAACCGCTTGCGCCGTATCCTATAAGGCGCATCTCATACGAGCCGTTCGGCAGAAGCGTCGGGTCAAATATCGCGTCGGTCTCAAGGTAAGTCGCCTGTAAAGCCGGAGCGATACCCTCGAAGCCAGTACCAAGCGTCTTGCTCGACGTGATCGGCAGATACTGCGTTTCGCCGACGAGCCGGTATTGCAGTGCCCAGACAGTGCTTGCGGGAACCCGAATCCGCATCTTCGCCCGCTGTGTCAGCGTCGTTTCGGCGAAGTATTCGCCGTCACCACGGGTCTGGATAACCGCCCCACCCTTCGCCGCAATCAGTTCGCGGATTTGTAGCCCGCCGCCTGAGCCGCCGCTCCCACCGCCACTACCGAGGTTGAACGTGACCTCATCTATCGCGCTCGGTGTGTACGCCGTGCGGAAGCCTTGCGCTTTAACCGTGACCACCCCGCTACCGTCGAGCAAGAACGGCTTGGTGTAAACCTGCGCGGTGTCTGAGGTAGCCGGATCCGTACCATCAGTTGTGTACAGGATGACCGCCCCCTCGATACGCGGATCTATGTCGTTAGAATCTGGGTCTCCGAGACTCGGTGAATAGACCTGATTGCCGTTCGCGTCTACGAACCAGATGCTCACCGGTTGATACGGCGTGGTGGCGTCGAACCCGCGACGCGGCGTGATAAGAAGATTGGGCAGTTGTCGTTTCGGATCTTGCGTTACTGTTATCGTCACCGACGCGGAACCAGGTAGCCCCTTGTTGTCGAACGCTCGCGCCGAAAGCGTCCGATTTGGTTGTGTCAGCGTCCCGACCGGCACATTACGGTCATCTACACTAAACGACGCGACACGGCTTTGCTGGCTCGGCGCGAACCGCTTCACCCCGATCACCGTGCCCGCCGCGCTTATCTCGATGCGCGAGATGGTGCGCCCTGCCCCTGCCGTCGCAGTCACTTTCACCGGGAGCGTGTCCACAGGTCCCGCAAGCGTCGCGCCGTTTAAGGGCGTATCGAACACGACGAGCGGTCGGTCAACGCTGGTGTCCATCGTTACCAACAGGCTCGCTTGCACGTTCACGCCGAACGCGGACGCCGTGAACCCGACCGAAGTATCTGTCTCTACCGGCGCGGTTGTTATTGTCAGTGGGAACACCTGCATACCTGCCGGAATCACCACGGAAGTTTGCAAGCTGGCGATGTCCGGGTGGGTGCTGGTGAGCGTGACCGGGAACCCACCTTCGGCGGCGGGTTTATCGAGCGTGATAGTCGCGGTTGCCGGGTTCCCACCAACAACCGACGCCGGCGACACCGTGAGCGTCAGGAGGTTGACGCCAGTCGGGCTGGTCGAGACCGTGCCGCGCAAGTTGAAGAGGAACGAGCCGCCTACACTCGCGTTGTTGTCAATGCCCGCCGCACCGTTTTGTTCGCCTGTCGTGGCGGACGCCCGCATCCGCAGTGCCATCGTGGTCTTGCCGCCCGGTGGAACGAGACCGCCAGGACTGCGAACGATGTCGAAGGGACCGTTCTTGAACAGCCGGCTCAGCACGAGATCAGCGTTCCCGACGTTCTCGATGACAAACTCGCGGGTGATGGGGACGCCGAGCGAGGTCACACCGAACTCCGCCGTGCCGCCCGCCGGTATCTCCTGCGGTTGTCCCGTTGCGGGATTGACTATAGAGACCTTGATGAGTGGTGCTTTCGTGCCGCCGCCCGGAACGCACGACAGGTTGAGCAGGTAGGTTCCGGTGGCGAGCGGCGCGGCTGTGGTCGCCTCGACGAAGTACGTGCCATCCCTGAGGAGCGTGAACACGATCTGCGAGTCGGTCGCGCCGAGCGGTGGAAGGCTTGACGCCGTTGCCAGAGCCTCCATCGCCGCGCCGAGCGACGTACCGCGCAATGATTCCGGCGTGTATGCCGCCTTGCCGACAGCCGCGTCACTCAGTAATCGCGCCACGGTGACGCCGAGGTCGTTGTTCTGCGCGAGTACGAATCGGCCGTCTGGGCTAATAAGAACCAGATACGTGTCGAACTGCGTGGACGCCATCGTGATGGTAACACGGTCGCCCTCCTTGCCACTGATCGCGTACCGGTCGCTGTAGTGCCGCCCGCCAAAGAGGGTGCTACGGAAGCCGTCCGTGAGGCTCGCCGTTGTCAGCACTCCGGTTAGAGTCTCGCCACAACCAAGCGTTTTCACACTGGGATCTGTGTCTTCCTTGATCTCGACCTTCAGATTGACAAGGAACGGGTTCGGTTGCAACGTGTCGGTATGTCCGATTTGGAGTGTGCCGCCACGAGTGCCTGGTGTCGCGCCTACTGGGGCTTTGTACTCGAATAGGTACTGCACTTCTTGCCCTGCCGCGATCTGAATGACGGCGGGCGGCAGGGCGTCTGGGTTATCCTCATCAGGATAGCGTCCGGGGATGCGAATGAGCGTGAAGCCTGCTGGGGTCAACGGGTTAGACACATCGAGGCGAGTGGTGCCGATGTTTCGCACCGTGATTTGGCGCGTCGTCGTCTGACCGGCAAGCACCGCGCCGAAGTCCACAGAGTCACCCGAAGACAGAAGCCGCCCGGTTGCGTCGTCCAGCACGAGCATCTGCGTGTTTGGCTTTGGCACAACAGCGGTTGCCCCGAGCGGAATGACAAAGGACGGTACCGCCGGGTCATTTGTATTAATGCGGAGCGTTCCGTTTGATGTGCCTTCGGGCGAACCGTCGAACTGTATCTTCCAGGTGGTAGACGATCCGAAGCCGAGAAGCGGCGCGGTGTTTATATCGGTCGCGGTAAACGGCGTACCCGGAACAAACCCTTCAAGTGTCAGTTGCCCGAAGCCGTCGTTCGTTATCCTGAACTGGCGCATGACCGGCGTGAGGAGTGGAGTCGCGCCGTAGTTCACGCCGCTACCGTTCGTCAGT
>JAYULM010000566.1:0-5738 GCA_043763605.1 Armatimonadota bacterium | reverse complement strand
GTTTCGGAGTTGCCGCAGGCGTTCACGAACGCGGTCGCCACGTCGTCGGCGTGGCAGGAAGTCCAGAGCGATTCGCCATCGCCGTGTGTGACGATGGGTTGCCCGCGCCGGAGCCGGTCGAGATACGACGTGTTGCCACCGAGGCTATGCAGGAGCGTCCCGCCGTCGTCGTACGTGTGCGCAGGTCGGAGCACCGTCACCGGGAAATCGACCGCCGTGTGCGCCGCATCCAAAATCGCCTCGCACTTCGATTTGTCCTGCGCGTAGTCCCACGGAGCGGGATGCGAACGATCCGCGAAGTCCGGGATCGGATAGCGCGCCGGTGGCTTGGAATACACATCCACCGTGGAGCAGAAGATCAGTTGCCCGACGCGCCCCGCGAACGCTTCCTGGAGCGATTCGATGTCGGCAGGTTTATACCCGATCATCTCGATCACCACATCGAACCGTTCCCCGCCGTCCTGCAAATCGCGCATCTGCCCCACGAACGCCGCGTGGTCGTACCGGTCTCCGGTCAGATTGGAAACCGGCGCGTCATAGGCGCGGGCGCGCTGTCCCCGGTTGTAGTGCGTGATGTCGAATCCGCCGCGACGGATCATCTCCTTCGTGATCGCGTTCGAGATCAGCCCGGTCCCGCCGATAATCAGTACCTTCATGGATTTTGTTATTCACCTTCACGAAATGTGTTGCCATAGTTTCGTGGAACGGGGGGATTGGTCCTGCTTTTCGTTTACAGGACGGTCCGGCGTAGTGGTGTAGGGGGCGTTTCTTATACGCGCCGCCATTGCACCATACCATTCACCGGTTGGACATTCCATTGGGCGACATAATGGGCGGCAAGTTCCCTGAGTTCGCGGGCTTGCGGTGTAGTCGCATCCCGCGTAGCGAGCGTCCGTAGCGCAGGCAACGCCGGTTCGTGACGCACATTGCCGCATATTTCAATGTGGGCTAACGCCAGGTTCTGATCAACGGTAACATAGAGGATGATTTTCTGCCTGGCAATACCCGCCAGCATCCGCGTGAACTGCGCCCAGTATTCGTCGGGAATAAGATTCTTTGTTCCCACAGTTACCTGCCGGAGAAGACGTGGGAGACGCTCGCGTACGGTAGTATTGACTGCCACACTCGGTACAGTGGAGAACGACTTCAACAGAATAGCGATATATTGCACGTCATTCCTTGCCAGCACCCAGTGGATGATACGCGTCTGTAAAATGGTCGTCATTTGCCGCACGTGGAGCGAACCGAACGTGGCTATCAGTATCCAGCCTGTGCCGATAAGAGAGAGTTCGAGTGCGGCAGTAACGAAGTAAGCGACCATCAGCATCGCGTACGGTAGCAGGAATACTTTCCCCGCGAGACGCAATCGGTGTAGTCGGGTATCGTGTTCGGAAACGAGGAGACTCTGCAGATATGCCCGTGCCGCGTCCGCGCCCAATTGAGACAACGCTTCATCGGCGAGGCGTTGTTCGCGCGGGTCGTCACTGACCAGCCATGCTTCAATAGTGCCTGGCGCGAGTTTTAGCCATGATTTTGGCGGCTGGAAACATTTCACGGCGGCGTAACTCCATTACGCGAAGGGCATTCCGCATCTGCCTCTTCTTCTGCGGGTCCGTCCTGCCCCCCGTTCCCGTTCCCCGCAAAAAACCACACGCGCAGGATCGGCGCGAGGAAGACGACTACGAAAACGGTCGCGAAAAGCACGAACGCGAGCCAGGGCGGGACACCGTTCACGAGCGCGACGATCTGTGTCGCGCCCGCGCAAACGCACGGCAGCCAGAACAGGTAGACTATGTCGAGCCACATCGGACGGTTCATCGCACTTCCCTTTCTTAGTCGACGGTGGCTAACTCCGGTGCCGACAGTTTCCCCTGCGTCCCCTTCGCGAATAGCAACAGGCGGTACGACTTGTACACCTGGAAGTTCTTGCCGCTACGTTTGCCGCCCATGTACTTGGTGTCGAAGTGCGCCAACTGCTTCTTGAAGATCGACGTGGTCAGTTTGAACCAGAACGGGTATTTGACGCGGGCGAACGCGAACAGTTGCGCCTTCATCGGGGCGGCGACTTTTTCGTTCATATCGGCGACGAGGTCGAGGTTCGGCGCGGTCAGCGGCGTGATGTCGCGGTCCAGAAGTGGGGTGAGCGCGGAGTTTTCCAGTTCCTTGCGGAAATCCTTGAGGTGGTGCCCGCCGCCGAACGGTCCCTTGTCCGGCGTTTCGTTGCGGAAGTAGTCGCAAATCAGCACGTGCCCGCCGGTGTTCAGGTATTCCTGCGACAACACGAGCGATCTGTTGAGCGGGATGTACTGGAAACTCTCGCTGAACAGAATCAGGTCGTACCGTTTTTCCGTGACCAGATCCTCGAATTTGCACTCGAAAATCTGCGCGCCGGTGCCGACATTGGCACGGGCGCGTTCGGTAAGGTACGGCGACGGCGAGACGCAGTCCACGCTGAAGCCCGCATCCATCAGGCGTTTGGCGAGCGCACCCGTGCCCGTGCCAACGTCCAGGATAGTTCTGGTGCCTGCGGGGATCGTGCTCACGATCAGGTCCGAATACTGCTCCTGCGCCTTGTGCAGGTTTTTCATGTGGACGGGCAGGTCTTCCGTCCACAAGCCGTAATGGAGGTGGTCGGTCTCGAACAGGTATCGGGCGGCAATGGCGGCGAGGTCTAAACCGAGTTCGTGCGAGGAAGTAACCACGGCAGGCTGGTTGTTTGCGGTAGGATTCACGGAAGTTCACAGTTCCCTGCCGGATGGGGAGGAAACCGCCTTTGGCTTCCAATGTACCCGGTTTTGTCGGGCAAAGCCCGTCACGGGCGGTTTTCGGCGTCGCGCCCCGAGTAGAAATCGCGAATCCGCAAGGCAGTCCCGGTGCGCGGATCGGTCACGGTCAGGCGGATCAGCACGTACGTCTTGCCGCGCCCGAGTCGTTTATCTTCCGGAGAGCCGCCCTCCTCCGTAAATGGGGTGAACGTCGCGACGAGCGTTTTTTCCGCCGTCGGGTCTGCCTTCGGCGGGAACGGGACCGATTCGAGGGAGAACCCTTGCTTTTTGAGCACCTCGCCCGACCCGCGAACGACTTCCGCCTCAATCGCCCGCAGGTCTTTTTCCGTCAACGCGCCTTTACTGACACGCACGAACCCGTCGTAGTCGGTGGCAAGGACGACATTCTCCCGGTCGCCTTTCTGCAGAAGAGGCGGCTCCGGCTTCGCCATCATCGTCGCCCGCCGCTCCGCCGACGGTCCCAGAAGTGTGCTCAACAGGGCATCGTTCGCGAGCGCGGCGACATCGGCAAGGTCCACTTTCGGAATCGCGCGCCCGGAGCACCCGGCGGCGACGAGCATGGGCAGACACGCGAGAGCGGCGGCGAGGCAACGGCGGCGGGAAAATGGGGGCATTCTGATCTTATTCTAACCGCCCGCGCCGAGACACGCAACCTGAACCCGCGCCGCACCCGCGCCTTTCAGGACCGCAGCGCAGGCACTCGCCGTGGTGCCGGTGGTAAAAACGTCGTCCACCAGCAACACGCCCTTGCCACGGATCGCGCCCGGGTCCGGGACAGCAAACACGTCGGCGGTGATGTTCGCTCGCCGCGCCTTATCGCTCATGCCGACCTGCGGACTGGTCTTCCGGGCGCGGATCACGACGCCGTCCGCGTGGAGTGGGACCGCAAGGAGTTCGGAGATGGGCGCGGCGAGTAGCCGTGCCTGATTGTAGCCGCGCCCACGTTCGCGCGACGGGTGCATCGGCACGAACGCGACGAAGTGTATCGCCCCGGGGTCGGGCAACAGACCGTCGGTAACAAGCCGGTTCGCCAGAAACGCCCCGAGCGGAACGCCGAGCCGCTCCCGCTCCCGGTATTTGAGCAGATGCACCGCGTGGCGCAACGCCCCGGCGTACACCGCTCCCGCACACGCCCCATCGAACGCGAACGCCGCCCCGGTTTCCGCTACGAACCGCGCACATGTCCCGCAGTCATCTCTTTCCAACGGGCGACCGCACACGGGGCAACCCGGCTCGGGGACCGGCAGGAACGAGGCGACACACCCCCCGCAGAGCGCGCCGCTCGCGGCTGAGTCGCCGCACACCAGACAGACCGGCGGATAGATCAGGTCCAACAAGCCGTTCCCGAGGCGGGCGAGGGTGGTGTTCATGGCGTATTGTACCGTTGGTGTCGGGGGGCTGGGGCAGGTTCGGGGATGGTCGGGGAGGATCTGGCATCGCCAAGTAACTGGTTCGGGGAACTGTGTTTCTCCGCTGGAAGCGTTCCGCTTGGTGTTCCTGCGGAACGCGGAAGTCGGGACGTTCCCTCGCGAACCGGACGATTTTTTTAATCCGCAGGATTACCAAGCGGAACGCTTCCAGCGGAGGAACACAGTTCCCCGAACCAGTTACTTGGCGATGCCTGTTAAATCTTGCCAAAATTTCCCGAAAAATAATCCGAAAATACTGTCAGAATTGGGGTGCTTGTTACGTTACTCCCGGCGGAAGGAAACCACTTATGCCACTACCCGTTCCGCGCCGCTTCAGCAAATTAGAAGTCCCGATTCACTTTGTGTGGGCGGTGTTTAAGCGTCGCCCGCTACTCACCCCCGAAGTCGAGCAGTACGTCCATCGCATCATCCAGCACGAGACGCAAAAACTCGGTCGCACTGTTCTTGCCTTGAACGGGATGCCCGACCATGTCCACCTTGCCGTGTTGTTCACCCCGACCGTTTCGATCATGTATTTCGTCCAGCAAGTCAAACTCGCCGTGCGTCGCGCACTCCGGGACCGCTACGGTACCGAACATTTTTTCCGCTGGGAGCAGGGCTATTCGGCGTTCGCGTTCCCGTATGGTCAGCGCAGTCGCGTGATCGAGTATATACAGAATCAAAAGTCGCACCATGAAAATGGGAAACTGTACGCGTATTGGGAAGAGATCGGCGAATGGCGGGACGATTTCGGAGTTCGGGAGACAGTCGGGGAACTGTGTTCCTCCGGTGGAAGTGAAGCACTTGGTTATCCTGCGGATTAAGAGACTCGTCCGGTTCGCGGGAACACGAAACTTTCCCGCGTTCCGCAGGAACACCAAGCGGAACGCTTCCACCGGAGGAACACAGTTCCCCGACTGTCTCCCGAACTCCGAAATCGTCCCCGACTCCACCGGTAACCATCTCCGAAGGGAACGCAATCGAAAATCCCACGCGAATCCCCCCGCTTTATCACGGTATAATAACGAACTATGTCGCTCGCGCCCGATCTCGTCCCGTCCGCGTCCGTGGAAGTCCGCAACGTGGACCTCGCCTACACCCGTAAGGCGCGCGGCACCGCGCCGCTGTCACGGTTCGCGGTCGGGGACGACGGTGCCGCCCTCGCCAGCGTCCCCGACGAGATGGAAGTGCGCTCCTCGCACCTCGTGCGCTTTTCCCCGACCGGCAAACCGGCGACGCTACAAACCTACAGCGTCGAAACCCTGCGCAAAGTCGAGATTTCCACCAGCGGCGAATCGTTCATCGGTGCCACCGACGACGATCTGTACGTTTTCAAAGACGGCAAGAAGTCGCGATTCCTGTCCGACCGCCGCGCCAACTATACCGACATCGCGCTCTCCGAGAACGGCGGCCGCTTCGGCACCGTCTTCTGCGACATGCTCGCCGCCAACCATACCGTCGCGCTCGGCGACCAGACCGGGCGTACGCTATGGACCAAAGATCTGCCGTTCGCGGCGTCGGCGGTCGCGGTGTCGCGCGACGG
>JAYULM010000565.1:0-5739 GCA_043763605.1 Armatimonadota bacterium | reverse complement strand
GGACCCTCACCCCCGGGTACCCTCTGGGTGCCCCTCTCCCTCCGAAGGGAGAGGGGGAGTCCAGAGGGGAGACGGGGGAAGCGACTCGCTTCCGGCGCATCTACTCCCCCTCTCCCTTCGGAGGGAGAGGGGCACCCAGAGGGTACCCGGGGGTGAGGGTCCGACAACCGCCCTCGCCCTCCTCGCCGCCTCGTTCCTCACCTTCGGCGTCGTCTGGGTAGTCCCCGTCCTGCTCGCAGGCGAGATAGCCCGCACCCGCCGATTTCCGGTGCAAACCGTGGCAGTCCTCCTCGCCCTCGCACTGTTCTACTTCGCGCTGTACGCCGTGACCGGGTTCGACTACCTCGCCACGTTCCGGTTCGCCTCGGGCAACGAAAACCCGGACGGTTTCCGTCTACTCGCGAATCCCGTCGAGTATGTCGCGACGCGGATCGAGAACGTCGCTGACCTGCTCGTTTTCGCCGGACCGTTCGCGCTGTGGGCGGCGTGGCGCGGGCTTGCCGTCGCGCGGCGCGAATCGTTCCCGGAGTGGGTGCTGTTCGTCGCCGGGGCGGCAAGTCTCCTGTTGCTTTTTCTCGCGGGGGCATACCGGACCGGTGAGACAGCGCGGGCGTGCCTGTTCCTGTATCCGCTCCTCACTCTCATCGCCGCACGCACCCCGCTTTCCGACCGCGACCGCGAAACGCTCGCCGTGGCGACGTTCGGCGTTTCGGTGGTCCTGCAATGCGCCGGGTTTTATTTCTGGTGATGCGGTTTTGAAGGTTTGCCGGGCGGTCGCAGTCTGATCGGGTGTTACGCTATATATTTAATAGGAGAGGAAAGAACAATCACACCGGGAAGCGGGTTCGCCGCTTCCCCGAACGCGCCGGAGTTTCCGTTTCCGCCGTATAATTAAGTGGAGTCGGATTCCTACGCCGCCTGACGCGAACGACGCGGTCCCGACCGACCCGTTCGACGGTGGTGCTACCATGAGTTTTGCTTTTTCAATGCCCGGTCCCAACGCTGCCTTAGCCGCCACGCATAACCAGAGCGCGCCCGCCGATTCGGAACGGGGCGTGTCGACCTTCGCCACGCCCGCCGAGATCGACGGCGACGGTCTCCTCGTCCGCCGCGCGGCGGAAGGGGATCGCACGGCGTTTCGCGAACTATTCGAGCGGTACCAGCGTCCAATCGCCGCCCTCGTCGGGCGCATGGTCGCCTCGCCGGACGACGTGGACGACATCCTGCAGGAGACGTTCCTGCGGGCGTGGAAGGGACTGCCCCGGTTCCGGGGCGACGCGCAGTTCTCCACCTGGCTGTATCGCATCGCGGTAAACACGGCGATCAAGTACCGCAGTCGGCGCAGGAACGAAACCGCGCCGCTCGTTTCCCTGTCACCGGACGAGGCGACCGGACTCGGCGGGATCGAGTCGCTTCCCGCCGACCCGGGTTCGGACCCGCTCCGGGGCGGCGATCCGTTTCAAGCCGCGCAAAAACAGGAGCAGGAACAGGTGATACGCAAGGCGGTACAGGCTCTGCCGGAGAAGCAACGCTCGGTCGTTCTGCTCCATTATTTCGAGGGACGCTCGTGCGAGGAGATCAGCGGCATCGTCGGTTGTTCGCTCGGTACCGTCTGGTCCCGCCTGCACTACGCGTGCAAGCGGATGAAGGGCGCGTTGACGGGCACGCCGCACACACAGGAACTGTTCGCCGTATCGGGCGGTTTCGATGGATCACAAACCGCCTCGGGCTGTTTCGATGGGGAGGCACACCAGTAAAAATTATGTTCAGCCGGACCCTTTTTTCGCGGCTACCCAAGCCGCTATCCTGCCGCGTTCTCGCGCCACTACTCACGCAGTATGTGGAGGCGGAAGCGACACTGACCGCGAACGAGCGCGCTGTTGTAGGCGCGCATCTATCCGCCTGCCCCGCCTGCCATGAAGAAACGGCGGCGGTGCGCGCGATGGGTGCCCTGCTCCGGTCGCGCGGTCCCGCCGCCCTGCCCGCCCCGGTTCCGGCGGCGGATCTGTGGGAGCGCATCGAAGGGCGTATCGTCACCGAGCAACGGGACCGCCGCCGCCGTACGCTGTCGCTACGACCGGTATTGCTGTTCGCCCCCGCCTTAGCCGCCCTCGTTGTCGCCGCCGTATTCCTGATGCCAAAGCAATCGCAGTCGCCGATACAGAAAAACGCAGAAATGGCGACGGCGGCGGACGGTGTGGGGGCGACGGCTACCCCGAAAGCGACCCCGGCGGCTTCGATGGTCGCCATGGAAGAAGCGGAAACCGCGCGACCGTCGCTCCTGCCGCCCCCCCCGGCACTGACCGGTGCGCGGTCGTCGGCTTTCGTTGCGGCAATTCCGGTTCCACGCCGAATGGCATCGGCGGCGGCTTCTGACGGACGGACGCGCGGTCGTTCACCGGCCGCCGCACCGCATCGGTCGGCGGCGGGATTCGCCGGGACCGGGGGTACGTCGCCCACGGCACGTGAAACGCGTGCCGCGACTCTCACCGCGCGAATGGTCGCGCCCGCCGCACCGGCGTATCATGAAATCACCATTGTCGATGTTCCCGAGAAGCCCGCCCCGACCGTGGTAGCGATGGCGCGTATCGGAACCGCGCCGGAGCCGCGCCCGGTTGCCCCCGCCCTCACAACCGGCGCGGGAGAGAATCGCTCGATGTTTGCGGACCATGCGGCAAAATCGGCGGAGATCACAGTCGTGTCGTCTGACCCCGGTTCCGGCGTCTCGGCGGTGACGGCGTACGCTCCCCCGCCGGTTACGGATACGATGGTCCGCCAACGACAACGGCGCGGTCTGTTCGGCGGTTACGGCGCGGGCGGCGCAGTGATCGGTGCCTTGCCTGCCGCTCCCGCCGCCGCAGGTGCCGGGAGCGGTCCGGGGGCACCGTGGTAATGGTTCCGCACACCCCGCGCCTGTTGTCGGTAGCGGTACTCGCAACATTGACCGGGTCGGTTTGCGTCTCCCCGGCGGCGGCGGATGACGACGACAAGCCGATTCATTCCCGGAACCGTACCGAGATTGTTCCGGTGGGTGCTTTGCGGATGCCCACACGGGGCGACGCCGCACGGGAGAAAATCGACGCGCCTCGTAAGGAAGGCGACCGCGCCCTGCGCGTCGGCGAGTTCGACGACGCCGCCCGTGCCTACGCACGAGCGGCGTTGAACGCGCCGCAAGACCCGGTCCTGCGACTGCTGACCGGAGTTTCGCTGACCACGTTACGCAAGCCCGGCTTGGCGGTCGCGCAGTTCAAAGCCGCGTGCCGATTGACCGGGGACGATCTGGTCGCCTCGCTCCTCCTGCAGGGGGCACTCGCGCAGATGGGGCAAGCCGACGCCGCACAGACCGTATATCTGGAAGCGGTGCGCCGCTACAGCAAGCCGGGCGGCGGCGGGTTAGACAGCGCGGCGTCGCTCGTCCGTTTGCGGGCGGCACTCCAGACCGCCCCCGACTCACCGATCCTGCATCTACTCGTCGGGGATGCCTATCAGGTCGCCGAAAACCTGCCCGCCGCCGACGCCGCGTACCGCAAAGCGATCCGGTATGCCCCGGGCTGGGCGAAGCCGAAAGTCAACCTCGGGTTGCTCCGGCTCGCGCAGAATAAGCCCGCCGACGCCGTGAAACTGTTCGAGTCCGCGCTGGCGCGAGACCCGGAAAACATGGAGTTGCAACTGGTCCGCGCGGACGCCCAGCGGCAAGCCGGGAACCTGAAAGGTGCCATTGCCAACTATCAGCGGATTCAGAACAGGACCGCCGCGCGCCCCAAAGAGGCACCGATCACCGCGCAAGCCCTGACTGGTCTGGGACAGGCGTACTCGGCGGACGGTCGCCTGGAGGACGCATTGACAGTGTTCAATCAGGCGCGCGTGATCGCCCCGACCGATCCTGCCCCGCCCGCCGGAATCGGCGAGGTGCAGACCAAGCAACGCGATTACGAAGGTGCCGCGAAGAACTACACGGACGCGCTCCGCCTGACCGAGGCGAGCGGATTGTTCGGGACGCAGACCGTGCTGTATCAGGCGTTGGCGCAAACCCAGATCGCCGGAGGCCAGACCAACGCGGCGATGCGGACACTGGACCGCGCCCTGGGCGAGGAGCCGGAAAGCGCGGGGCTGTGGCACCGGTTGCGCGGCGAAGCTCTGCTCACCGTCGGCAACCAGACCGACGCCGAAGCGGCGTTCCGGGCGTCGCTCGACGCACAGGCGGACGCCGGGACGTTCCCGCAGGAAACGCTCGCGGTGATCGCGGGTAAAGGGCTTTTAGACGGCATCCTCGCCGGATACCGCGCGGACCTCAGCGCGAACGCCGGTGCAGGGTTCGCCGGGCAAGCCAATCCCCTCCCCGGGAGTGCCACCGGTCTGGTCGGGCGCGGCGGCGGCACAGTGACCCCGGAGCGCGAAACCCGCGCCATCGTCGCCCTCGCCGCGATAGCCCAGTACCAGAGTAAGACGGCGGAGGAAATATCCTACCGCGAAGCACTCACTCGCCGCCGCTCACGCGGCGCGGACTGGTACGCACTCGCCGACGCCTACGATAGCCGCGCCCGCGACGCCGCGAAAGCGCGAGACGCCTACCGGAAAGCACTCAATGCCGGGGGGCTTTCCGACCCGCAGACCGAACGCGCCCGTCTACGGGTGAAGCAACTCGGCGGGGACGGCGCGGATGCGGGCAAGCCGTAGGGACGTAGCGTCGTCATCAAAATTACGGTAGCAACCTTTCGAGGTATTGATCCGTTGGTAATGAAACGGGTTGTGATACCATTTCCGCGCATGGAATGAAACTCTTCAGGGCAATCCCCGAGGTATTTACCGGAAGCCGACCCGAAAGTCGCCTGAGCTGCGCCGCCCGGAAGCGTCGCAGACGTTCTCTACCGGATACCGCACAGGCACCGCGCATTATCTCCCATCTTTCGGCGGGTAATATTTCTTGAAAATTTTTTTGACATATTACTCGCACATATGATATATTTCAATCGACGGAATATTTTGCACTTATTACTGACAGGCAGATTAATTAAACAGGTTACAAAACAACGCTAAATCATCACTATAGAATTCGGCGGCTATCGTGTGATTTTATTATGGTTAGTCTACTATCATTCAAATTAACAGGACACCGATGTTCGAACCGCCCGAAACGACACCCCCTCTCTTAACAAAATCATATCCAAACAACTCACCCGGGCGACTACGCAATGAACCGAAGCGAGACATTGATGTTGACGGCGATGACAATTAGCCGCACTCTGCTCAAGCATCTGGCATGGGAAGAAAGCACGCTTCTTGCAACCAAAGATCAGGATAATTCCCGGTAGGGAGCGCAACTGGTGGATTTACTGACAGTGCGGTCAAAAAAATGGTTTAAGGAGAAACTCATTTAGGTCTCAGCAACAAATAAGTGCTCAGTTTGAGCGGTCATTTTACGATCAAAATCGTCATGAAAATTGAGCGTTTATTTTCTGGCAAGCCCTTAGTACGGTTTATTCACCTGTGTTTATCGATAACGACGACGAAGTAATCCGGAATCAACCACGATAACCGGAAGCACGAAAATATCGGGAGACAGAAAGGTCTTACCTATTGGGACTATCACTACCTTTATCCCGATGACTTGATTCATCTCATACCTGCCCTCGGGCAAAATCAATCTACCTGGAGGATACGACGATGTTCTATCGAAACCCGGCACCGAATCGCCGACAGAATCACCTCGCGCGGCACTGTGTTTTCGCCGCAGCCCTA
>JAYULM010000564.1:0-5739 GCA_043763605.1 Armatimonadota bacterium | reverse complement strand
CCTACTCTTCGCCCGTCTTCCGACCGGCGACAAGAGGTATGTTACCGCCACTTCAATCCCCTGTCAAGGACTTTTACAAACCTTTTTCAACTTTGTTTTAAAACGCCGTTCAACCTGTCATCGCGAGCAGAATATCGCTCGCGTCCTCAAGCGTCCCCACTATATGCGTCGGTGTGGTCCCTGCGAAGCGGTCGGGAAGATCGTGCTCCCACTGGATGCCGATTGTCATCGCACAACCCGCCGCCGCGCCCGCCGCGACATCAGCCCACAGATCGCCTACCATCGCGGTATATTCCGGTTGGACTTGCAGGTGATCACAGGCAAGATGAAGCGGGGCGGGATGCGGCTTATAAGTAGTCGTGTCCTCGCGGGCAATGATTACATCCGCGCGAAGGTTCATGCGTCGGCAGAGGGTTGTCGCGATAGCGCGCGCGTTGCGCGTGACTATCGCCACTCGAATGTTCCGGTTATACAGGTCGGTCAAGAGGTCGGTTGCACCGGGTACCGCATCAGGGTTTGCGCAACCGAGTTCCTCGTGTTCTTCGAGGACGGCGTGGAGGTCGCGCCGCGCGTGTTGACGCTCCTCTTCAGGCAATACCGCGAGCGTTTCCGCGATAATGTCCAATGAGTCGCTATTTTGTAGAATTGTATCGCTGACTTTATACGCAATTCGCGCCCTCTCCCGCACCGCATCGCGCATCGCCGGGAAGTCAATGTAGGTACGTACAAGTGTGCCGTCCAGATCGAATAAAGCGGCGTGTAATCTGACCGCCACGATTATTTGTCCGCCAGCAGTTGCGGGATCAACTCGTTCAAGCGAGCCTCTGTTCCCACCCCTTCACGCGGGTCCAATCCCTTTTCATACATGCGCAACTTGCCTTTACGGTCGATCACCGCCATCGTCGGGAGAGAACTCACCTGATAGTTCACCTGCCAGATCGACTTGTTATCGGAGTCGGCGACCACGGTGTATTTCATGTTCATACCTTTCGCGAACGGAGCGACCTGTTTCACGGTCTCGTCGCTAATGCCGACGATGACAAGACCCTGCGCATTATACTTTTCGTGCATCTCGTTCAATAGCGGGATCGTCATCCGGCAGGGACCGCACCACGTCGCCCAGAAATCGAGGATCACGACCTTGCCGCGCAGACTGTCGAGGCTGATGGCTTTCCCGGTGATCGACTTCAGATTACCGATGGTTACGGCGGCGGGCGGGTTCTTGATTTGTGGGACGCCGGTCGCCGAGACAGAGATCTCCTTACGGGCGGTTTCCGCCTCCGGTCCCATCGCAGGGGCGGAATCGTCTGCGGCAGTTCCCTTTGCGCCAGTCGTTCCGGGTTCGTTCGCGCACCCGGCGACTATCGCGCACATGCCGATCAGAAGCGCGGTCGCCGCGCAAAAGCGTTGATTCATTCGCATAACAGATTGCCTTTAATTGTGTCCGTTGTACGGTGTCGGTGTGCGTCCGGCGTGCCACCGTTCGGCACGATTTTTGCAGACTAACCGGGTACCGGCGGTAATTTCGCGAATGGCGGGGCGACCCCCTGTGAAACGCGCTATACTTACCGACATTATATACAGTATAAAGACACGAAAAGTGCGACCGATTTTCGCGCCCGTTCCCGCGCGGCGGAAGCGGTAAAAATCCCATCCGATTTTTATGTGCAACACAAATGGATACTGAATATGGACATACCCTCTCTTCATAGCGATGGACCGCCCGCTCTGGCGATCCGCGAACTGTGCGTCGGCTACAAGAAAGACATCTTCACGCCGGTCAAGCAAGTGGTACACAACCTCGATCTGTCCGTGGTGCCGGGCGAAGTCGTCGGATTCCTCGGTCCTAACGGCGCGGGCAAATCCTCGACCATCAAGGCGATTATGGGTTTCCTCGCCCCCGAGTCCGGCGACGTGTTCGTTTTTGGGCACGCGGCGGGAACCACGCTCGCCAAATCCAAGATCGGTTACCTGCCCGAAGTCGCGCTGTATTATCCGTTCCTGACACCGCTGGAAACGCTCCGGCTCTACGGAAACCTGCAGGGATTGAGCGGGAAATCGCTCGACGCCGAGGCGATGGAGTTGCTCCGACGCGTCGGGCTGGCGGGCAAAGAGAAGTTGCAACTCAAAACGTTCTCGAAAGGGATGCAACAGCGACTCGGCATCGCGCAAGCATTGCTCGGTTCGCCGGATCTATTGGTACTGGACGAAGTCACTTCCGGTCTGGACCCGGTCGGGCGGCGGCACCTGCGCGAACTGCTCCAGGAGATCAAGACCAGCGGGACCACGATCTTCTTTTCCTCGCACGAACTTTCCGAGGTCGCGCTCCTTTGCGACCGGATTATTCTACTGAACAACGGCAGCGTGGTGGACGAACGCCCGATGAACGACGAACTGCGCGGCGGGGTGACATCGCATCTGGAAGACTACTTCATCCGTACCATCGAGGACACGGCGGATAAAACGCAGGAGGCTACCCGTGGAAACCGTTAAGCGCAAACTCATCATCTGGAAAGCCCTCGCCTACGCGTCGATCCTGGAAAGCGTCCGGCGCAAGGATATTTATGTCGCCGTGATCCTTTGCGTCCTGCTTTTCGGCACGGCGACGACTATCGGTTCGTTCGGCGTCAAAGGCTTGGAGATATTCTTCAAGGATGTCGCGCTGACCATCATCGGTCTGCTTTCGACTGTGATCGCGATCCTGTTTTCGGCGCGGCAGATCGCGGAGGAGGTTTCGCGCCGAACGGTCTACCCGCTACTCGCGCGCCCCATCTCGCGCGGCGACCTGTTGTTCGGGAAGTTCCTCGGTGCCTACGCCCTTTCCGTATTCGCCCTGCTTCTTTTCGCGGGCGTGTGCGCGCTGTGTCTGGCGGTTTACAGCATCCCGCTCGGCACCGTGTTCCTGCAATATCTTCTCCTGCGGGCGTTTGCGCTCGGCGTATTGTGTGCTCTGACAATCATGCTGTCGCTCTTTATGACGCCGCAGGCGACGACCACGATTGCCATGTTAGTCGCGGTCGGATCGTCCACGTTCGCGGGCGCGATCAAATTGCTGTATCCCGGTTCGGAAGGGATGAAGCAGAACATCCTCGCCGGAGTGTACTACGTGGTCCCGCAGTTGAACCTGTTCGACATGGGCAAAAAGGTTTCGTACGGGTGGTCGGCGGTCCCGCTCTGGGCTATCGGCTTCCTGTTCCTGTATGCCGTAATGTACTGCGCCCTGTTTCTTTTTATTGGCGCGCTTCGTTTCAAAAGGCAGGCACTATAAACCATGCGAGACACTACGCTTTGGCGCGACATCGCGCTCGGTGCCGGTGCCGTAGTTTTAACCGGCTTCATCGGGTCAGTTCTGGCAACCCGCACCGCCCCAGTCGTAGAAGTAAGTGGCGCGGGTATGTCACCCCGGATGCAGGAGAATCTGGAGCAGTCGGCGACGGCGTCGCTTTTCGGGCAGTTTCGCTCGTCAATGGCGGACTTCCTGTGGCTTAAAGTGGACAAATATCTGCACAACGGGGTCGATCTGCGCGGTCTAACTGCCGACGAGAAGGCACGGCAGGACGAAGACAAGGTGCGTACCACGGCGGAGGATGTCGCGCAGGGATTCGAGCAACACGAGAAAGAAACGACGATCATCCCATCGGCGAAAAAGGACTGGCGCGGCATCCTCGGCGACGTGGAGCGCGCGGTACAACCCTATGAGGATATGTCGAATCACAAGCACCGTGACCCGCAGGAAGCCCTGCCGCTGTTTCGCCTGATGACCGCATCCAATCCGAACTTCATACCGGGCTATGTGTACGGCGCGGCGATGATCGCGCGGGATAAGAAGAAGTACGCGGAAGCGGTGGCGTTTTTGAAGGAAGGCGAGGCGAACAACCCCAATTCTATTGAGATCAAAACCGAAATCGGCATGTTTTATGACGCGAAGTTGCGCGAGTATGAGAAGGCGGTTCAGCCGCTCACCGAGGCACTGGTCATCGCGGCGCGGCGCGACCCGAGTACACTCACGGACGACGAAAAAGAGGCGTGGCAGAACGCGTTCCGCTGGCTGGTGTTGTCGTACCGTTATCAGGGCGAGCGCGAGAAGGCGCATCAGACCGCGCTAGCCGGTCTGCGACTATTCCCCAACGACGCGGCATGTCGCAGCCAGTTGCAGATCGAGCGCGACGGGACGTGGCGGAAGTATGTGGCGACACCAAAGCCATCTGCGCCGTGACCGGATCGGGCGTTAGGCTGGTGGGAGAAACAACAGGAGGAGGGAGCGACGACGGAGGGGGTTTTAGCCGCCTAAGTCACCATTCCCACCTCCCCAGCCGCATCCTTATCCGCATCCCCTGCCGCATACGCCCGCGTCTCCAGAATAGTCTTCAAACGCTGGACCGCTTCCACGCAATCCGTGAACGATGTGTAGAGCGGCACCGGGGCGAGTCGCACGATGTCAGGCGGGCGCGCATCAGGCACGACTCCCGCGCGTCGTAGCGCACGGCTGATGCGCACGCCTCCGGGTGGATCAGGGCGAGATGCCCGCCACGCCGTTCGGATTCGCGCGGGGTGGCGACGCCGACGCCGAGTGGGGCGAGTTCGGCTTCCGTCAGTTCGCTCAGGAACGCCGTCAACGCCAGCGATTTGGCGCGAAGCCGCTCCATTCCCGCCTCGTGGTGGATGCGGAGCGTACCTTCGAGCGGGGCGAGGCTGAGCAGGTGCGGCGTTCCGATCTGTAGCGCGCCCGTGTCGTCTGCCGGGGTCAGCGTATGGTCCATCGCGAACTGCTTGTCCTTACGCGACCCGAACCAGCCCGCGAGACCCGGCGACCTGCCGAAATGCCGCCGGTTCAGGTACAGTCCACCGACGCTCCCCGGTCCGGCGTTCAGATACTTATAATGACACCAGAAGGCGAAATCCGCGCCCCATTCGCTCAGCGCGTGCGGCACGGCACCGACGGAATGCGAACAGTCCCAACCGATCAGGACGCCCCGCTCCCGCGCCGCCCGCGTGACGCGCTCCATGTCCAGAAGTTGCCCGCTGGTATATACGACCGACGGCAGAACCGCCATCTGTACATCGCCGCGCGACATGGCGGCGACAATGTCGTCCTCGTTCAGGGTGCGCCCGTCCCGGCTCGGAACGCGTATCAGGTGATCGTCCGGGTCCAGGCCACGCAACCGCAGGTGGCTACGCAGGGCGAAAATATCGGACGGGAAGTTGAGTTCGTCGGCGAGGATGCGCTTTCGGATCGGAGCCGCCGGGTCGAACAAAGTCGCCAGCAACTGATGCAGATTCACGGTCGTGGAGCCGGTGACGATCACCTCGCCCGGCTCGGCACCGACCAGCGGCGCGACGGACCGGGAAAGCGTTTCCGAGAATGAAAACCACGGCGGGTCGGCTTCGGTCCAGCCCGCGATCCCGAGCGTCTTCCATTCGTCCAGCACGCGCAACACCGACGCTTCGGCGTCCCGCGACAGCAAACCGAGCGAGTTTCCGTCCAGGTAGATCTCGCCTTCGCGCCGGTAGAACCGCTCGCGGAACGGGCGCAGGGGGTCCGCTTCGTCCAACACCCGTGCGGCATTCGCCCAACGTTCCTCGATCATAGGCGTATTATAGCGTATCGGTCGGGCGTGGTTCGGACGCTAAAGGGTTCCGGTGGAAGCCATCGGCTGTAGACGCTTCGCGTCGCCGGGGGCGTTTGGCTTACGCGGCACCCCGTCGCCTCCCCGACGCGAAGCGTCTACAGCCGAAGGC
>JAYULM010000563.1:0-23031 GCA_043763605.1 Armatimonadota bacterium | reverse complement strand
TCCGCACGAGGGACGGACCGGAGGCGTACGCTTCCAGACAACCGCGCAACCCGCAGGCGCAGACCCGCGCCGCGTCCGATGTGTCCACGCACACGTGCCCGATCTCGCCGCCCGCCCCGAATGCGCCGCGATGGAGCCGACCGTTCAGCACCAGCCCGGACCCGATCCCCGTCCCCTGCGTTACGAACGCCATCGTTTCGGTGCCGCGCCCCGCTCCGAAACGCCATTCAGCGAGCGCGGTGGCGTCTGCATCGTTTTCCAGATACGTCGGCAGGTCGAGTTCGTCGCCGATTATTTGCGCGAGCGGGGTGCCGTCCGGGGACCAGCCGGGCAGATTCGGTGCCGGGTAAACGATCCCGCGCGCGGCGTCCGCCGGTGCCCCGGCGGAGATCCCGCAACCGGCGATGGCGGCTCCGCCCTCGTTCGCCGCCCGGGATGCGTTCCGGGCGAGGGCGATCAGGGCGGCGATTACCGCGTCGGCACCGTCGCGCGCCGGGGTCGGCACGGCGACCCGGTAGCGCGTTTCGCCGGTCGGCGTTTGCAATGTCGCGGCGGATTTCGTACCGCCGAGGTCGATACCGAGGATCAGCGGGACGGGGAATGACGCGGCGGGGGTCATGCGGGAACGGGTTCGCCCGACGGGATCGGGGCGGGAACATCGCCTCCCACCCATTGGGAAAGCGGGATCGTCGGCTCGGGGGGCGTGATCTCCATCTGCAGAACGATGGTGGTACCGCCCTCCCCGGTGTGCAGATACGCGGCATCCACGCTCGACAGCATCAGAAACCACCCCTGCCCGGCGGTCCCAGCGGTCGAATAGCCCTGCTTCAGGGTCGCGATAGGGAGCCTATCGAGCGGGATGCCCTGTCCGGCATCCGTGATCCACACCTGGATCGTCTCCTCATTCTGAAAAATCCGCACGGTGCCGCTGCCGGCGTGCCGCAGGGCGTTCATCGCCGCCTCATGCACCGCCGTGATCAGAGCGTCCTTACGTACGAACCCGAACCCCGCCCGTGTCGCCTCCTCCGTAAGTAACCGCCGCAACTTACTGAGATCTTTCGCGCCGTTCACCAATATCTCGCGCGGACTCCGCGAGATCGGCTCGGGCAACTCCGTTGCCGAAGACCGCAGGCGCAGTACGCCGCCCGTCGCCGCGTCGAGAATATCCCGTAGCCAGTCCTGTTGCTGTTTCACTAACCGTTGTTGTGCATTCATCGCAATCGGCGCGGTGATCGCCACCGGAATCAGGCGGGCGAGGCTCGCCGCCGTCAGGAGCGAGACCACGGCGGTCATGGCGCGGACCAGGCTGTTGATACGGTAGACCGGGTTCCAGAACATCAGGGCGTCGAAAAAATGGGTGAAGCCGCAGGCGGCGATGAAGGCGATATAGAGCGCGATCAGAAACCAGGTCGCCTGTGGGATGATCAGGCGGTTGCCGTGACTACGGAACGCCGCGAACATGGTGAGCGGAATCCACAGGTAAGAAAGAAAGATCACGGAATCCGACACGACGTGGAGCCAGATGAGTCCCCCGTCCCAGTCGCCACAAAGGCGTCGCGGCATGAAACCATCGCCGTTAAAAAGTTCTTGCCAGAAATTCACGAAGACGCCTTCCCGACCGGTTCCGAAAAAGGGAGCACGGATGCGTTTGAGTAATCGCAAGAAGTGTACCATGCCACGGTAGGGAAGAGTAGGGCGGGTGAAAAGGCTCACGCTTCCCCTGGCACACTCCCTAATTACAACCTGAATTCGGGATAAGTGCACGTCTCTCGGGTATTTTGCCCCACGGGGGTTGTCACCCACCGGTAAAAGCCGTTCGGCTAAGGACGCTCCGCGTCCGGGCAAGTACAGGGCGCGACGCCTCGCGAGATTGCCGAACAATTTAGGCGTGTGCGGACGCGGAGCGTCCTTAGCCGAACGGCTTTTACCGGTGGGTGACAACCCCCGAGAACGGTCAAAACGAGCCAGACGAACGAGGGAGACGCTCCTGCAAATCAGGCGGTATATCTCTGTCCGTCAAAAGCCGAAAACAGTGAACGGGAAGTGTACCGGCGAAACGTACAGGTACCATGCCCGACAATTCCACCCTCGCCCCCGCCGCCTCTTATGCGGGAACCCTTCCTATTCTCGCCGACCTGCGCGAAAGCCGTTTGTCCCCGACGCACGCGGGCGACATTTACCTGCTGGACGGGATGCTCGCCGACGTTCTCCGCGAACAGGAGGGCAACGCGGCAAAACAAAAGTAATTCCCGGCAGACGGTGCTATCGTAAAATAGGAGCATGGCTACCGAGAAGTCACTGGCTATAGCAAAAAAATGCGCCGAACGCGCCGCCGCCGGATACTGCTACACGTGCGGACGACTTCGTGAGGCTCAGGCGCGGGGTGGGGCGACGCGCAACCTGTGCGCCCGTTGTGCCCAGAGAGTGCGGGACCAGACAAAAGTGCGACGGGAGGGGCATGTCAACGCCGGTCTTTGCGGGCGGTGTGGCAAGCCGAGCGAGCAGAAGGAAAACGGCACGGGATTCGAGATTCGCTGCGCCGCCTGCTCGAAATACGACCGGGAGTGGCAACAAGCCCGCACCATCGCACGAGTCGGTCAAGACCGGTGCACCCGGTGCGGCAAGCCACGCGGATTACTGAGACTGAGGGGCGCGGCCACTACTCTGTGTACCAACTGCGTTGCGGTTCAGGGGGCACTAAGACGTGCCCGGCGGTGGAAGAAGATCGAAGCCGACTACTGGGGACCGCCCCCGACCGGCGAACCGAATTTCGTAGGGCACGCGGCAAAGCCACTGGGACCATCCAAACACATCACGTTCGGCATCGACCGCCCGACCCAGGACGCCATCTGGGAGTTGAAGCGTCGCTACCGGGAGGCGCACCCCGGAAAAACCAGCAAGTATCACGTCTCGGAGATCATTCGCGCGGCGGTAGCAAAAGCATTGAAAGGCGACGGACCCGCCGTGGAAGCCTACCAACCGTTCTGTCATCGGGGATACCGGTTCACGGTACAGTTCCCGATGGCGCAATACAACGCCATCGTCGCGGTCGCCAACAAACGGTTCGACGGCTCCCGCGCCAGGGTCGTTCGCCTCGCTATCCGTCAGGCAGTCATCCCGCCCTTCGCGGTAGCCGTCGGTCCAAAGCGGGTCCTCGGTGGGAGACCACGGACGAAATGGGACGATTAGCGGGACTACAAAGTTGACGATGCGTCGGGCGGATGGCATACTAACAGTAGCGCGATCATCACGAGAAAAAACCATGAGCCTGACCCTTGAACTTAACCCTGTACAAGAAAACGAACTGCGAACCGCCGCCTCCCGCGAAGGAATGTCGGTGTCGGACTATGCCCACCGATTGTTCGTCACCGCCCTACGGGAGCGGGTCACCCCTCAAGAAAGAGACGCGGTTTCTATCGGAGCCGACGCGGAACCCGCCTGGAAAACGCGCTTGCGGGCTTCCCAGAACCGGGTCGAACAGGCGCGGCTGGCAAGCCGTATAACGGAAGAGGAGATCGAAGCCGACATTGACGCGGCGATCAGATCCTATCGCCAGGAACGCGCCGCCCAGGAACGCAATCCGTGACGGACAGCGATGGCGAGGACGAACCCAAGCCGCTGGTGGTTTACGATACCGGGGTAGTCCTGCAAGCGACCCTTTCTCCGTTCGGTGTCTCACATCCCTCTCGCATGAGATCGACGCCGCGAAAATCACTGATGGCACCCTGCGGCGTCATTCCCATATTGAAAGGAGCCTTAGAAAGCGGACCTATTTGTCCTTGTCTAAAGAGTCAGGATTGTCTACTCCCGTGGCTTTTGACCACGCCTTAAATACCCGCTCAGCCACCTCTTCCAAGTTCTTGTTCACATCGTGCTCCCATACCCGAACCACCTTCCACCCCATCGCCCGTACTGCCTTGAAATTTCGGCAGTCGCGAGCGTAATTCCCAACGATTTTATCAAGCCAAAACGATTTAAGTGGTGCTTTCCATGTGCGATATTTGTAACCATACCAGAAGTACCCATCAATAAAAACGGCGACCTTCGGCATGGGTAAACACTACGTCTGGCGTTCCCGGCAAACCCTTGAAATGGATGCGGAAACGGAGACCCCGACTATGCAGTGCGGAACGCAACAGGACTTCAGTCTTGGTATTTTTTGAGTGACTGTCTTGCATTGCATGGCGACGTTGCTCAGGTGTTGAGTTGTCCATGCATGCCAACCGTCGGTTCATCAGGCACCGATCTCCAAAGGGCGTTGCCGATATGTTGGGCGAAGCGAACGGGCACAGCGTTGCCAATCTGGTGGGCTGACTGAATAAAGTTCCCATGGAATACATAGTTGTCACTGAATGTTTGTAATGCAGCCGCCTCGCGTAGCGTGATGCCACGGTCTTGAACAGGATGTGCGAACCTACCACAGTAAACGTCTGTACATCGCCCCGTGAGCGTCTGGGCAGGTTTGTCCCAAGCCAATCTACCAAACACGTCCTTATGCGCCTTAGGATGCCGTCTATGACACGGCAAGAGCAGATCCAAATCCTCTACCTGAGCGCGACTGCCCCCATCGTGAGGGATCGCCTGTAGGAGCGTGACGTGATGCGGCATCAACCTTCGTGCTTCATGATTTGGGACATTCCCTCGTCCGATTTCCGGCAAATCTGCTATCGCGTCGCGAACCGTGGTTCTCTCTGCTTCTGGCACCGGTTGAGGGGGAGAAATTGCACCAATGCGCGAAGCCATCATTATCCAGCGCCTACGTCTTTGGGGGACACCAAAGTCGTAGGCGTCAAGGCAAGCTTCATACCGATCCACGAAGCCTACATCCGATAGAACTGTTGTGAACAACTCGTAAATTTCTCTGCCGTAAGCAGTATTAAGCCCAGGAACGTTCTCAACGATTACAAAATCAGGCGGGACCGCCTCAACAATCTCCGCAAACGGCAAAAGCAGGTGTCGTCGCTCGTCCCCTTTTGCCTGCCGATTTAAGGTGGAGAATGGCTGACAAGGACTACATGCCGCATAGACAATTAGATCTTCATCTGTGATGCCTACTTGTGTTCGCAGATCGTGAATATTCACGTCCTCAATATCGCATTTGATAAATCTGCTCGGTGCATTATTATTCGTGTAAGTCTCTCTAAGACGGTCATCAATGTCAATACCTGCCCGCACGTCGATTCCTGCATCAAGCAGTCCTCTCGTCAATCCGCCAGCACCACAAAAAAAATCTAATGCAACCATAATTACGTTCCCGTCCCCGTAATGGCGATAACACCAACCGGAGCAAAACTCTCTCTAATTCGCGTAGCTACACGTTCGGGCGATTGTCGTAGACCAACGTTCCACGTGGTAGGCTCCAGTATCACATAGGGACTTGCCAATATGTATAGAGCGTTGATTTTACTCTGGAAGAGTTCCTTATAATCGGGAAGTGTTGATCGGTAGTATTTCTGCCAAATGGAAAGACACGAGACAACCTCTCCCACTCCCAATTCTTTTTGCTCCTCCCAGATTCGATTCAACAACTCTAAAAAATCGAATCCGTGTAGCGGCTCGTCAAACTGCTTGATGCGAGCCATTTTTTCTACAGGCGTCTCGATTGTGGTGAACACTTCTTTGACCAAATCCAAAGGATAGTGGTAGTCCGTCATAACTTTGAGTAGATAATTCAACGCGTCGACCTGCATTATGCTGACGACACCTTGCCTACCATCATCTGAATGCTGAACCCGGCACTCTTGTAGAATGGTCGGTACTTCATTTGCGCGTGGTCGGTCAAACCCAGCGAACCGCCTTGTGACAACTACAGAGTGCTCAGCATTGACTGCGTTTCTATGAGCGTTCGCATTGGATATTTCGGCATCATCGTTGGGAAGACCCGCGTCATCTTTCTTCCCTTTGGCCTCGAATGTAAACTTATAAGATTTTTCTCCGCAGGGTGCGAGCAGGGCTATGTCTTTCTTGCCGGATGCTCCGTCCCGCTCGGCAACAAACCCCATAGCTTTCAAAACGGACACTATAGCCCCTTCAAATACCTTGTCTCCTTGGTAAGAAGACTCTTTAAGTTCAACCATTAGTTGTTCAGCATCGCTACGACTCACCTCGGCGAGATTCCTGTACATCGAGTCTCGCCAAGTAACTATCGCATCCACTTTTTCATCTGGAAGATTTATTTCATAAAGGAAACCTTTAAAAAGCTCCTCATAAATAGCGAGGGTATGAATCTCGCGCATTATTTCTGCACCCCTTCCGCCCGTTCCAGCCCTCTGTTCTAGTGCTTTGACAAAGGGGTGCGCAGTGTTCACCGTAAATCCTTTACCATCTTGCGAGAGTGCTGCCATAGGCTCATCAATTCCGGCAGATTGAGGGGTCACCTGTGGTGTGCGGAAGTCAAACGACATTTGGTTGGACGTAGCCGCTTTCCGGGCAAGCAGTGCCATCAATGGTTCAATAAATTGCTCGCGTGAAAACACAGGCAACCTGCTACTCGGCGATGCGTTTTTAGCCTTCTCTTGCACGTCCGCATTAAACTGGGTGCGAACTAACTGATAGACGGCCCTCTGCAACACAGTCAGCTCGTCGGCTTTACTCGTGTCGCGTCGGAGTCGCTCACGATCGGCGAGAAGGTCAGCATCTAATGCATCAATGTTTAGTACAAACTGGGAGCGGTAGAAGGTCCCGAATGATGGCTCATTCAGAAACATTTTGTCATCCATCGGATTGATTAACCGCGACCTAACCATTATAAAAAAGCCGTGACTTCGCCCTTCTGCATCATCACCAGTGTGATACAAAGAGTCTTCGTAAAGTCTTATATCCCCCCATACTTGACCTAAATTCGGAAGGGTAACGAACGCAACATTTGCTTGGGGATTTTTGGGGTCAATACCTACTTTATTATCGAATGAAATGTCTCCACTGACGTCACCCTTACTCTTAGATTCATTCCATTTCTGGAGTAAATCTTGCTTGAAGCCGTCGTCGCCAAAATTCCACCTCTTGAAGTTCCCTGTTCTGTCCAAACGGGCTACTACTGGTTCTTCCTCAACAAATATTCCGAAGTCAGGACGGATAGGCATTGAGTTGCCAAGCACGTAGCGAAGACGTGCTGGATGGAGGTCTTTTCTTTTTAGGTGAGAGATGACTGCCAAAGTCCACGTATCGCTGTCAAAGAACTTATCGAACGAATCCGGCTTCGTGACAAATAGCTTTTCAGCATACTGTCGAGCCTCTAACTCAGTCAGTGACTTTATTGGCGTTGTAAATGCGCTAGCCGGTCGTCCAGTTCTGTCACCGTCTGGAACTTTCAATTTGTCTTTGACAACGCGATAATCAATTTCGACCAGTCGAAATCCATCTTCAGATTTGCAAAGGTGCGCTATCGCGTCTCCTACGGTATAACTTGCTAATTTACCGATACCGAACTTACCTATGATTTTACGTGTCACAACACCTGGCTTCGTTGCGATTCGTTCCCCAACCTTGGGACTATTCGCAATGTGCCAGAGTCCCTTTAAGCGAGCGGTGTTCATCGACTCGCCATTGTCCCAAACGACGACGTGATTGTCGATAAAGCGTCCAGGTAGATAGACGCGCACACTCCGTGCTAACGCATCGAAACCGTTAGTGACCAACTCCTCGATAGCTTTGTTGGGTGAACCGTAGAGATGGCTAGAGAAGTGTTCAATTATCGCGTAATCTATATCAAGCGACACTTCATCGACGGATGAATCAGCCGACAGTTTAGCAGATGAGTTGGTGTCTTGCATTGCCATTATGAAATCAGTGATCCTATTTAATGATATTTTTCGCCCGTTCATCGTAACCTCATTTCGGTTACACTAAGCGCAGATTACTACACCAGGAACTAAAAGATTAGTTGTTAAGAACTATTTACTGTAAAAATAAGACGCTGCCTGGCAATCCTGATTCTGAAACCGCCCGCCGTGCTCACGACCTAAAGGTAAGTTGCTATCCATCGCAAGGTTCCAAGGACTACAACCCGGAATCGGTAGTGATGGTAAATGAGCGTGCGCTAAAATGTTGCCCGCTTGTTTAAATGCGTTTATCAAGAACATAGAAGTCTGTGTGCGTCTATGAAATCCTTGCTCACATATTTGAAATTCGATAGGAGTAAAATGCTCGACATTATCAACAATGATTTTTGCGCTTAGCAAGCGGATCCCAATATCATATATCGGTAAATCGAACAAATTTCCACATATTTCATTTATTACTTCACCTATTTATCGAGTCCTTCATTCTATTAGGGCATGGTTCTATCGAGATCATCGTTTTCTCTTCTATTTTCAGAAAATAACTGTTCGGCTATGTCAGTTGCTCTTGCTGGGAAGACTCGTTCCTCTGTTATGCGACCATGGGGCGGTACGGTCAACATGTTATGATCTTTCCACAGCACTGCTCAGTTCTAAATGTAATCACTTCTATCATCAATACTGACTTGTCACGAAGCGATAGATGTTGACGTAGTAGTTTCGACAAAGGAAACGCGACCCGCACCGGCGAAACATACTGGCACTATGCCTGACGAATCCACCGCCTCCGTTGACTCCACCCCTGCCTACGCGGGAACCCTTCCCATCCTCGCCGACCTGCGCGAAAGCCGTCTCTCACCGACGCACGTGGGCGATATTCACCTGCTGGACGGGATGCTCGCCGACGTTCTGCGCGAACAGGAGGGCGACGCGGCACTCACACTTTTGCAGGATCTTGCGCGCGCCGTGAATGAGAGCGACGATCCCGATACGCTTCTCGAACGTGTGCCCGGTCTCGCCGATCCCGCGCGTACCCTGCCGGTGTTGCGAGCGTTCACCGTGCTTTTCCAGTTGCTCAACACCGCCGAGCAGAAAGAGATCGTGCGGGCGAACCGGGCGCGGCAGGAGAAAACCGGCGGCGTCGCGCGTCCCGAGTCTCTGCGCGAATCGGTCGGGCGATTGAAGGACAAGGGCGTTTCCGCCGAACAGATGCGCGGGTTGATCGCCCGGATGGACATCTGCCCGACGCTGACCGCGCACCCGACCGAGGCGCGTCGGCGAGCGGTACTCGATAAACTGGGGCGCGTCGCCGTGGCACTCGCGGAGCGCGACGCGCCCGCCAGCGCGACGAACCTCCATCAGCCGCTTTCCTACGGCAAGCGCGACGCCGAGGCGGAACTCAAACGTGCCCTGACCGAACTGTGGCAGACCGACGAATTGCGGGCGTCGCCGATCACGGTCCCCGAGGAAGCGCGCAACGCCCTGTATTTCTTCAAGCAGAGCATCCTGAACGTCACCGCGTGGCTCCACGCTGACCTGCACGACGCGCTGGGGGAATCGTACCCCGGCGAGGAGTTTGTGTTGCCACCGTTCCTGACGTTCCGCTCGTGGGTCGGTGGGGACCGCGACGGCAACCCGAACGTCACGGCGGCGGTGACATGGCGGACCCTTCTGGAGCACCGGCGGCTGATTCTGGAATGGTACATCGAGCGGGTGGACACCCTGCGCCGCGAACTGACCATCGGCACGAAACGTATCGCCGCCGATGATCCGCTCCTGCCGTCCATCGAAGCCGACCGCGCCGAAGTCCCGCTCTCCGGCGCGCGGCAGAAGCGATATCTGGCGGAACCTTACGCGCTGAAACTGCTGTTCATTCATGCCCGTTTGCAAGCCAACCTGCGCGCATTGACGCGCCTCGCCCGCCCCGATTCGGAGTATGATCTGCCGGACGCCGAGGACGGTTACGCGTATAGCAGTGCCGAACCGTTCGTCGCCGACATCGCGCTGGTCGCGGACGCCCTGCGGCGCAACAAAGCCGAAAGCGTCGCGGGCGCGGGGCGGGTGTTCGCCCTGCTCGCGCAGGCGCAAACGTTCGGGTTCCACCTCGCCCCGCTGGACATTCGCCAGCACTCCGACGCGCACGCGGGAGCCATCGGCGAGATATTGACCGCCGCCGGGGTACTCGCACCGGGAACGGTGTATGCCGATCTTCCGGAGAGCGATAAAGTCGCGTTGCTCACCCGCGAACTTGCCAACCCCCGCCCGCTTCTCCCCCGCGATGCCATGCCGCATCTGGGTGAGGGCACGCGCGAACTCCTTTCCGTCTTCGCCGTGATCCGCGCCGCGCGTCGGCACCTGTCGCCCGAAGCGGTGAAGTGTTACATCATTTCCATGACGCACGGCGTGTCCGATATTCTGGAACCGCTCCTGCTTGCGAAAGAGACCGGACTCGCGGGATGGGCGGGTGGCACAGCGGAAAGGAACGTTCCGCGAGACTGGAGTTGCGAACTGGACATCGTGCCACTGTTCGAGACGATAGACGACCTCAACGGGAGCGCGGAGCTGATGCGCGGGCTGTTCGCGTCGGACGCCTACCGAACACAGGTCAAGGCGCGCGGCGATTTCCAGGAGATCATGCTCGGCTACTCCGACTCGTCGAAAGACGGCGGCTTTCTGGCGGCGAACTGGTCGCTCCACGACACGCAGACGCGCCTGTCGGATGTTTGCCGCGACGCGGGCATCACGCTCCGCTTCTTCCACGGGCGTGGCGGTACCGTCGGGCGCGGCGGCGGGCGTGCCAGCCGCGCGATCCTGTCGCAGGTCCCGGGAACGTTCGGCGGCAAGATCCGCTTCACGGAGCAAGGCGAAGTGATTTCGTTCCGCTACGGCTTACCCCCGCTCGCGCACCGACACTTAGAGCAGATCGTCGGCGCGACACTGCTGGCGTCCGCGCCGGTTTCAGTTTCCGGCGGCACACGGGAAGAAACGTCGTGGCAGGAGGTCGTGCGCGACATGGCGGTGGAATCGCGCAAAGTCTACCGCGCGATGGCGCACGAGGACGAGGAGTTCTGGGTGTTCTTCGCGCAGGCGACGCCGATCAAGCATATTTCGCGCCTGCCGATAGCCTCGCGCCCGGTGTCGCGCTCCGGCAGACGCCTAGCGTCCGTGGACGATCTGCGGGCGATCCCGTGGGTGTTTTCGTGGATACAATCGCGCTACATCGTCCCCGGCTGGTACGGACTCGGCTCCGCCCTGGAAAGTTTCCTCGTCAGCGGAACGTCCCGTTCCGGCAGTGGTGCGGACGGCGGCGAGTACGATCCCGCCCGCGTCGAAACCCTGCGCACGTTCTACCGCGACTGGCTCTTTTTCCGCACGGTGATGGACAACGCCCAGTTGGAACTGGTCCGCGCCGACTTGAAAACGGCGAAGCATTACGCCGACCGTTGCCCCGATCCCGTCGGCGCGAAGTTCCACGACTTGCTGTCCGGCGAGCACACGCGCACGGTCCGCGCCGTAGAAACCGTGACCGGGAGCGCGCTGTTAGCCCACGCCCCGGTAGTCCGCGCGACGGTAGACCTACGCAACCCCGCCGTACTACCGCTTTCCGTGCTACAGGTCGCGCTGATGAACTCCCACGATGCGTATATCGCCGAATCGGGCGACGAAGCCGGAGACAACTCGCCGTGGAAGGAAGCGATCCTGCTCTCGATCACCGGCGTCGCGGCGGCGATGCAGAGCACGGGGTAGCATTAGGAAACTATTCGCCTTGGGGATGTGTATCAGAGTCCATGAATCAACCTCCTCATTTCAAAATCCGCAAGATACTTCTGATATTCGCAGGGGTTGTAATAATTTGTGTTGGATTTAACGTGGGTTGCTATGCTCTGTTTCCCATAGACGCAGTGAAAGTTGCACAACCTGCTGGCAAAGGGGAGGTTGTGTTTATCGTGGACGGTAGCTCGATACGCTACAATGAAATATGGTTCTACGTACATGATTATGAGAAGCCGCAGACGTTCCTGCATCAGCCTATTTTAGTCGGTGGGATGTATGCGAGAGATGGGAACTTTATTGAGGACGCTGTCTGGTCCCGAGATGGATCGGTGATTGCTACTCGCGGTATCGTGCGTGGTAGTGGCATGGGAAAATCGGGTTACGTGGATGCTTACGATTTTCAAGGGCATCAAATCGTCGCGGAGGTAATCTCCGAAGATGGGGCGAAATCGCTAGCGATTGGAAAACTAATCAGTCAACGCGGTGGTCTGTCGAAAAACGTAATCCCCTATCCTGGAAACGGTGGACAAAAAACTATTCCATGGTGGGAGGCGGTTCAGTATCCCAATCCTTAGTCCGGTTCGCCACGAATTTATCCGGGACATAAAAGGAGTGGATGACCAATGCATCGTACCGCTATGCTAAACTTTTATCGTTCTGAACGAGGGAGCCCTGCCCAGCCGCCGTGATTGAAATGGTTTTTTCTGTAGTCATAATGGAAGCCATAGAGATATTGTTTGAAAGGTAAGGGTGGTCGCCGTGATGGACGTTTTATCCGAAAAGCAAAGGCAATTGATGGCGCAGGAGGAACTGCTGGCGAAGGATCTGCTTAGCGGTCGCTATACGGGCGATCTCGTTTCATCCGCGACAAAAGCCACTACGCCTAATCCTTTCCTGCCTGAGCAAAGTACCAGAGTTAACGGGAAGCCGCGACGGCGCGCCCCGCGCGACGGCGTGGTCACAAAATAGCGAGACGGGAACGGCTTGTTTTACTGGCGGATACGCCGTGCCCGGCGTCGCGACGGCGATGCAGAGCACGGGTTGAAGCCGGGCACACTTCTATTTCTTAAACCCGCTTAACGCGAGGCGTTGCTGGTTCGTGTTCGCGGGGCTTGCGGGTTTTCTTGACGGGTTGAAATCTTTTGGTTTTCCGCAATCGTCTTCATCCGACCCGTTTAACGCATCGGTCGCGGCGTTCCACGCGCTGAGTACGCGCCCCATGTGATCGTCGATCCAGTCGCGCTTGCCTTTGATGTCCGCCGGATCGGTCGCGGTTTTCAAGCCGTCGTTGTAGTGTTTCATATCGTCCAGGCTATTCGGCGGCGGACACGCGCGGGCAAAAGCGAGGTTGCCGCGTCCGGCGATCTGTACCCGGCGCGTTTCGGTGTCTCTACCGGCGACGATATAGCCTTTGTTCGGGACGCTATACGTTTGCCCATCGGGGTTCTTGAAAACGACGGACTTGAATCGCCAGATGGGGACCGATTTCCCATCGACAGTCCCGGTCGCGGGCGTGTCGTCGTATGCGGTCTCGATGATACGTCCGTCCGAGTCGAAGCGGGTGATGCGCCCCTTATCGTCGTAGGTCAGGTTCGCGGGCGCGGCGTAGTAAACTTCCAGCGTCGTGGTTGAATAATCCTGGGGAAACGCGCGCATGTAGAAGCCTTTGCCGACCGCCGCCCACACCCCCGGTTGTACGTCTTTGCGCGAGTCCTTGCCCCATGGCGCGACACCGGATTTGACGGCGATAGATTCGAGTTCGGCATAGGAGACGCGAGTGTCTACGATCTTGTTACGTAGTTCGGCGTACTGGTCCACCATCTTTTTCGCCCCGCCGGGAATCAACCCGCCGAACTTTTTCTTGACTTCGTTGGTGAGACCGCCGATTCTGGGTTGAAAGTTGAGTACCGCGATCTCCGGTCCGGTGAGTAGCGGCGCGACCCGTGCTTTGTATTTATCGCTGAACGAGTCCCATTGCGCCCCGTCCTCGATGCCCCAGATAAGACGCTGAACGTCGCTTTGTTCGATGTCGGGAAACTGCCGCGACCGGTCCAGGATATTGACGATCACGGAGGCACGGCTGCCTTTGAGCGGGCAGATAAGGTAGCCGCTGCCTTTTGTAGGTCCATACGTTCCGGCGTGGAGACAGTAGGAGCGGACATCGGATCGGTAATGTCCCGGCGCAAGTTTCCAGTTATCGGGAATCGGTCGGATGCGATCATCCTCCAACCCGTAGAGCGTTGCGGGCGGGAAGGCGTCCTTGATCGTGGTGGTGATGGCTTTATTCGGCTCCCACACCGCGTTCTGGTCTACGAGCGATTCCAGATCCTGCGCGTGGGATGTTTCCAGAAAATCCGGCGACAGCACCGTTGCCGCACACGCCAGCGAGAGGGTAACGAAAGAGCGTCGTGTGGTTTTCATGGCGTATTACTTCCTCCCAACAGAGATTATTTCCTGCGGAACCGCAATGTTTGCCTCTAAAACGTCAGTTTTCCCCCGTGCTTCCGGGAGGATAAAAGAAAAGATGAAAATCAAAGGCAACCTTCGATCCAATGCACTTCTGGTACGCGACCGGCGCGGTACGCGGTGACGACTTTGCCATCCGTTTCAAAGATCATGCGGAATTTTGCGTCTTTTCGCTCTGTGGGTGTGTAGATGAGGTAGTGCCCTTTTTCGTCGTACGGGTGCGTCTGACTCTTGATCTTGCCGGGGTAGGTGTCTTTCACTTTTTGCTCCGTATCGCCGACCTGGACACCGCTCATCGTGGCGATTCCGCGCGCCCCGACTTCGGCGCGCACGACGACGCCGTCAACGACCATGAACGACAGGGTCGCGAAACCGTCCGCGCCTTTGGGGGCGTCTACCGGGTGGGCGTAGCGACAATCGTTGCCGTCAAGAGTGTAGTCCACCTTCCAACTCACCTGCGTGGCATCGATGGCTTTCGTCAGTGGCATCCCGATGCGCACCGGTCCGATACCGTTCACCGCCATTCTGCTTTGCACGGTCAGCGGCTTGAACGCGGGCGTCTGTGCTACCGCGAGCGTCGCGATGGCGGTAGTGAAGCATACGGCGACGGAAAGGATAAAGCCGACGTGCTTTCTCGGTTTCGTGAGATCGTTCATGGTGATATTGTACCGGTTCCGACAGGGCATGTCTCCTGCGACACTGGATGCCAGAACCCGATTTCACGGTCGGCGTATTCACCCCAACCCGAAGCCCCCCCGCCCCCAATTCTGGGGGAGTTAGAGCAGATGCCGGGAACGTTTCGTCCGTTGGTCGAACGTCTCTGCCTGGTTTCCCTCTGGCTCCCCCAGAATTGGGGGCGGGGGGGCTTCGGGTTGGGGCGGGGTCGCGGCTACTACTTGACCATCGATAGCGCATCCAGCGACGCCAGTGCCTGCGCCGCTTCCGCCGTCGCGGAAACGTTGCCACGCCCGACACACACGTACTGGAAGCCGAGCCGCGCCATCTTCGCCGGGTCGTACAGGTTGCGCCCGTCACAGACGAGATTCCCGCCCATCACTTCCTTGAGCCGCTCCAGGTTGAGTTGCTTGAACTCGTTCCACTCCGTCAGCACCGCCACCGCGTCCGCGCCGGTCGCCGCGTCGAACGCCGTACGCGAGTACGTCAGGTTCGGGTAGAACGACTTCGTGTTTTCCATCGCTATCGGGTCGAATGCGGTCACGGTCGCGCCGCCCTGTAGCAACGCTTCGATCACTTCGAGGCTTTTCGCTTCGCGCATGTCGTCGGTGTTCGCCTTGAACGCCAGCCCTAAGACCGCGATCTTCTTACCCGCGAAACCGCCGACCGCCGCCTCCATTTTGGCGATGAATCGCTTGGTCTGCGCCTCGTTGGTATTCACCGTCGCCGCGAGGAGCGGGAAGTCGTAGCCGTTGTCCTGCGCGGTGTGCAGGAGCGAGCGAACGTCTTTTGGGAAGCAGGAACCGCCGTATCCCAGACCGGCTTGCAGGAACGCGGTGCCGATTCGGTTGTCGGTCCCCATCCCTTTGGCGACCTGGATCACGTCCGCGCCGACCTTTTCGCACAGGTTGGCGACCGAGTTGGCGAACGAGATTTTCATGGCGAGGAACGCGTTCGAGGCGTACTTGATCATTTCCGCCGACGCCACGTCGGTGAGGATCATTTTGCTTTCCAGCGGGGCGTACAACTCCAGAATTCGCAAGGCGACGACCTGATTCGGCGCGCCAATCACGATCCGGTCCGGGTTCATGGCATCGTGGATGGCGGAGCCTTCGCGCAAAAACTCGGGGTTTGAGACCACGTCGAAATCCACGCGGCGGCGCAGGTTGTCAGTGATCGTCTTTTTCACAAAGTCGCCGGTGCCGACCGGAACCGTGGATTTATTGACCACGACCGTGTAGCGTTCGACGGATTCGGCGATGCCGCGCGCCGCACCCTCGATGTAGGTCATGTCGGTCGAACCGTCGGGGCGGGGCGGCGTACCGACGCAGATATAGATCACTTCCGACTTCTTGACCGAGGAGGGAAGATCCGTGGTAAAGGTCAATCGCCCTTCGTCCACGTTCCGGGCGACCATTTCTTCCAGACCCGGTTCGTAGATCGGCATCACGCCCGCATTGAGAAGGGCGATCTTTTCCTCCATTTTATCGACGCAGATAACGTCGTTGCCGAGGTCGGCGAAGATAACGCCGGTAACCAGTCCCACATAGCCAGTGCCAATAACGCAGATATTCATGTTATGTAACCTTTCGAGTGTAAAAAATTAGGTTGTTGGTTTGTTGGGTGGTTCGGACGGTGAACCGTTCCGCTACGCGCCTGCGGCGGACGCTCTGCGAGCGGGAAACCGGCGGACGCGACGTTGCGCAAACCCGAAGGGTTCCCGCCGCAGACGCGTAGCGAAACGGTTCACCGTCCGAACCACCCAACAACCTAACAACCTAATCGAACAAAATCGCGATTTCCTCATGCGTCGCGGTCGCGACACCGACCTTGCGGACCACGGCACCGCCCGACGCGTTGCCGATCTCGACCGCTTCTACAATAGACGCGCCCGCCGCGAGTGCGAGTGTCACGCCTGCGATGGTGGAGTCGCCCGCCCCGGTGCCGTCGAAAACGTCGATCCGGTGCGGCGGGATGTCGGTGTATTTGCCGTCCGCCGTGAACACCGTCAAGCCCTGCGCGGAGCGCGTCACGAGCAGGTTTCGCAAGCCGAGATAGTCGCGCAGGCGCACACCCGCCTCGTGAAACACGGCGGCGTCCGGCGACTCGAAAAGGTGCGCGCGCAGGGCTTCGTCCGCCTCGCTCCGGTTGAGTTGCGCGATGTCGGCGTCGCGGAAAAAGCGCACCGACGCCGGTTTCGGGTTCGCCGTGATTACAATGTTCGGCTTGCGTGACCGCGCCGTTTCCGTGATGGCGCGGACCGTTTCCTCACTCAAAACGCCCTTCGTGTAGTCGGAAAACAACAGAGCGTCACAATCGGCTATCTGACCCGCGACCTTTTCGATCAGCGTCGCCGCGATGTCGGGCGGTAGCGGGGACCGTTTTTCACGGTCCACGCGCACCACCTGTTGCGCCCCCTGCTGCGTTCCGGCGACGACGCGGGTTTTGCGCGTGGTCGGGCGGTCCGGAGAGATTACTACCGCCCCGGTGTCCATGCCGAGTTCGGTCAGACGCTCCGTGAGTGCCTGTCCCGCCGCGTCCGCGCCGACCACGCCCGCTAAAACCACGTCGGCACCGAACGCCCGCAGTTGGTTCGCCGCGTTCGCCGCGCCGCCGGGCACGAACGTTTCCTCCTCGACATCCACGACCAGCACCGGGGCTTCCGGCGAAACGCGGTGGACGTGCCCCCAGATATGTTCGTCCGCCATCAGGTCGCCGACGACCAGGACACGCCGCTCTCCGAACCGGGAGATGATAGCCAGTGCTTCGCTTCGCGTCATTCCACCGTCACCGATTTCGCTAAATTGCGCGGCTGGTCGATCTCGCAACCACGGGCGCGGGCGATCAGGTACGCCAGGAGTTGGAGCGGCACCACCGACACGACCGGCGAAAACTCGGTCCGCACCGCCGGAATGCGCAGAATCTCGTCCGCTGCCGCGTCCGCGCGGGTTTCGCCTTCAGGGACGATGGCGACCACGGTTCCGCCGCGCGCCGACACCTCCTTGATGTTGCTGAGCATCTTGTCGAACAGGCGCGGCTCGGTCGCGAAACAGATCACCACTACGCCCGGCTCGACCAGCGCGAGCGGTCCGTGTTTCATCTCGCCCGCCGCGTACGCTTCGGCGTGCAGGTACGAAATCTCTTTCAGTTTCAGCGCGGCTTCGAGCGAGACCGCGTAATCGTAGCCGCGCCCCAGATAGAAGAACACCGTGCGGTCGGAAAGTCGCTCCGCCAAACCTTCCACCAGCAATGCGCCGCCGAGCACGGATTCGACCGCGTCCGGGAGCGCGGCTAAATCGCGCACGTACACTTTCAACGCGTCCACGGTAAGCCGCTCCTCGACGAACGCCATGTGCAAGCCGAGCAAATACAAAGCGACGATCTGGGTCACATACGCTTTCGTGGACGCGACGCAGATTTCCGGGCCCGCCTGCGTGTATACCACGGCGTCCGACTCGCGGGCGATGCTCGACCCGACGACGTTCACCACGGAAACGATGGTCGCGCCGAGCCGCCGTGCTTCGCGGAGCGCGGCGAGCGTGTCCGCCGTTTCTCCGGACTGCGAGACGACCAGGCAGAGCGTGTCCGATCCGACCAGCGGGTCGCCGTAGCGGAACTCGGACGCCACCGAAACGTCCACCGGGCGGCGTAGCAGATGTTCCCAGAACCGCTTGGCGACCATGCCCGCGTGGTACGCCGTGCCGCAGGCGACGATATGTACGCGCGTGAACGCCCCCAACTGCTTTTGTGTGAACGCTTCTAACTCGGGCAACACCACGGTCTCATCCGGTGAGATCCGCCCGCGTAGCGTGTCGGCGATGGCGCGCGGTTGCTCGTAAATCTCCTTGAGCATGAAGTGGGGAAAGCCGCCTTTTTCGGCGGTCTGTTCGTCCCACGTCACGGTGAACGGTTCGCGCGTCACCGGTTCCCCGGCAATGGTCGTCAGGCGTATCCCGGTCTTCGTCACCGAAACGAAGTCGCCGTCCTCCAACACCACGACACGCCGCGTGTACGGCAACACCGCCGGGATGTCGGACGCCAGAAAGTTCTCACCCTCGCCGAGTCCGACGATCAACGGCGACGCGGTTTTCGCGGCGTAGAGCGTGTCGGGTTCATGCGCGGACACGACGACGATACTGTACGCGCCGGTCACGTGCGTCAGCGCGTCCCGGATCGCCGCCTCCATATTCGCGCTTCGCCGGTACGCCCGGTCTACCAGATGGACCATGACTTCGGTGTCGGTTTCCGACGTAAACCGGAATCCCGCCGCCTGTAGTTCGTCGCGTAGTTCCTGAAAATTCTCGATGATGCCGTTGTGGATCAGCGCGATACGCCCGTCGCCTGAATAGTGGGGGTGTGCGTTCGGGGTCGTCGGTCCGCCGTGGGTCGCCCACCGCGTATGCCCGATGGCGGCACCGTATTTGTCCCAGTAGTCGTGCAGTTCGCCCTCTAAAACGGCGAGTTTCCCCGCCGCCTTGACTATCTCGATGTCGTCCCCGCCAGCGGTGGCGACGGCGACGCCCGCCGAGTCGTACCCCCGGTATTCGAGGCGACGCAACATATCAATAACGGTTCGTACGCCGGGGCGTTCCCCAACGTATCCGGTGATGCCACACATTTGGTCTGGTTTACTACACGCGGCGATTGGGTCGCAGCGCCTTCCGCAAGAGTTCGTATTCGTTAGAGTATGCGCGAAAAGGATCGGCGTTTCCTGCCGGGAGCGTTTGTCATAGGGGCGACCGATTGAGAAAAGGCGCGGCATGTCCGCAGAACACGGGTGTTATCGCCTGCCATTATATCCTAAACGCGTGAAAGCGAAACGAGAGATTTTTCACAGTGGAATCGGCAGGTGGATAGGAGATTCCCGGGGGACCGCGCACACGGGTAGTATGCGCGGTCTGTTCCGCCTCTGCGTCGGCTCAGGGCAACGTCGCCGTCGCCGGGGATGGTGCCACCATCACGGAATCGGACTCCGTGACCAACCGACTCTTTTTGCCGCGCAACAGGGCGTACACGCTCGGGACCACGATCATGGTCAGAAACGTGGAAACCGTCAGCCCGGCGATGATCGCCCAGTCGAGCGGCGGGAACAGGCGCGAACCGGAGAACGCCTGCGGCAACAACGCGCCGACCGACAGGAGCACCGTGAGCAGGATCGGGCGCAGGCGGCGGCGGGACGCGTCCACCAGGGCGTCCGCCATCGACAGATGGCGCGTGTGCGCCTCCTCCAGAGCGTAATGGAAGATGTAGATCGTGTGGTTCGTCACCAATCCGCCGAGTGCCGCGATGCCGAGGAACGCCATGAACCCGAAGTTCTGGTTCGCCAGATATAACCCGGGGATCGCACCGATCACGCCGAGCGGCACCGCCGACAGTACCGCCGCGACAATCGCCGCGTCGTTGAACTGCACGGTCAGGATCACGAGGTTGAACACGAAGGCGACCGCGAACACAGTCAGCATCCGCGAGAACGAATCGCCCGCTTCTTCGTTCTCGCCGCCGTAGGAGACGCGGTACCCGGCGGGCACCGCGACACTCGCCAGCCGTTTCTGCGCGTCGGTCAGCAGGTCGGACGCCAGCCGCGAGCCGTCGGAATACGCGGACACGGTCAGCGTCCGTTCGGCGTTGCGGCGCACGATGCGCGCGTCCTCCGGCGCGAGCGACACCGACGCCACCGAGCGGAGCGGTACCGCGACGCCGTTGCCGTTGACGTAGAGATCCAGCAGATCGGCGGGTCCGCGCCGCTCCCCGGCGGCGACACGCAGGTCCACCGGAATCTGCTCGTCGCCGTCGCGTAGTAACGTCACGGTTTCGCCGCTGAATGCCAGCCGCGCCTGACGCGCCACGCTCTGCGCCGACAAACCGAGCGGCGCGGCGCGATCCTCGTCCACGTCCACCTGCAAGCGAAGCGGGCGTTCGGCGAAGTTATCGAATACGCCGGTTGCGCCGGGCGTCGCGTTCAACGCTTCCTTTACTTCAGCGGCGAGTTTGCGGAGCGTTTGCGGGTTCTCGCCGGTGATCCGGACGGCTATCGGTGCTCCGATAGGCGGTCCCTGTTCCAGTTTTCTCACCATCACCCGCGCCTGCGGAACCGCCGCGCGGAGCGTTTCCTGTAGGCGCGGCACCATCGCATCGGTGGCGTCCAGCGATTGCGTGTTGACCACGATCTGCGCGTAGTTCGGGGTCGGTGCTTCCGGCGAAACGTTGTAGTAAAAGCGCGGACCGCCCTGACCGATATACGAAACGAACGACCGGACGGCTTTTTCCTTGCCGAGCACCGCTTCCACGCCCGCCGCCGCCGCGTCGGTCGCGGAAATGTCGCGCCCTTCGGGGAGCCAGACATCGATCACGAACTGATCGCGCTCGGCGGGCGGAAAGAACGCTTTCCCGAGGCGCGGCAACAGGCTGACCGATCCGAACAACGCCAGCGCGGCGATAGCGACCACGATCCCCGGTCGCCGGAGTGACCACTGCGCCAATCCCGCCTTGCCGTCACGCAAACTGTCCACGCCGCGATCCAGCCACTTCTGGACCGCCGTCTTCTTTTCCTCGCTTCCGGCGCGCAGGAATCGGGCGCACAGAAGCGGCGTCACGGTCAAGTTGATCAGCACTGAGATCGCCAGCGAGAGCGAGGTGACAATACCGAGGTCGCGCACGAAATCCCCGACGCCCCCGGGCAGAAAAGCGAGCGGCAGAAAGGCGAGTATGGCGACCATGTTCGAGGTGATCAGCGGCGCGGTCAGCCCTTCCGCACCGGATATGGCGGCTTCTTCGCGCGTTCCTCCCTGCCCCGCCGTCGCTCCCTCCCCCCAACCCCCTCCCTCATCGGAATGAGAGAGGGGGAGTTGATGCACCGGAGGCGAGGCGTGTACCGCGAATCCTTCTGTCTCCCCCTCTCTCATTCCGATGAGGGAGGGGGTTGGGGGGAGGGAGCGACGGCGGGGCAGGGAGGAACTGTCGCTCATCTTCTCCTCAATGTTGTCCAGAACCACAATCGCGTTGTCTACCACCAGCGCGAGCGCAATGATCAGGGCGGCGATGCTCATCTGCTGAATGTCGCGCCCCGATACCCACATCGTCGCGAACGTCGCGATGAGCGAGATCGGCAGAATCGCGCCGACGAGTAGGGCAGAACGCCAGCCCATGAACAGGAGCATGACTGCGAAGATGATCCCGACGGCGAGGTACAGTTCGTGGAAGAAGCCCGCGATGCGCCGCTCGACGGAGCGCGGCAGATCGTTGACCACGGTGAACGCGGTGCCGGACGGCACGCTTTTTTGCAACTCGGTGATAATGCCTTTCGCTTTGTCACCGAGCGCGGAAATGTTCTTGCCCTTGCGCATCGTCACCGTGACGGCGACGGCGGGTTCGCCACTGACGCGCAGGCGGAACGTCGCCGGGTCGGCGTAGCCACGCGTGACCGTCGCCACATCACGCAGATAGACCGGGAAGTTCGTGTCGGACGTTCCGACGACCAACGCTAACAGGTCCGCTTCGGTGCGAAACTCGCCGGTCGGGGCGAGCGACAGGCGGGATTCGCCGCTTTGCGTGGAGCCACCGGTGCCGGAAAGCACGTTTTTTCGCGCGAGGGCGTTCGCCACCGTGTCCGGCGTCACGGTGCCGCCTAACTGCGCTAACTTTTGCGACGACAGCGCGACGGTGACGGTTTCGGTCTGTTCGCCGAGTAGCCGCGCTTCGGCGACTTCGGGGAGCAGGCGCAACCGCTCCCGCAACTGTTTCGCCAGTGCTTCCCGTTCACGGTCGGAGCCGCCCGGCTTGGTCACGGCGACGATCAGCGCGGACGTATCGGTGAACCGGTCGTTGACGGAAACAGCGGTGACTCCCCCCGGCAGATCTGCCCGCACATCGCCGATTCGCTCACGCACGTCGTCCAGCATCTTGGCGAGCGTGCCGGTCATGTCGTCGGCGGCTTCAAAACTGACCACGGCAACCCCGGGACGCGACACGGATTCGACTATGCCTATGTCGTCCACCTCGCGTAGCGTTCGCTCGATCCGCTCGGTGACTAACTCCTCGACCTGCGCCGCCGTCGCGCCGGGATACAGGGCGATGATCTGCCCGAACCGCCCCTGCAAATCAGGGTCTTCCCGCCGGGACATCGTGAACAAGCCGACGATGCCGACGAGCATCAGCAACGCGGTAAGCAGATACGTGACCGGCTTGAACCGGAAGGCGAGCCGGGTAAGTGAGTTTTTATTGTTCATGGTTGTTTCTCGCTTGGAAAATCCATTCCTCTGGTTCGGGGATGTTCCATCCTCCGGTGGAAGCGTTCCGCTTGCGTTCCCTGTGGGAACAGGAGACAAGCTACAGGACCGCC
>JAYULM010000562.1:0-23147 GCA_043763605.1 Armatimonadota bacterium | reverse complement strand
ACGCGAAGCGTCTACAGCACGGAGTGCTTCCACCGGAACCCTTCAGCGTCCGCACTCGGATCGGCACAGGAAAACGCCCGCCGGGGGAACTCTCCCCCGGCGGGCGCGTCTATTTGCCGACTACTACCCGATCAGACCAGGCCGAAGCGGTCCAGGTTCATCACCTTGGTCCACGCGGCGACGAAGTCCCGCACGAACTTTTCGTGAGACCCTTCAAACGCGTAGACTTCCGCAATGGCTCGCAGTTCGGAGTTCGAGCCGAAGATGAGATCGACACGGGTACCCGTCCATTTGGCGGCACCGGTCACGCGATCACTGCCCTCGAAAACGTCCTCGGCGTCCGAAGCCGCCTTCCACGTCGTGCCCAGATCGAGCAGGCTGGCGAAGAAGTCGTTGGTCAGTGATTCCGGGCGGTCTGTGAACACCCCGTGTTTGGACGAATCGACATTCGTGTTCAGCACACGCATGCCGCCCACGAGTACCGTCATCTCCGGCGCGGTCAGCGTCAGCAGTTGCGCCTTGTCGATCAGCATCTCCTCTGCCGATGCCGGGTACCGAGACTTCAGGTAGTTGCGGAAGCCGTCTACCCTCGGTTCGAGGACGCCGAACGATTCCACGTCGGTTTGCTCCTGCGACGCGTCGGTTCGTCCCGGTTTGAACGGCACGGTCACATCGATACCGGCATTTTTCGCCGCCTTCTCGATGCCCGCACATCCGCCCAGGACGATCAGGTCCGCCAGCGAAACTTGCTTGCCGCCCGATGCCGCCGCACCGTTGAACGTGGTCTGGATACCTTCCAGCGTGCCCAACACGGTCGCCAGTTGCGCCGGATTGTTCACCGCCCAATCCTTCTGCGGCGCAAGGCGGATGCGCGCTCCGTTCGCGCCGCCGCGTTTATCGGAGCCACGGAACGTGGATGCCGACGCCCAGGCGGCGGATACCAACTGGGACACGGAAAGCCCCGACGCCAGGATATTCGCCTTCAGTGCGGCGATGTCGTTCGCGTCGACCAATGGATGCGTGACTGCCGGAACCGGGTCCTGCCAGATCAGTTCCTCGGCGGGCACTTCCGGTCCCAGGTAGCGGGCACGCGGTCCCATGTCGCGGTGCGTTAGTTTGAACCATGCCCGCGCGAAAGCGTCCGCGAACTGATCCGGATTTTCGAGGAAACGCCGGGAGATCTTCTCGTAGTCCGGGTCTGCCCGCAGGGCGAGGTCGGTCGTCAGCATAAAGGGCGCGTGGCTGCGCGACGGGTCGTGCGCGTCCGGCACCGTACCGGCACCCGCGCCGTCTTTCGGCGTCCACTGATACGCGCCCGCCGGACTTTTCGTCAGTTCCCATTCGAATCCGAACAGGTTCTCGAAATAGTTGTTGCTCCACTTCGTCGGCGTGGTGGTCCATGCCCCTTCCAGACCGCTGGTGATCGTGTGGACGCCTTTGCCGCTACCGAACGAGTTTCGCCAGCCGAGTCCCTGCTCCGCGATCCCCGCCGCCGCCGGTTCGCGGGCGATGTGCGGGACGGGGTCGGCGGCACCGTGCGTCTTGCCGAACGAGTGCCCCCCGGCGATCAGCGCGACGGTTTCTTCGTCGTTCATCGCCATACGTCCGAATGTTTCCCGGATGTCACGGGCAGACCCGAGCGGGTCCGGGATTCCGTCCGGACCTTCCGGGTTGACGTAGATCAAACCCATCTGGACGGCACCGAGCGGGTTTTCCAGTTCGCGGTCGCCTGTGTATCGCTTATCTCCCAGCCACTCGGTTTCCGAACCCCAGTACACGTCTTCCTGCGGTTCCCAAACATCGTCACGTCCGCCGCCGAAGCCGAACGTCTCGAAGCCCATGGACTCCAGAGCGCAGTTTCCGGCAAGGACCATCAGGTCCGCCCACGAAAGTTTGTTGCCGTACTTCTTTTTCACGGGCCAGAGCAGCAGGCGTGCCTTGTCGAGGTTGGCGTTATCGGGCCAACTGTTGAGGGGCGCGAACCGTTGCATGCCCGCGCCCGCGCCGCCGCGACCGTCCGAGATGCGGTATGTACCGGCACTGTGCCATGCCATCCGAATAAAGAAGGGTCCGTAGTGCCCGTAGTCGGCGGGCCACCAGTCCTGGGATGCGGTCATCAACTCGAAGATGTCCTGCTTCACGACACCCAGGTCGAGAGTTTTGAACTCTTCCGCGTAGTTGAACGACTCGCCCATCGGATCGGACAGCGAGGAGTGTTGGCGGAGGATGCTCAATTTCAGTTGGTTCGGCCACCAGTCACGGTTTCGCGTACCGCCGCCCGCCGCCTGCTTGAGTACGCCGCCGTGGAAGGGGCACTGGCCGATTGTCGCATTTAACGAGCTGTCCACCTCGGCATGGCTGTTGTCATTGGCATGACTGTCATCATTCATCTCGCCGACACGGGTCGCATGACCCGCGATGTTCATATTGCTGTCACCGTTCGCCTTGCTTTCGTCATGCGCCGTGTTTGCTGTTGTTTCCATAAGATTTTGTTCTTTCGTTGGGGTTTGTTTTTCCATTGTATTTCCGTTGATAGAATGAGGGCAGTCGCGGTGACATTACGTCATCGCTGTCGTCTCATTCCTTCTCGATCCGCTTTTGCTGACACTGGGGGCAGATTCCCCAGAAAGTGACTTCGGCTTCGTCCACGTGGAAGCCGTGATTCTCGGAGGGGGTCAGGCAGGGCGCGGTTCCCATCACACAGTCTACGTCCTCGGTCGCGCCGCACCGCCGACAGACGATGTGATGGTGATTATCTCCGGTCCGAAGTTCGTACCGCGCGGGTTGCCCCGGCAGTTCGATCCGTCGCACCAGACCCGCCGCTGTCAGGGCGTGCAGATTGTTGTAAACCGCCTGCGTGGATAGAGTGCCCAGATTTGCCCGCGCCGCCGTCACGAGAGACTCCGCATCCTGATGACTTCCGCGCTCGGCAAGCGCGCAGATCACGGACAGGCGCGGCGCGGTCACGCGTAGCCCCGCCTCACGCAATCGCTCGTGCCATTCCCGTCCCCGGAACATCACACCATTGTTCTCTCGCATAACGGCATTATAGCAACTTGTATGGAACATGTCAATATATAGAATGACTCTATTTAGTGATAAGACAAGGGTATGCCGCAAAGAAAAAATAGGGGAATTGAAACGGAGCCTGATATAATCTATTCGGGAGGCGAGGGTGCCTTATTGACAACGGCAGTTCGGGGATGACTGGTTCCTCCTTTCACACAATTACCGCGCAAATGATGTCGCGACGCCACCCCCGACCGATGGTAGCGACAACCGGTTAAGGAATCGGAAGTAGTATTCTCAGTCTCAATGATCCGCCGAAGGAGCTTAGCGTTTGAATCATGAATGTACGAATCCGTCCCGGAGGGATCGCTCTCTTTATACTGGCACTCGCCGCCCTCATCTATCGCCTGCTCTATACCCTGCTCTGGGAACAGGAGAACGATAAAGGTCCCCTGATGCGTTTCCTCCCGAAAACGGCAACTGTTGCCGCGTCGCCGAACGTATCACCATCGGCGGCGGCTAACGCACCGAAGGCGGCGGCGGCACCGAAGGCGGCGAATGCACCGGGGCCAGTCCCCGCGACGGCGAAGCCTTTGACCGACTGGGTCGTGCTCGGACCTATTCCGTTACCCCGGGGAGCACCCGCCATAGAACTGGACAGGATCGCGACCCTGCTGGACATGGATGCTCTGCCCGACGAATCACACTTACGCCCGCGACGCGGCGAAACCGTAAGAGTTCGAAATGCCAATCTGAGATGGGTTACTGCGAAGGACACGAACTTGAACCTGGTCAAATTAGCGCAGGAAAGTGCCGACAAACCGGACGCCTCCAGATTCGTAGATGTCGTCGGGTACGCAGTAACCACGGTAGAAATGCCAAACACTGTCAAAAATGCGACGCTGTATGTGGGGAGTGATGACGGCGTGGCTATCTGGCTCAACGGCGTGAAAATCCACCGAAAGGTCGCCGCCCGTGGCATACGGGTCGGCGACGATAAGTTAACCGGGCTTTCTCTCATTGCGGGGCAGAACACACTGGTCTTCAAAGTGGCACAGGGCGGCGGCGACTGGGGAGTGGCGGCATCACTCGACACGCATTAGAAGAGAAAACGAAGCGTTGCGGATCGGCTTGCAAAAGGTAGTCGGGTTGTAACCCGACTACCTGAATAGCCATCTTCTACCTACAATATGCGCCCCTGCACATACGCCAGCAGTTCGCCGACGGGCACGCGTTCCTGCGCCATCGTGTCACGATCCCGAACCGTCACCGTGTCCATCAATTCCGTCCCACCGTCTCTGCTTTGACCCAGCGTGTCGTAATCCACGGTGACGCAGAACGGCGTCCCGGCTTCGTCCTGACGGCGGTACAGTTTGCCTATAGCGGCGGTGTCGTCGTATACCGCGCGCATAGTGCCCGACGCCTGGAGCATCCGCTTGATCTCCTTCGCCTTCGCGACGATTTCCGGCTTGTTTTTCGCGAGTGGCAGGACCGCCACCTTGATCGGGGCAAGCGCGGGCTTGAAGCGTAGCACGACGCGGGTTTCGCCGTTCTCTAACACCTCCTCGTCGTAGGCTTCGCACAGCGCGGCGAGCACGCCGCGATCCACGCCCGCCGCCGGTTCGACCACGAACGGCACGATATGTTTCTTCGCCTCGTGGTCGAAGTACGTCAGTTTTTCCGTGGAGTGTTCGTTCTTCATCGCCCGTTCGCGCGTGTTGTCCGAAAGCGGGAGCGTGTCCTGTGCGCGCGAGTGCGAGCCGAGATCCCAATCGGTGCGGTTGGCGATGCCCTCTAACTCGTCGAAGCCGAGCGTCGGGAAGTTGTACAGAATGTCCACGGTGCGCTTGGAATAGTGCGACAGTTTGACGTGCTCGTACAGTTTCAGGTTTTCGCGCTTCAAGCCGACTTCGTTCACCCACCAGTCCATATGATCCTGAATCCACTCCTCATGGATGCGCTCATCGTCGCCGGGGAAAACGAAATACTCGATCTCCATCTGCTCCAACTCGCGGACGCGGAACAGGAAATTGCGCGGCGTGATCTCGTTGCGGAACGATTTCCCAACCTGCGCGATCCCGAACGGCAATTTGCGATTCGTGGTGTCCAGGACGTTTTTGAAGTTGACGAACATTCCCTGCGCGGTCTCCGGTCGCAGATACGCGAACGACTCGTCGTCGCTGACCGGTCCGACCTGCGTTTTGAACATCAGGTTGAACTGGCGCGGCTCGGTCCAGTCGCCCGGCTTCCCGTCGGCGGCGTCCACGACTTTGGCGGTCATCAGCGCGGTACGCGCCTTCGCCGGGTCTTCGAGTAACGCGGCGACGAACGTATCTAAATCGTCGGACTGCTCGATCCCGAACGCCGCCGCGACTGCGGCTCGTATTTCCGGGGTCTGGTCGCGGAGCAGGTGGTCGAAGCGATACCGCTTCTTGGTCGTCTTGTTGTCGATCAGCGGGTCAGTGAACCCTTTTTCGTGACCGGAATAGCGGAGCACATGCCGATTCGTGAGCAGTGCGGTTTCGATCCCCTCCATGTCGTCGCGCTCATACACGTTGTGTTTCCACCACAGTTTTTTGAGGTTGTTCTTGAGTTCGACGCCGAGGGGACCGTAATCGTACGTTCCCTGTAGCCCACCGTAAATCTCCGAACCGGGGAAAATGAACCCGCGCCGTTTGCAAAGGGAGATAATCTGCTCTAAATTCTGTGCCGCCATAAGAGTACGCTTCCTCGAAATCAACTGAAACGAAATAGTCGATATTTTTAGTAACCGATTGTACCGGCTTTCAGTTTGCTTCGCAGGAAGAAGGAAATGCAGTAGGCGTAACTGTCAGCGAACTATTCTGTCGAGTTGCAGAACCATTTCGGCTTCCGCAAGCCGCAAGTCGGCTTCTAACTTCTGCGCGTAATGGAGTGAGCTATGTTCGTGCATTTGCGAGGCGATACGAACAATGTTTTCCAGCCGACTTCTCAAAAACTTCTGCGCGGAGATTGCCAACCTTCTCTCGGCAAAAATCGTATCGGTGATAGTTCGTCCAATCATTCCTAAGATCCACATAGGAATCATGAGAATCACGTACACTATGATGGATAAAAGGCTATTTTTTGGAGATGCAGGCGTCACGATTCCGACCAACCAAATTATCAGTAGAATAAACATAATTCCTAAGAACAGAGTCCCTAAGAATGGAAAGTTAGATTGCTTTAATTCAGTTTTTCTGCTGACAGATGTTTGATACTTTTGCGTATATTCATCTAATAGGCGCATTATCGCGTCGAATTCGTACTCAGACGTGGCAGTTGCGCCGTTGCCGAGGGGGAACGAATTGACCTGGGGCAGATTGATTTCTTTCAATGCCATCTTCCTACACCTTTTTCTACGTCTTGCGGTTGATCATCACCTGCATAGTGCTGACCAACTGCGTTAAATGCGCGACCTGTATGCTCTGGTCGTATCCGCCGGTTGTTTTTATCAGCACTTCGCCAGACGGTGCGGTGAAATTACTGGACACCAGTCCGGCGGATACATATTCATGTCGGAATTTGCTTTCGCCGCGCTTGCGTCGCACTTCACCCAGTATTTCTTCATACTGCCCGCGCAGGTAATGCGTTTCCACGCTCGCCGCGTCGTCCCACCATAAATCCTGCTTGGTGACCAGCGTTACCATCCAGATGTTTCGCTTGGCGTCTATCAGGCGCGGAACCAATCGCCGCAGTATGTCCAACTCGCGTTCGCGCTCGCTGGCAACATACGCCGCCATGACCTGATCTGTCGTCATGCCTTCGCGGTACGCGCTCAAGTCCTTGACCTCGCGCTTCATGAACGAATTGTAGCCATATGAAACGACGTGAACCACCCCGACCGACTTCCCGCTGGCTAAATCGCGGTACAGATCGTGCCAGTAGTCGTCGATGCGACGCTCTTGACCGGGCGGAACCATCAACAACCCGCCAATTTCAGGCAGTTTGTACTCCTCCACAGCGAGCGATTCGGTATAGGTAGCACTGCGCAAAAGTGGGCGGGCTTCGCCTTCGGTCAACAACTGACCCAACGTTGTCTTACCCGCCCCGCCTAAGCCGAACACGGCGACCTTCGTATTCCCTTGCTTCAGCCGACGAAGCAAACGCCCGAATCCCTTCCGGAGCAGGTCCTTTTTTTCGTAGGCGGCGAGTGCCAGGGCGACAATTTGATCCGGGGGCAGGACGAACGGCAAGGCTTTCTCCTAAAACTAATGAGCGTGTATCGAGTATACAGGAAACGGAGGGCAAAAGGAACACGCCGCGCTCGCGACAACAACCCCGAGGTTATAGGTGATAGGAGTTACGCGGTTGCCCCGGAACCTCACCCCTGGGCACCCTCTGGGTACCCCTCTCCGTGCCGGAGAGGGGGAGTAAGACACCGGAGGCGAGACGTTCACCGCGTGTCCTCTCTGGCTCCCCCTCTCCGGCACGGAGAGGGGGAGCCAGAGGGTGCCCAGGGGTGAGGTTCCGGGGCAACCGCGTAACTCCTAAGGTGAGTAGGATAACCCGTGGCATATGGCGACACGGGTTTAAAAATTGAAGACATTATTGGACGGTTTTGAAGGGAACGCCGGTATCAGGGCGTAAAGCGCGGTGGGACGTGTGAGAGGACATACATTCTGTTTACAGTGAGCGTGAGGGGGCGCAGGTGTCACCGATGTCGAGTCGAAACGGGATCGCGCACGGAGCCTGGGGGGACCCCCCGGAGGCTATCTTCCGGTCGAGCATCGCTACCGCCGTCTCGCCGAGTGCGACGGAAGGGATCAGCATCGCGGAGACGCGCACTCCTGGATATTCCACGGGTTCGTCATAAACGCCGATCAGAGACAGATCGCCCGGCACACGTATTCCACGGGCGGCGGCGGCATACAGCAAGGGCAACGTATCGTGAATGCCGTACGTGAAGATCGAAGTAGGTCGTTCGTTCGCCGGTTTATCGAGCACGGCGGCGGCGAGCGGTAGCCGCAGAAATGAAGGGGCGGCAGCGGGGTCGGGCGGGTCGGGGGCGGTCAATAGTCGGGGGGCAAGTCCGGCGTTCCGCATTGCCGCTTCGTACCCCGCGCGGCGAGCGAGGTGGCTATAGTGGGCGAAGAGATGATCGCCCAGAAAGTCCGCGTAAGCGATGCGGGTATGCCCGAGGCTCAGGAGGTATTCGGTGGCTTGCCGCGCCGCGCCCTCGTCGTCGGGATAGACACAGTCGGCGTCGAGGCAAATGTTGGTGAAAACGGTCGGGAGTCGCTCGGCGACAATCCGCTCCCGCACGGTATCCGGTATGTCGGATGTGTAGTTGACGATCAATCCGTCCACGGACCATTCGCTCAACAGTCGCGGTACGTAGCCCTTTTCCGCAAAACGGGTGGCGTCTACGTCGCCAACCACGAGACGTAAACCGCGCGCATCGAGAGCAGTAAAAAGCCCACGCCAGGTACCGGAAAATACCGTGCCGCGCATGGGTTCATTACTGATAAGCAGTCCATAGGCACCGAATTTTCCGCTCGCTACAGCGCGGGCGGCGGCATTGGGTCGATACCCCAGACGCGCGGCTATCGTTCGGATTTCGCTGCCTCGCTTCAGAGAACTCGGTCGGTTTTCTTTGTTTTTACCGTTGAGGACGTTACTGACGGTCATTTCCGTCACCCCCGCCTCACGTGCGATCTGGCTCAGTGTTGTCATAATTGGTGTGTCCCTGCGATTCTTCCACAGCACTGCGTGACGTGCCGTAAATAATACGCCGATTCTTGCCCACCGTGGCTTTTCCGGCTTGACAGCGTTGTAAAGAAGAATTATTATACCGTTATAGAAAAGTTGCGATGGAGCAGACTGAAGGGGACTGTGTTGTATACACTGTATGTCGCACCGAACGGCAACGACCATTGGACGGGCATGGTGCCCGAAGCGAATTTAGAGGGCACGGACGGTCCGCTGGCGTCCGTGCCGGCGGCGAAACTGATCGCGTACGAAATGATCCGACGAGGGCGGGCGGCGGGCGGCGTGACCGTCCTTTTGCGCGGCGGGCGGTATCCGTTGCGCCAGCCGCTGACCTTCGACGCCCGCGAGTCCGGTCCCGTCACGTTCGCCGCCTACCCGGGCGAGGAACCGGTGTTCGACGGCGGCGTTCGGGTCACTGACTGGCAATCAGGATCATTCAACGGTCGGGATGTCTGGGTTGCCGACGTTTCCTATCTGCTCAGCGAACTCGGGCGACCGTTCCGCTCACTCTTCGTCAACAACCGTCGCGCCCCGCGCCCCCGCCTCCCGAAGGCGGGGTACTTCAAGACCGAGGGCGAACCGCAACGAGTGGGCAGTGGTTTCTTCGGGGGAGGTCGCCGCTTCGTCGCGGCTCCGGGCGACCTGTCGCCGGGCTGGGCGAACATCGGCGACATAGACGCTGTCGCCCTGCACTGGTGGATCGAGGAGCGGATGCCGCTCGTTTCCTATGACCCCGACGCCCGCGTCTGCACGTCGTCGCGCGCCGCGCTGATGCCGCTCCAATCGGGGACGCGCTATTTCGTGGAGAACGTCGCCGAGGCACTGACCGAACCGGGCGAATGGTATCTTGACCGCGCCACGGGGAAACTGTACTATCTGCCGCTGCCGAACGAAACCCCGGATAACACCGAGGCCGTAATCCCGACCGTGTATCAGTTTCTTCGCGTCGTCGGCGACCTGGATTCCGGGAGATTCGTGGAAGGATTGCGCTTCGAGGGACTGGCGTTCGAGCACGCCGACTGGGAACAACCGCGCGCGTGGACGCAGTGGTGGGACCCGTATACGTCCCCCGAAACCTGGCGTCCGCGCGATTCCGCGCGGCACTTCATCAAAAATAACGGCGGCGATCCTGCCGACGAAAAGGCGTCGAACCCCCAGAGCGCGTACAGCGCGACAGGCGTCCTGCATTTCGAGGGGGCGCGCGACTGCGCCGTCGTGGATTGTCGGGTAGAGCGGATCGGCTTTTACGGCGCGGACCTGCGTGAAGGATGCACGGCGATACAGATAGTCGGCTGTACATTCCGCGATCTCGGCGGCGGCGGCGTGAAAATGGACGGCGGGGGCACGGAAAGCCCCCTTTCGCGGCGCACCGGCAGGAACCGGATCACTGACAACCGCATCACGGCGGGCGGACGCGTCTTCATGAGCGCGATGGGCATACTGAGCATGTTCAGCGACGCCAACGTTATCGCGCACAACGAGATCAGCGACCTGTTCCAGACCGGGATCAGCATCGGCTGGCATTGGGACTATGAAGAGCAGGTGGCTCGCGACATCCAGGTCGAGAAGAATCACATCTTCAATCTCGGGCAGGGCGTGTTGTCGGACATGGGCGGCATCTACACGCTCGGTGTCCTGTCCGGCACAGTACTGCGCGGCAACTACATTCATGACATGGTCAGCGGCGGCTACGGCGCGTGCGGCATCTATCTGGACCAGGGGTCGTCGAACATTCTGGTCGAAGGGAACGTGGTCTGCCAGGTGGGCGAGAGCGTTTCGATGCATTGGGGACGCTCCAACGTCGTCCGCAACAACATTTTCGCGTTCGCCGAGAAGCAGGGCGTGTTTCTCGGGCGCGAGCCGCACCACAAGTGGGTGGACTACCCGCGCCCCGGAATGCGCTTCGAGCGAAACGTGTTCCTGCTCAAGGGCGAATCGGCGTACAGCGATTTCGAGCGGTCGCTGGAATCGGGCGAACTGACCAGCGATCTCAACCTGTACTGGGACGTGACGACGACGGAGCCGCTCGTATACACCTTCAGCCCGTGGAAGGGCGGCGAAGTGACATTCGACTGGGGCTACAAAGCGAACGAGGCCGACCCGCGTGTGCGGAAGTTTTCGTTGAACGAGTGGCAGAAGACCGGGCAGGACCGCCATTCCCGTACGGGCGATCCGGGCTTCACCGACCCCGATAACGGCGACTTCACCCTGCCCGCCGACTCGCCGACGCAGGAAATCGGCTTCACCGCCATCAGCCTCCATGACATCGGACCACGCCCGAAAATGCAGCGGGTATGACGAGAATTGCAGAGCCTGATCCATTTCGTGCCGGGCAATTTACATCGAAAGTTAATCGACCACACCAACATTGAACGCATTGGAGATTCGAAGTATGAGATATTCCAACCGACGTGTCGCCGCCGCTACCGTCCCCCTCTTCGCCGTAGTTTTTTCGCTGTCCGCCGCCGTTTCCGCGTGGGGTCAGACGCTTCCAGTTACCCCGCCCGGTCCGGCGGAGGTGACGACGGAAAAGCGGGCGGACATCTGTCTCAACGGCGTCTGGCGGTTCGCGCCGTCCCCCGACTCGGTCGCGCGTCCTGCGGACGGTTCCGGCGCGTGGGGGGCGATCCGTGTTCCGGGCGACTGGCGCGACCAGAACGGCTGGCCCAGCGTGGTCACGCGCGGAACCGGCGCGGCGTGGAAAGACTACGACGGAAGCAAGATCGCGCGGGCGTGGTACGAGCAGACGCTCACCGTACCCGCCGCGTGGCAGGGAAGAGCCGTAATCCTCGACGTGGGCAGGGTCAGCACCGACGCCGATGTATTGGTGGACGGCCGCCCCGCCGGACGCATCTCCTGGCCCTACGGCACCGCCGACCTGACCGAGTTCGTGACGCCCGGGAAGTCGCACACGATTGCCCTGCGCGTGGTCGCAGCCACCGACGCCAAAGAGGTGTTGTCGTTCATGGAAACTGCGTCCGCTCAGGTTTCCACCACCGAGGCGACGCTGGACACGCGCGGCATTACCGGCGACGTGTTCCTGCGTAGCCGACCGAAAGGCGCACATATCGACGGGCTTTTCGTGCGCACCAGTGTCCGAAAAAAGGAACTGACCGTCGAGACGGAACTGACCGACGTGACGCAAGCAGGTACGGTGGCGATAACCGCCCGGGTACTGAACCCCGATGGCACCGAGGCGAAATCGTTTACAGGCATGGTGAACGCCGAGGCGAAGCCGTGGCAGTCCGCCGCAGTCACGTGGACATGGGCCGACCCGAAACTCTGGGAAGCGGGCAAACCGAGCCTGTACCGGATCGTCGTCACTGCGAAAGGGGCGGGCGTGGACGACGACGCATCCGAGACATTCGGGTTTCGCGAGTTCCGGGTGGAGGGGCGCAAGTTCCTGCTCAACGGCACCGAGATCCGGCTACGTCCGACCCTTGCGGTCGACGACTTTTCTCGGAGCGGGATCACCGAGATGGTCGCGGCGAACACGGACGACCTGATGTCCGCCGGTTTCAACTTCGCAGAGTGCTGGCCCTGGAACCATAACGAGCGCGGCAAGACGCCGTTCCGCGAACTGTTCGCGGCAGTCGCCGACCAGAAGGGTTTGCTCATCTCGGTGCCTACCATCTCGGTCAACCCCTTCGTCATGGGACCCGGGTACAGGTTCATCTGGGACGATAAGCAGAAGGCGGAGTGGGAGCGGCAGATGGTCGCCGAATGGCGTCGCTACCGAAATCACCCGTCGGTAGTCATGTTCACGCCGTCCGCGAACTTCTTCGGCTACAACAATGATCAAGACCCGCGCCTGATCGGTCGCGCCGGGTACACCCCGAACCCCGGCTGGAAACGCAACGCCGACGCCGGGCGCGAAGCCGTCGCCCTGCTCAAAAAATATGACCCGACTCGCCCCGTGTTCACGCATCAGGGCGCGGATGTCGGCGACGTTTTCGCCGTCAACCACTATATGGACATGTTGCCGCTCCAGGACGTGGAAGAATGGATGAGCGACTGGGCGACGAACGACGCCTCGAAGTTCAAGGCGATGCCATACATAGGAATCGAATTCATGACCCCGTTCATGACGACCATGCATCGCGGGCGCAACGGCTACGGACCGTCTATCAGTTCCGAACCGCTGATGACCGAGTTCGCCGCCGCCTATCTGGGACAGGAGGCGTACCGTACAGAAACGCCCGAATATCGCAAGCGGATGCGGGATTCCTACAAAGGGGGGCAGGAGTACGACGGCTGGCACGAAACCGCAGAGATGCGAAACTCTCCGGCGTTTCAGCGGCTACAGTCCCTGTACACCCACAACATCTGGCGGTCGTGGCGCACGATGGGTGTCACCGGGGGGATGATCCCCTGGAGCGATGGGCACGGGTGGCAAGCCGGTCCGAAGGCGGAGGAGGAGGTGCCGCTCCCGCCGTTCCTGCCGGGGCGACGTGGTGGCTATTTACCTGCGATGAAGCAAAAAAACTTCGGGCGGTACTCAGACACCGACGCCAACCAGATGCTCGCTCCGGGCAGGGCGCTGGTCGAGAACAACGGTCCCACACTCGCCTGGATCACCGGTCCCAAAGCGGCATTCACGGATAAATCGCACAACTTCCGCGCCGGGGCGACCGTCGCGAAAAGCGTCGCCCTCCTGAACGATACGCGCGACACACAGCCCTATACGCTGACCTGGACGGCGAGTGCCGCCGGTAAAACGGCGGCAACGAAAACCGTCTCGGGGAAAATCGCGCCGTCCGAAACGGCGTTCGTGCCGATTTCGTTCGCAACGCCGGGCGCAACCACGGTCAAGACCGACGGTAAAATCATGCTTGCGGCGACGATTGGCGGGAGAGCACACCGGGATTCGTTCGACTTCCGCGTGTTTCCGAAGCAACCCGCGCGCCGGACGGTCGGCGGCGAGAGCGCGACCACTATGACCATATACGCGTTCGACCCGGCGGGCGAGACGACTGCGCTCCTCAAATCGCTCGGCTACGCCGTGCGTCCCTGGAACGGCGACATGCCGGCTAAGGCTACCGTCGTCATCGGTCGCAAGGCACTTTCCTCGGTGCCACTGGACGAGGCGAACCGCCGACTGGCCGCGCTACGGTCGTACGTCGCGAAGGGCGGTCGCGCGCTTCTAATGGCGCAGGACCCCGACTGGATGCGCACGTACTTCGGCTTGCGCGTTTCCGGCATCCTGACCCGGCGCACATTCCCGGTGACATCCGCGCATCCGGCACTCGCAGGTTTGGACGCCACCGACCTGCGCGACTGGACGGGCGAGAGCCGCCTCGTAGTCGCGCGCCCCGATTATGTCAAGACCGAGCATGCAAAAGCTCCGAGCGGTTCCCCGTACTGGGGCTGGCGATGGGGAGCACGGCATGTGGTTTCCAGCGCGGCGGTCGAAAAACCGCACCGCACCGGATGGCGTCCTTTGCTGGAGTGCGAGTTCGATCTCGCCTACTCCCCGCTCATGACGCTGGATTACGGCAAGGGAACACTGACCCTGTGTACGCTTGACCTGGAGGACCATGTTTCCGCCGACCCTGCCGCCGCGAAACTCGCAACGCAGATGCTCCACACCGTCACGACCACGCCGTCCGCGCCGCGCAAGGAGAGTACGCTCCTGATCGGCGCGGCGGATTCCGACCGGAAACTGCTCGACGGCGTCGGAGTGCGGTACAAGGAAAGTACGAAACTGCCGCCGCCCGGCGGCGACGCGCTGGTGTTGGTAGGAAGCGGGCAATTGCCGGACGCGGCGGCGTTGGAAGCGTTCGCCCGTGCCGGAGGCGCGGTACTCGTCTTGCCGCGCCCCGCGACGGCGGCAGACCCGCTCGGCGCACGACGCGAAGTGCGCGAGGGTATGCTCGGCGCGACAACCGTGCCGCAATGGCAGGAAACACGCGGGCTATCCGTGTCCGATCTGCGGTGGCGCAACGAAGCGGGTGCCACCGTCCTTGTCGGCGGGAACGGGGTAGAAGTCGGTGCGAACGGGTTTCTGGGACGGCGGAAGATCGGCAAAGGCGTGATCCTGTTCTGCCAGATAGACCCGACCACGCTGGACGTTGACGCGCGGACCTACTACCGGTTGTCCCGATGGCGTCAAACCCGCGCATTCGCGCAGGTCGCCGCGAACCTCGGGGCGTCGTTCGATCAGGATAACCGCATCTTCGTCGCCACTGCGGCGCGGGCGGATGTCGTGCCGCTCGGCGGCGCGTGGAAAATCCAGGTGACGCAGAAACTGCCCGCCGCCCCGTCGCCGGATCAACTTTCCGCCGACCCCGGCGTCTCGCCGGCGGCACGCGCCCTGCTAACGAATGCCGCCGATGAAAGCAAAATGCGTACTATGAATCTGCCCGGCTCTGTCACGGAGTTCACGGAAAGCGACGGCGAGGCGGTCGTGCGGCGCGTGATCGAGGTCCCCGTTGGGTGGGCAGGTAAAGACCTGGAACTTTCCCTCGGGGCGGTGGACGACGCCGATGAAACGTACTGGAATGGAACGAAGGTCGGCGGGAGCACGGGGTATAACGTCCCCCGGAACTATGTCATCCCCGCCGCACAGGTCAAAGCGGGGCGCAACGTGATCGCCGTCCGCGTTTTCGACAACTTCGGCGGCGGCGGGTTCAGCGGTACGGTAGACCAGTTATCGCTACGTCCTGCCGGGAAAGCGGCGGCGGCAAAGCCGACGAGCCTGTATCATCCCGATTACCGCGAGGATTTCGACCTCGGCGACGACCCATATCGCTATTACCGCTGGTAGGTTTATCACTTTTTCTGTCCTGCCCCCGTCCGGGCAGGACAGAAAAAACAGGTTCAATTTCAGGGCACAATAACGACGGACGCGGCAACCCTACCCGGATTATCTACACCGGTGCCCGCTTCGACCAGGAGCGGTTTCGGTTATAACAGTCATCAGTCAAGAAACAGAAACGTCATCTCAATTATGAAATCGCCAGACACCCCCGACTTTTACCATGAACTCAAGCGCACCCTCGCACGCGGTTGGAACACCTGGAACACGCGTAGCGTCCTGTCGCATGTCTTGCTCCCGGAAGGCATCGCCGTCAACCTGGGGATCAAGGAATACCGGGACCGATCCTATCTGAAGGAGTCGCTCATCGGGCGGCGCGGAGAAAAGGCGGAAGTCGTTATCCCCGCCGTGCGCTCGTATGACGGCAGATATACCGATGTCACGGTCCGCTGGAAAGACATAACGATCCGGGTAGAGAGCGCGACCGAGGGCGGCGACCTGCTACTCCTCGTCAGTACCCTCGCTTCGCAGGAATACAAACCGGCGACGCTGGTCGCCGAAGGCGGCGTCCTCTGGAACCGGGAGGGCTACGTCTATGAACGAGGGGGAGAACTCCAATGGGAGACGCCGGACACAAAACAGACCCTGCGCCTCGCGGCAGGGCAAAACCACGCGCCTGTTCACGACCCGTACATTCCCGCGCAGGGCGGCTACCTGGCGTACACACTCGTCGCCGGTGAACCCATCGCGCTATCCACCGGCGGGGTGGACCGCACCCGTGCCGGGATCGAGGCGGTTATGCGCGACCGGGAGCGCGAGCAGGAACAGTACGCGGCGGACCGTTTCGGCGATCTTGCGGAAACGTACCGGGCGATGCAGACCTGCCTCGCCTGGAACACCGTCTATGACCCGCTCAAAGACCGGGTCGTCTCCCCGGTCAGCCGCATCTGGAACTGCGTGTGGGGCGGCTATGTCCTGTTCTGCTGGGACACCTATTTCGCCGCCGCGATGGCGGCGATAGACAACCGCGACCTGGCGTACGCGAACGCCATCGAGATCACGCGTGAAATAACCGGGTCGGGTTTCGTCCCCAACTTCGCCACGGTCGGCGACCTCAAGAGTTATGACCGCTCCCAGCCACCGGTCGGCGCGATGATCGTGCTCGGCTTGTACCGGACGTTCGGCGACCGGTGGCTACCCGAGATGCTGTTCGACGACCTGCTACGCTGGAACCGGTGGTGGGACACGGCGCGGCGCGATGGAGATCTGCTGTGCTGGGGTTCCGACCCGTTCCCGCCGCGTGCCGGAGCGCACTTCGAAACCGCAGAGGTGGACAACGCCATCGGCCCGATGATGGAATCCGGGTTGGACAACTCGCCGATGTGGGATGGCGTGCCGTTCGACCAGTCCAAGCACCTGCAATGCCTGCACGACGCCGGTCTGAACGGACTGTACGTCCGCGACTGCGAATCGCTGGAAGCACTCGCGGTGATCCTGGGGCGCGACGCCGAAGCGGACGAACTACGCGAACGCGGCGACCGGTACCGCCAATCGATCCAGAGGCGACTCTGGGACGAAGGGGCGGGGCTTTTCCTGAACCGGCGCACGGACACCGGAGAACTCAGCGCGCGCGTCTCGCCGACCAACTTCTACCCGCTGCTGGGCGGCGCGGCGACCGGGGAGCAGGCGGCGCGTATGGTCGAGGAACATCTGCTCCACCCGGCGCGGTTCGGGGGGGATTATGTACTGCCGTCTATCTCCCGCGATGACCCGGCGTACCCGGACCAGACCTACTGGCGCGGGCGGATCTGGGCACCGATGAACTTCCTCGTGTATGCCGGACTGTGCCGATACGACCTGCCGGAAGCAAAAACCGAACTGGTGGCGAAGTCGCAATCGTTGCTCCTCAAGGAATGGCGCGAACACGGGCGCGTGTGCGAGAACTACTGTGCGGACACGGGGCAGGGCGGCGAACTGCGCAACAGCGACGCCTTCTATCACTGGGGCGGGCTACTCGGGCTGATCGCGTTCATCGAGAAAGACTTCCTGCCGAATTTCCTCGTGCTGGCACCCGATAACGGAAATGAGCCGGGGGGAGTCGATAATGGAGCAACATGACAGAAACCAAACCAGCCGCCGGTGACGGATACACGCTCGTTACCGGCGCGAGCGGAAGGATCGGGAACGCGTACGCACAATAACCCTCGACAAAGCGGCAGGTGATCTTCCTGTCCCGCAAGAAGCCGTCGGGAAACCTCCTGTCGGTCCAGGGGGAGTTTCATTCCTTCGAGGACCTGCGCCAGTTGGACCCGTACGACATCTCGTGTGTCGTTCATCTGGCGGCGGTGACGGGCAGCGGCTCCGAAGAGGACGGACTTGCCCATCAATGTCCTCGGGACGCGCCGTCTGCTCCGGTACGCGCTCGACCGGGGGTGTCGCAAGTTCGTTCTTGCCAGTTCCATCGCTGCCGCAGGCTGTTTGAGCGATCACTTCATGCCTCTCCAGTTGCCTATACCCGATGAGCACCCTGCCTCGCCTATGACGCGTACGGTTTTTCCAAAGCGATGATGGAGGAATTGACCCGCTATTTCCACCGGGTAATCCCCGATAGTGATTTCATCAGCCTCCGCATAGGTCTCGTGGAAAGCGCGGACGCTCCCCATCTTTTCCGCGTGGACGACCCGCTCGGCTTGCCGTTCGTCAACCTCGCCCGCGTCATGTTCGGCGATCTTTTGAAGGCTCTGGATTGTGCCGTCGCCGCGCCGCCGCGACCCGGTGTACGCGTCTTCAACGCGGTCACGCCACTTGCGAACTGTGGCGACCCCGTACCCGCAGTGTTGCGCTCCTGTCTGGGGAGTCGGGCGGATCAGTTGGATCTATCCTGGTATGAGCGTCCCGGTCATTCATATGACGCGTTGTACGCGACCGAAAACATCCAGAGTAGACTCAGTTTTTCCCCGGCGGAATCAACCCGGGGGCAAATCGGGGACGGATCGTCCCCCACGTCGGGTGTCGCCTGACCCATTGCGAACCGGCGATTATAAGGTTCCCGAATTTGTCGGCGATTCCGAATCACCGATCTTCCGGGTACCGGGCAAGAATTCCCAGCTTGCTCTCGCACGGTGCAACGATCTCCCGATGGCGATGGGAAAGACGTACGTGTGAACAGTCTGGTAAAGCCAGTGCTGTCGGGCAACGGATCGTTGATGCATAGTCCCCCTACCCTCAGCAAAAAAAATTGCTTTGCCCCCTTGACAAAGCAAGGATTTCCTGTTACCATCTGGTATTACCAAGACGCGGACTGGACTTACCAAAGTCGGTAGTTATTTTTGCTGGTAAGATTATACCTTTATGAGCATTCCGTTATACGGGAAAATTAAAGAGCAGATTCGTGCGGATTATCTCCAGGTACCGGAGGATTCCCAGCAGATTCCCTCCGAGCGGGAGCTTCAGGAGCGGTATCAGGTTAGCAGGCCCACGATCAGCAAAGCACTCACCGTTCTGGCGACCGAGGGGTCTCTCGTGCGGCGACACCGCCGGGGGAATTTTGCCGCCGTCCCCCATCGGGAGCACATGGTTCGCACACCGGCGACATCGCGCCAGATCGGGTATGTCGCTCCGCTCGCCGGTGAAGAGTTGATTCAGCGTTGTTTTCGGGGGATCGACCGGATCGCACATCGCCGCGGCTATCAGGTTCTGATGGGCAACGCGGGTAACAGCCTCGAACATGAACGTGATGCCGTGCGCGACTTGATCGCATCCGGTGTGTGCGGGCTGGTAATTACTCCCGTCCCGCGTCGGCGCGAGACACTGGAGAGTGACTACCTCGGCTCGGAGATTTTGGGGGTGCCCTTTGTTCTGGCGGATACGGGTCTGCCCCAACATGGCGGGCTTCAAGTCCTCTTCGACAACCGGCGCCTCGGCTACGCGATGACGGAATGGCTGGTCAAAGAGGGGCACTCGCGCATCGCGCTGCTCAGTTATATGGGCGAGGTGCTCCATACCCCGCTGGCGGCGCGGTTCGAGGGCTACCGGGATGCCCTCCGCGACTTCGGCATCGCCGAAGACAACGCACTGGTCGGTCGCTTCGATACCGCGCTGGACCATAATGCGGCGTTGAATGGTTATCTCGATCAGTGGCAGGCTTTGCAAAAACCGCCGACGGCGATCATCGCCCCGGAAGATACCCTCGCGCTTGAACTCGTGACACTGCTGAGGGGGCGTGGAATCCAGGTGCCCAGGGATATGCGCGTGGTTGGGTTCGACAACCGTTCGACAGCGCGGTACTTCGATCCGCCGATCCCGACGAGCGCGCCCGATTTCGAACGACTGGGGGAGACTGCCTGCGATTTGTTGTTAGAGTCTATCGATTCCGAGGTGTCGCCGTCACGAACGGTCGTTCTGGATGTGCCGCTACTGATTCGCAAGGCGGTTTCCGCACCGGCGGAACGAAACGGCACCCATGCCAGTCACGGCGTTTTGTCGTTCCGATAAATGGTAGAGCAAAATAACCGATGGATCAGGAGGCGCGTGAATCGCGCTACCTAAAAGGAGGATGATGAAACAAAAGGTGTCACCTTTGGTGGCTGCAGCAGCACTGGTGATTATTCTGGGTATCGCGGTCTTCGCGTACCTGCGCTCCGAACGCCGTGCTCCTGTGGCAACCGACCCCGGCGCGACCGGGATGCCGCCCCAGGTTAGTGCGGAGATACAAAGACGTATGCAGGAATCAAAAATGAACCCGACAAAACCGTAGTCGGGCTATTTCCCGAACGCAGCGTTGCTAAAGGTGCCGCGATTTTGCAGCACCGCTTTTCGACCCTCGGAACGAATGACGAAATCCCGTTCCGTTTCTTCAGTATTAGGAGGCTATATGTTCAATCGAGTTGTTTTGACGCCGCGACGCGGCTTCACGTTGATCGAATTGCTCGTCGTGATCGCCATTATCGCGATACTCGCCGCGATACTTTTCCCTGTTTTTGCCCAGGCGCGCGAGAAGGCGCGGCAAATATCCTGCCTGTCCAACCTCAAGCAGATCGGACTCGGCTATAAGATGTACGCGCAGGACTACGACGAACTTTACCCGATGGGTAACGACAACACGGCGATGGTATGGGAGAACAACCCCGACCGGAACCCGTACCCGAGTTTCGGCGGCAGTGCCTGCGGGGGATCTATCAATCCGGACTGGGTCGGCGTCACGGTTCCCGGTATCCCCGGTCCGCCGATGACAGGGTGTACCTATGGATACGAGTTTTATCGGTTCCTGATGCACATCCAACTCGGTCCCTACACCAAGAACCAGAACATCTGGTACTGCACCTCGGACCAGTATACGGACCCTTCGCCCGAGAATATCGCCCATGGGAAACAGTCGTATCACATGGTCGTCAACTGGATCTACAATGTTTGCCTGCCGGGATGGCCCTTCGCCTGTGTCAAATATCCGAGTGGACAGACGAAGAAGTTGCAGGGACTGGAGACGGGGGAGCAGTCGGATTTCGTCGCCGAGCGTATCATCCTCACCGAGCGCGGCGCGTTCGGCTGGAATGGTCCCGACCTCGTCCCACCGGAACTGGCTCCCGGCTTCCGCACCAATATCAACCATTCGCAGGGTTATAACGCGGTCTTCTTCGACGGTCACGCCAAACTGATCACCTACGGTGGGAAGTGGAAAACGCTCCCGGCTCTGGGTTGGCCCCCGCAAAACGCCCCGCAATAGGGGCAGGAATCTCCCCTTGCTTCCGGTGTGGCAGAAAACAGACTGCCCACCGGAAGCAGGGATGCGTGTTGCGGAAAAGATCGGTATGAGGCAGGAGATGCAATGAGTTACGAGGAAGAGCCTGCAGTCGTGAAGATCGGTCTGTGTCAGACGGCGACCGTGGAATGGGATGTGGAAGGCAATTTCCGCCGTGTCCTGGAGGACATCACCACTGCGGCGGGACAGGGGGCGGAACTGATTATTACGCCCGAATGTGTGCTGAACGGCTATGCCGGACCCGGCCTTTCGGACTGGAAGACGCGCTTTCCGGCGACGACCGAGCCGATCCATGGCAACTATCTGAGTCAGGTCCGCGAACGCGTCAAGTCTCTGCAGGTCGAGGTCGTTTTCGGCTTCGCGGAGCGCGGGGAGTCGGGAACATTTCATAACACCGCCGTCCTGATAGACCGGAACGGCGCAATCGTCTGGGCGTATCGCAAAATGCACTGTCGCCCGTTCGAGTCCGCCGAGCACGACGGGTTATTCACGCCCGGGGACCGTTTTTTTGTTTCCGATCAGACGTACAGCGGGGGAAATCTGCGCGTTGGCGCGATGATCTGTTTCGACCGCGAGATCGTAGAATCGGTTCGCTGTCTGCGCGGTCTGAACGCGGAATTTATCGCCTGCCCTCTGGCGACGAACACCTACCCGCTGACCGGAGCCTCGAATTCTCACGGTCAAAAAGCCGACAACGAACTTATCACACGGGCGCGGGCAGCGGAAAACGAAGTTTTTATCGCCGTAGTCAACCATGCCGGGCGGTTCAACGGCGGCAGTTACATAGTCGGTCCCCTCGGAGAGACTATCTGCCAGATGGGAGCCGAAACCGAAGTTCGCACGGTCGCTGTCCCGCTCGGCGTTACGCGTAGACTACATGGAGACCCACTTGGCTGGATGGCATGGGACCACCGCCGCCCCTCGGATTACGCCCCCTATCTCGGAGGAAGCCATGAGCGACACTGAGCGAAATGTACAGTGGGAGCGGATGCTTCCTGCCGAATACCGCGCGGCGGTAGCCGCGCTTCCGGTTGTTTTCCTGCCGCTCGGCACGGTCGAGTGGCACGGTGAGCACAACGCATTGGGTCTGGACTCGCTGAAAGCGCACGCCCTGTGTGTCGAAGCCGCCCGCCGCGCGGGCGGGGGCGTGGTTCATCCGCCGATATACGGGGGGATGGGCGGTCTGGATAAGCCAGCGACCGTGGTATTAGAGGGCGAACTCGCCTGGGAAAACTACCTGCTACGCCCGGTTCTGGAGCAGATGTGCTACGAGTTTCACCGACAGGGGTTCCGCGCCATTGTGATCGTGACCGGACATTACGGGCACAACCAGCAGATCGTCGTTCGGGAAGTCGGCGCACGGATGACCGAGCGGCTTCAGATTCCCGTGCTGGGAACGCCGGAATACTGGCTCGCACACGACGAGGGGTACATGGGTGATCACGCCGGGATCGGGGAAACCTCGCTACTGTGGCATCTGCATCCCGATCTTGTCGAGATCGAGCGTATCCGGCAGGACCCCGAATATGGGGCGACCCCCGACATCGAGCAAGGGTCCTCCCCCGAACTGGGGCGGCGGTATGCGGAATGTATTATCTCGCGGCTCGCCAGAGTCGCCCGCGCCATGCCGGGGTGGGACGATGCCAAGCGGGAGGCGTTCTCCCGCGCCGAACACGCTCTGGTACGGGCGCAGGTCAAAGGATGGCGCACGGTCGGTCCCTGGGCTGCCTGGGGCGAACTGATCCAGCAGGGTCTGACCCGATACGGCGAATTTCTGGCTGCGGAGCAGTTCGATGAAATCGAGCGCATGGCGTCTCGCCTTGTTCCGGTCAGAGAACCATCCTGATAAATAAACTAAATAGGAGTTACGCGGTTGTCCCGGAACCTCACCCC
>JAYULM010000561.1:0-5777 GCA_043763605.1 Armatimonadota bacterium | reverse complement strand
CGTTGGCGTTCGATTCGTTTTGGCTTTTCACATTCTCCTTTTCGATACTGAACGCCAATTGCCTTCAATTTTCCAATCCCTATTTTTGAAAGAGGCTCGCATATGAAAACTTTTTTGAAAGGCGTAATAAGACAGCAAAAACAGTCAAGTATTCCTTTCGCGTGGCTTATAGAATGACACCGTATGAACACAGACCCACCGACGAACTGTGACCGGCAACGCGAACTGCTACGTGTTCTGGCGAGACAACTCTCCGGCACCAGCAGTGCAGGCGGGGACGCGATGGCGAGCGATGCTTGCCTGAGTCGCTTCCACTTCCAGCGTGTGTTCCGCGAAGCGGTCGGCGAAACGCCCGGCGAAGTCCGCCGGAGGCTACAACTGGAACGTGCCGCGCACGAACTGCGGAGCACAACCCGGTCGATCACGCTCATCGCGCTGGAGGCGGATTATCGGTCCCTCGAAGGCTTCGGACGCGCTTTCAAAGCGATGTTTCGCGTTGCGCCGCGCGAGTACCGCAAACTTGCCGCCCGCGTCGCGCCGCTACCATTGCTCGCCCCGTCCGGTGTTCATTATAACTCTGCCGCGCAGGAAATCATCTCGCTACGCGGCACTGTCCCATCCAAAAGGAAAACGACCATGAACCTGACCGAACGATTTTTAGACAGCGATTACCGCACGAAACAAAGCATGTTGCAGATGGCGCGACTGCTTTCCGATGCGCAACTCGATGCGCCGCTGGCGTTCCGTCACAGCCTTATGCCGTTTGTGGAACCGGAAAAAACGCTCCGTGAGACGCTGGACCGGATGGTATCTGACATCTGGGTACTGACCCTGTTCGATGAAATCGGATGGGAGTCACGGGACGCCGGTTATCGCACCTCCACCGGTAAATCGGTGGAGGAGATGATTACCCGACATGAGGGGTACCACGCCGACTTTGCCGTGTTCGTCCGCCAGGTGGAAGCGGACGGCTTGTGGGAGACGGAGTGGGTGGACCGGGCATGTGAACCGGCGGAAACGTTCACTTACGGGGCGGTGATCGAGGGGGTTCTAACCTGGGGAATACCGCAGCGCATCAAGGCGCAACAACTGCTGGGGCAACTCGGCTTGGATACAGGGCTACCGACCGCATAGCCAACAACCGGGGGGCGTTGCTACGAGGATGCCCCCCGAAACTTTTCGCGGCTTCGACGGAACACGGCATAATAGTAATGGCGAGTCGGTTTTAGGAGCAGATCATCGCCTTCCATAATCGGTAGCAGGCTGACGTGATCCGCTCGGGAACGTTTCTCCTGTTTTAATCCGTATGGATTCGTTTTTTTTTGCCGATAATGGAACATGTGTCCGCCTGGTATCGTCTACACAGGCGGTCGGATTTCGTAGACGCATTCGCGGAGGTATTCTCATGTCGGATAAAGCAGTCGGTGATTGGAAAGAAGCGGCGGTGTCCACCGCCAGCACGACGGTACATCAACTTCAGGACGTTGCTCACGGAACGGTCCACACGATTCAGGATGTTGCCCTGGAAACAAAGCGCGAGTTCACCACGCTCTGGCAGAACACTGACGAGCGCGAAGAACTATTGCGCACCGGTGCCTATTGCGCCGGCATCCTCATCGGCGTCTCCATACTGGTCGCGCTGACCGGTTGGATGCCCCTCTGGCTTCGCATTCTGGTGGTGTTCCTAACCCTCGGTGGCTTGTGCTGGTGGATGATGAAGAAGATCAGCGACAGCGATTAGCCCCACCGGGTATAGTTTCTTTTCGCGACACTCTTCCAGTATGTGTTGTAGCGCGTCGGCAGCGGCAGGCGATTCCGGGCGTTCGTGGAGCAACACGATGTCGCCGGGGATCAGTCTTGCCTCGATTTTCGCCGCCAATACTTCCCCGTCAGTCGGGTCGTAATCGCGCGGGTCGAGAGACCACGCGACAATAACGAACCCGAGCCGTCGCGCCGTCCGGGCGAGCGTCCCCGTTTTGAATCCGTACGGCGGGCGGAGCAACAGAGGGCGCGGCAACGAACCACCCGCCGCATCTTCGATCCGTTTCACCGCTTCCCCCAGATCGCGCGCGATTTCCCCCGCACTTTGCAGAACCATCGTCCGGTGCCGCAGACCGTGCACCCCGACCGTATGCCCTTCGCGCGCTATCCGACGTACTAATTCCGGGTACTGACTCGCCCGTTCCCCCACCACGAAAAAGGTAGCGCGGGCGTTGTTTGCGAGGAGAGTGTCCAACAGGCGCGGCGTGGTGCCCGGGTGCGGTCCGTCGTCGAACGTCAGCGCGACGCTGTTTCCGGCAGATTCCGGCAGGCGAACGACGAGCGGAATTCCCGCGAACGTCGCGCGGGGGTTGAAGGTGCGGGCGTAGTACGCCGATAGTCCACCGGCGACCGCGATTCCCCCGGCGACGGCGAGCGGGACGATTACCGATGGCGGATAGGCGGTAGCGAACGCGGCGAGAACCACGCCCGCCGCCCCGCCCACCTGCGCGGCGCGGACCGCGATGATCCACGCGACCGGGTTCGGCTCGCGCGGCTCACCCCATGCATTTACGGCGTCGCTACCGCCGCCGACTTTGTGCGCGCCGCGATCCACTCCGCGATGATCGTCAGTGCCTCCGGGGAGAACGTTTCCGTGATCGTCGCGTACTCCAGCGGCACCCCGGTCTTCGCCGTCTGGAACAGATGGTTCAGACCCGGCAGTTCGCGGATCGTCACATCCTGGTTGTTCCCCGTTTTCAGGGCGGCTTCGATGGCCGGAAGATTCTGTTTCGGCAGAACCTGCAGATCCAGCGAACCGTTCAGGGCGAGTACCGGGCATGAAACCGATTGTAGCACGGGTGCGGGGTCGGTCAGCAAGAAATACGTGAACCACGGCTCACACATCGTCAAAAAGCCGTCCTGTAACCGCTTCGTGTCCGCCTTCCGGTTGGCAACCGGGACCGTGAGAACCTCTTTGGCAATCAGCGCGTTGATTTTCTCGCGTGCCGCCGCCGGGTCTTTTTCCTTTTCCAGGATCGCAATCACCGCACTCGAAAAACGTTGCGCCTGCGTGATCGTCTCCGCAGGTACACCCATCGCCGTGGCAATCGCTTTTTGTTGTTCCAGAAGGACCGCTTTGCCGGGAACACCGGTGCCCGAGAGCAGGATTATGAACGCGACATCGGGGTTGTTCGCGGCAACCATCGGCGCGATAAACCCGCCCTCGCTGTGCCCGATCAGACCGATCCGCGCGCCATCGATTTCGCCCCGCCCCTTCAAAAATGCCACTCCCGCGCGGACATCCTCGGCGAAATCGGCACTGGTCGCTTTCGACACGTCCCCGGTAGATTCGCCGACACCCCGGTCGTCCACGCGCAACGACGCCACCCCGCGCCGCGCCAGATGGTCGGCGATCACCGCGAACGGCTTATGCTCCATGATCGTCTCGTCGCGGTCCTGCGGTCCCGACCCGGTGATGAGCAAGACCGCCGGGAACGGTCCCGCCCCCGTCGGTACACTCAGCGTCCCGGCAAGCCTTACGCCTGTCGCCTTCGGGTTTGCATACGACACCTCCTCCGTGCGGTACGGGAACGGCGGCTTCGGCGTCTGCGGGCGGACGACGACCGTTTCCTTCGTCGTTCGCGTCAGGACGAGCGGGAAGTCTTGCCCGCTTTGCGCGAATGTGCCGGTGATCGTCTTGCCGTCTTTGCTCCGCGTCCCGGCGAACGTCGCGCCGAGTCCCGGCATGCGAAACGTCACGGCGTCACCTTTCAGAACCGTCTCCGTGACCTGGAAACCCTTCGCGCCCTGCTCGGGAACGTCCATAGTGGCGGTCGGTTTCGCGGCGGTCCCGCTGATGTGAAAGATGATCGTCAGTGACACAGTCGGACTGACGGCGAGTTTGCCGCCGTAGGTTCCGGCGAGCACGGCTTTCGTAGCGGCGGCGGGTTTGGCGGGCGGTGCCTTCTTAGCAGGCGACGCTTTTTGCGCACAGGCGGGTATTACGGACAGCGAGACGGCGGACAGGGCGAAAAAGCCACCGGCGAGGCGAAACAGGGGACGCATGATTTTGAAAGACTCCTGATGGTTGGGACAATTGGGGCGGGGTTGGGTTGCGAATAGTGCAGCCGTTTCGGACGGTAAACCGTTCCGCTATGCGCCTTCGGCGGGAACCCTTCGGGTTAGTTTCGCCGCCGGTTCTCCCGCTCGTAGAGCGTCCGCCAAAGGCGCATAGCGGAACCGCTCGCGGTCCGAACCCGTTACGACCGCCGCCGAATCCGCGTCCACATCATGCGCGAGATGATCGGGCCGCAAAGCCGCGCGGGACGAAACACCTCCGCGACGCCCGATCCGCACGACTTGTCGTCCCCGCCTATTGATGCCCCTAAATTCAATCTCCGGTAAAACGGTCCGCGTTGCAGAAAGCCGTTGCCCCATGCTGTGATTGGTTGAGAGAGAATTTCATCCGCTGTAACCTCATAAGGGACCAAAGGGGAATCACGTTTATGTCCCACCAATGATATCTGGGCGGAAGTGGTGAAGCGAAAGGATTGGGAATCGCTCCAGACTGCCACAAACGCTCCCGTCGCATCAAAAATCTCTTGCTCGTCGCCTTCCCACAATGCGTAGAAGACCGCCCCAGAAATGGGCGAATCGTCGGGGAAGCGCACTCGCCCCCAGAACCACTCCTGCATGTTGCCCCACGGCAACCGTCCGAAGTTATGGTCGTGGTAGCCGCGCCCGAAGAACTGAACCGTTTTCCCCGCGAACGAGACGTTTCCGGTGACTTTGCAATCCGGAGCAACACAAACCCAATTATGCCCTTCATATTTTGACTCGATAGTCGGCTTACCATCCAGCAAGAACGATGACGTGAATGTCAGATTGGCTTTCGTCGCTCCGAACCACAGGTTGCGCTCATTCAGTTCTATTAGCCAACTATGCGTGAACCGCCGTCCATTGTGTGAATAGGTACCATTCACTGTCGAATCGCCTAATTCGATGTGGAGCGGCTTGTCACGGAAGTAATTCAACCCGTCGGGGGTACCAGTTTTGAGAAGATTTTCCCAATTCTCTGTGTACAGATTGTAGGCATACGCGCGCTCCTTGTAGCCATTTTTCGTGCGCTCGTGAAGCGAGACGAACACCCCGCACCAGTCCTTCGGGAGCGGGTTCTTGCCGTCCACGACCGCCTTGTAATACGGCGACATCGGCGTACCGAGGAAGAAAATCACCACCAGAACGTACCGCTCATCATCCGATATCGCGTCGAAATACCACCATTCGTAGCCGTTCGGCTCGCTGGGATCGATATGCAACCCGTCGTGTTCGGGACCGAAGAGAATTTGCATGGGTAAGTGGTCAGTGGTCAGTGGCCAGTGGATAGTGCCAGAGGGTGCGCGGTTGCCACTCGATGCGCGGTGACTTCCCTTCTGACCACTGTTCACTGACCACTTACCACTGCCAGGAGGTACACTGTACCCGATATGCCCCCCGATTTTGATTCGCTGCTTCGCTTCGCGCGGGCGACGGTGACGCCGTTGCTGGTGTACCAGATTTTCGTAAGTGTTTTCGTCGTGTATTCGCTGGTGAACGCCGTCGCCGACTGGTTCACGTTTCGTCGTCCGGTTGCGGTGCCCCCTATCCCCCCCGCCCCCTTTCCCCGGGTACCCTCTGGGTGGGAAGGGGAGAAAGGGGGAGTCAGAGACGGGGTCACTACGCTTCCGGGGATTTCGTCCGGCAACACGGTGACGCCTCTGGGTGGGAAGGGGAGAAAGGGGGAGTCAGAGGCGTCA
>JAYULM010000560.1:0-1671 GCA_043763605.1 Armatimonadota bacterium | reverse complement strand
GCTTCCAGCGGAACGCTTCAGCGTCCGTTACATGGCGAACCGGGTTAGCTGATTGGGTTGTTGGGGGTCCGGCTTATCGTATCGCTACCGGGGACACCTCGGCAAACGAGAGCCCGAACACCTAATACCCAACACCCAACACCCAACACCCAACCCCGGTTTGCCAAAGCGGGTGGGAACGCGGTATCGTGCAAGCTATGGCGGAGACAGTAAGTGGGATCAAGCACCCGGCGTTCCGGGACGCGCTCGCGCTGACGCGGCAGGGCGGGCGTGAGGCGACGGGGCGGTATCTCGTCGAGGACACGGATCAGGTTTTGCAGGCCTTGCGCTCGGACGCCACGGTTTTCGCTGTTTTCGCGTCGCCGGAGACTATTCCCGCCGTCGCGCCGCTGTGCGAGGCGGGCAAAGTCCCGCTGTACGCGCTCGGCGGCGGGCTGATCACGAAACTGCTCGGGACGGCGTACGCGACGACGACGACGGCGGTCGCGGTGGTCGCCAAGCGCGTGGCCGGTCTGGATGCCTTGCTCGGAGCCACGCCGAACGCGCTACTCCTGGTCGCCGAACGGATTCAGGACCCGCGCAATGTCGGCGTTCTGATCCGCACGGCGGAAGCGGCGGGGTGCGCGGCACTGGTGCTGTCGGCGGATTCGGCGGAAGCGTTCTCGCGGCAGACCGTCCGCTCCACGACCGGCTCTATCGTGCGTCTGCCGCTCTGCATCGAACCCGACCTGCCTGCCGCACTCGCTGCCCAGCGGGAAAAGCGCGGGTTGCGTCTCGTCGCCACGTCCGCGAAGGCACCGACCCTCGCGTACAATACCGAACTTTCCGCGCGCCCCCTCGCGATCATGGTCGGGAACGAGACCGACGGCATGAGCGACGCCCTGCGCGCGGTCGCCTCCGACTTCGTCCGTCTCCCGATGGCGGAAAACGGCGCGTCGTCGCTGAACGTCACGGTCGCGGCGGGCGTTCTGGTTTACGAAGCGGTACGCCAGAAGTGAGTGGTTAGTGGTTAGTGGTCAGTGGTTAGGTGTTGGGTGTTGGGTGCTGGGTGTTTCGGACGGTGAACCGTTCCGCTGTGCGCCTGCGGCGGGAACCCTGCGGGTTTGAGGAAACGTCACGCCGCCGACGTTCCCCGCTCGCAGAGCGTCCGCCGCAGGCGCATAGCGGAACGGTTCACCGTCCGAAACACCCAGCACCCAACACCCAACACCTAACCACTGACCACTAACCACTAACCACTCACTTCACCTCAACCGTAGTATGCGGCAGGTGTCCCATCAGGGAATCGCGGATGCCGGAAATGTAGGGTTTGATCAGTTCGAGATCCTTCTGGTAGTAGATCGGAACCCAGGGCGCGTCATCGACCACGATCTTTTCCGCCTGATTATATAGGGTGTATCGTTTCGTCGCGTCCGTTTCCGCGTCGGCTTGCTCGCACAGTTTGTCAAATTCCGGGTTGTTGTAGCCGGTGCGGTTTTCGGGAGCCTTTGAGGTCAGAAGCACCGACAGGAAGTTTTGCGGGTCGAGGTAGTCCGCGCCCCAGCGCATGTGGAAGAACGGGATCTCGCGGTTGTCGGTCTTTTTCAGGAACGCCCCCCATTCCATTTCGTTCAGGTCCACCGGGATACCGACCGCGTTCAGTTGCTCCTTGACGACTTCGGCGGTCTTCGC
>JAYULM010000559.1:0-5814 GCA_043763605.1 Armatimonadota bacterium | reverse complement strand
TCTCATAGGAATGAAAGAGGTGGAGTGCCTGAAGCGGGGGGTATACCGGCGGTAAGACTCACCCCCCTACCGCCGCAAAGGGAACTGCGTTCCCTCTGTCTCCCCCACTTTCATTCCGATGAGAGAGGGGGCGGGGGGGTGAGAGTTTAATCCAACGTGCGCGGGATCGCGCGCATCTCGAACGATTCCATCGTGTCGCCGATTTGCAGGTCGTTGTGACCACGTAGCGTCAGACCACATTCGTAGCCTGCCGCGACTTCCCGGGTGTCTTCCTTGAACCGTTTCAGCGTGTCTACGTCCGCCGTCACGATCAAGTCCTTGCCACGGAATAAGCGTACCTTGCCGTTGCGTTTCACCACGCCGTCCTGGACCATCGCTCCAGCAATCGAACGACCGCCGGGAAGCCGGAACAGTTGCCGGATCTCCGCCTTGCCGAGGACGAATTCCTCGTAGATCGGTGGGAGTAGCGCGATCATGGCTTCGGTTACGGCGTCGATCAGTTGGTAAATGATCGTAAACGTCTTGATCTGTACGTGCTCGGCTTCGGCTTTCTTCTTGCCCGAATCGGACACGGCCACATTGAACCCGACCACGAGCGAGTTTTTCTCCTCCTGATCCTTGTCAGACGCGGCGAGAAGGACATCACCCTCCGTGATCGCGCCGACACCGGTGGTGAGAACACGCACCCGCACTTCGTCGTTTCCGAGATCGACCAGCGAATCGCGGACGGCTTGCACCGATCCCTGCACATCGCCCTTGATAACGATGTTGAGTTCCTTGACCGGACCGGATCGAAGTTGCTTGTACAGTGCTTCGAGCGACATCAGGTTGCGGTCGGCTAATTTGCCGGCTTTGAGCAACTCTTCACGCGTGGAGACAAGAAGCCGCGCTTCCTTCTCGTTCTTCGCGACGACCAACTTATCGCCCGCTTCGGGGACGCCGCTCAGACCGATGATCTCCACCGGTGACGACGGACCCGCCTTGACGAGTTTCGTACCGCGTTCGTCCGCCATGCCGCGCACTTTGCCGGACATTACTCCCGCGACGACCACATCCCCGGTGCGCAAGGTGCCCTGTTGAACCAGGACGGTCGCGACCGAGCCGCGTCCCTTGTCGATCTTCGCCTCGATGATCGTGCCCTGCACCGGACCGTGCGGGTTCGCCTTCGGCTCGACGACGGCTTCCGAAACGAGCAGGATGGTGTCCAGCAAGTCCTTGATGCCCTCGCCCTTTTTCGCCGAGATGTTCACGGTCTGGATGTCGCCGCCGTAGGCTTCCGGCATCAGGTCGTATTGCATCAATTCGGTCAGAACGCGGTCCGGGTTCGAGTCTTCCTTGTCTATCTTATTGACCGCTACGATGATCGGGACGCCCGCCGTTTTGGCGATGGTGATCGCCTCCTCGGTCTGCGGCATCACGCCGTCGTCCGCCGCGACCACGATGATCACGATGTCGGTTACGGACGCACCGCGCGAACGCATCGCCGAGAACGCCGCGTGACCGGGGGTATCCAGGAACGTGATCCGTTGCCCGTCCACCTCGACCTGATACGCGCCGATATGCTGGGTAATGCCGCCCGCCTCGCGGTCCGCGACGCTGGTTTTGCGGATCGTATCCAGAAGCGTCGTTTTGCCGTGGTCAACGTGCCCCATTATTGTGACTACCGGGGGACGCGTCGTGAGTTCGATCTGTCCCGAACCGCCCGTCACTTGTGTGGCACTGGAGCGGGGCTTGTTCGCGCTGACGCCATTCCCGACCGCAGGTGCTTTGCGTACCGGGGCACCGTTCGCCGCTGTTGCCGTTGCCCCTGTGACGGTCGCCGCAGCCGCTGTTGTCGCCGCCGACGGTGCTACCGAAGCCGGAGCGGGTGCATTGGCTACCGTCACCGTGCGCCCGAGTTTGGCGGCGATTCGGGTGATCGCGTCCGCCGCGAGCCGCTGGTTGAGTGCCGCCAGAACCCCGAGGTTCATCAGGACTTTCTGCACGTCACCCGCTGGAACCCCGAGCCGCTCGCCCAGTTCCTTCACCGTCACGTTCGCCGGGACTTCCGTCACCGTGCCCGCAGGCACGGCTTGTGCCGGTGCGGCGGTCGCGGCAGGTTGTGCCGCGCCGTTCCCGTTCGAGGACGGCGCGGCACCGTTCCCGGCGATAGCGGATCGCAATTGCGTCGCCGTATCGTCGTCCAGGTCGCTCGCCGGGGACAATTTCGTCAGACCAAGCTCCCGTGCTACCGCGAGCATCTCTGTATTCGTTTTGCGTAGTTCACGCGCCAAATCAAAAACCTTGATCGGCATAAGTTACCCTCACTTCCATAATGTCGGGGCTGTTCAAAACCCCGTTCTTTCGTACTACTGGTTCATAGTCTTCTCCTCGGGCGAATCGGTATCCGCCCGTATCCAATATTTTGGAAGAACCACAAAGCAATGTTGATCTATTCGGTTTTGCGCTATGAACGCAAAGAAAAGGAACGGTCGCGATGTCCCGCCCTTCTAAAGGGGGACACGCGCCGCTCCGTGTCGTCATGCACATCCAATTCGTATCGCCGTTGAAACCCGTGGCAAAGCCGCCTGACAACGTCGGACTTGTGTCCAGCGATACGAATCCGGGAGGACAAAATCGCCGCCCGTTTTTTGTTGCACAAATTACGACATGGTTGTCGCGCCTTTCTCGTTTTCCGTCTTTTCCGCGACCACGATTCGCAACGCGGAGAAAACGTCCTCGGGTACCGCCACTTTCAAGGACCGCTCGAATGCCTTGCGCTTTTGCGCGTTCGTCACACATTCGGCGGTCGCACACACATATGCCCCGCGCCCGGATCGCTTACCGGTCGGGTCCAGAGCCACGCCCCCCGCGTCCGGCAGACGCACGACGCGAAGTAGCCCGCGCTTTCCTCCGGACGTCCGGCACGCGACACAGGTCCGCACCGGCGTCCGCTTTCCGGAGGGAGTAGGGAGTAGGGAGTAGGGAGTAGCCTTCGGAATCGTGATCTGCCCACTATTCCCTATCTCCCCACTCCCTATTCCCTCGCACTCTATTCCTTCATCACTACGCATTGTCTTCGTCGCCGAACGTAATCGGCGGGAGCAAGGCTTCCGCTTCAGGATCTTCCGGCGCGGAGGCGAGTTGCGCCGCCGCTTCCAGGAACGCTTGTTTCGCCACTTGCGATTCCGAGCGGATGTCGATACGCCATCCGGTCAGGCGCGCCGCGAGGCGGACATTCTGACCTGCCTTGCCGATGGCGAGCGACAACTGGTTGTCCGGTACAACCACGAACGCGGATTTCGCTTCCTCGTCCAGTTGTACCGACGACACACGCGCCGGAGATAGGGACTCCGTAATAAACTGCCGGTTGTCCGCGCTCCAGCGGACGATGTCGATCTTTTCGTCGAACAGTTCGTTCACCACGGCTTGCACACGCCCGCCCCGGTGCCCGACACATGCCCCGACCGCGTCCACCCGGTCGTCTTTGGACGCCACCGCGATCTTGCTACGTTGACCGGCTTCCCGCGCCACCGACTTGATCTGCACGACACTATCCTGCAACTCCGGCACTTCCAACTCGAACAATCGGCGGATCAGCGATGGGTGCGTCCGGGAAACAATGATCTGCGGACCGCGCGGCGTTTTTTTCACGTCCACCACGAAAATCTTCAGCCGGTCGTTGAAGCGGTACGCTTCGCTCGGAACCTGCTCCTTAATCGACAAAACCGCTTCCTTCTTACCCAGCATGATCACGACGTTGCCGCCCTCACGTCGGGAAACGGTCCCGGTCTCAATCGTGCCGATCTTATCGAAATACTCATCGAAATCGCGGTCGCGTTCCGCGTCGCGCACCGATTGCTGTAGAACCTGTTTGCCCAGTTGCGCCCCGATTCGCCCGATCTTCTCGATGTCGCGGTCGCTGAGCGGCTCCTCGACGGTGTCACCCAATTGCGCATCCGGCTTGTGGTCGGCGCGGGCAATCGTGAGTGTGACTTCCGCGAACGGGTTGGTCACTTCCTCGACGACATTCAACTTGCGGAAAACGCGGAACGGGTTCTTGCCACCGCCACCCAGTTCAACGCGGATGAAAACGTCTTGCTCGGTACCCAGGCTTTTCTGGTACGCCTTGGTCAACGCCTTTTCAATGCCACCGAGAATCGTGGAATTGGACAGTTCCCGTTCGCGCTCCAATTGCCGCAGGGCTTCAAAAAACTCGGCGTTCATGTTGTTTTTCCGCTCTCCTATCTATTCTTTTAGGCGTCCGATCTGGCGAACGGTGCGTCGTCCCGCAACGCTTAAACGACGCAAAGAGCGGAACCGTGTGGCGGCTCCGCTCTTTACTGTTGCACCGGGTTGCCCTACGGACCGGTTCGGGGGCAACCCGCCCCCGCGTTCGATCCGCGCCAAAATCTTTCGCAATGGAATTATATCACGCGCCGGAATCGCCTTGCAACACGGCAGACGGCACTGCGGCTGTTCAGTCGAGACCCAGCGGGGCATCATCGGTCAGAGCGGGAGGGGGCAGGGGAAGGACTTCCGGCTCGGGAAAAGTGCCCGCCGTTTTTGGGTCCAGCAACCATTCCGGCATCATTTCGATGCCCCCGGTAGGACCCGGCTCGGCGAGACAGGGGAGGGCATCCGAGTGCAGGTAACCGCCGGGCAGATGTGCGCGGCTGACAAACAGATCCGCGAGATAGACGGCGGAACCATCGGTAAAGGAGAGTGGCAAGAGGTAACGACGGTTCGCGGTCGCGGTCGTTTCCGAGGCGAGTGCGGCGATGTACTGTTTGTCCATATCGCCGCGCGGCAATTTATCTTTCATTCCGGCGACGCGCGTAGACAGGTAGCGCATATAACGACCGTCGGCACCGACTTCGGACTGGAACGAAAAAAGGACGCGGCACGGCAACGCGGCTTCGGGTCCGGGGCGCAACAGCGCGGTCGAGCAGTGGACCACGTACCCTTTGACCAGTTCGCCTTTGCGAGCGATCTGTTTGCGCCGTCCGTACAACTGCGCCCGGCGGACCATCGTATGCATGAGCATCAGGGCGCGCCCGGTGATCAGCACTCCCGCCGCAAAACCTGCCCAGGCGGTCGGATGCCACGATTGCGCGTACCACGCCGTCGCGCCGCAGACGCCGACACCGAGGATAAGCAATGCGACCGTGAACGCATACCGCTTCCGATGTGATTCCGGCGAAAATGCATAGTCGAGATACGCCGCGTACCGCTCGGCAGGCGTTTCTCCCGCCAGCGTCGCGGGCGGAACCGGCATGATGTTGTTGTCGGGCGGTGTTGCGTTCATGGGCTACTTCTGCAGACACGGACAGATTGTTTTTGTTACGCGCGAGTCAGGGTGGTAGGTTCCCGACAGGAAGGTGTTGGGTGTTGGGTGGTCGGGTGTCGTCGGACGGTGAACCGTTCCGCTGCGCGCCTGCGGCGGGAACCCTTCGGGTTTTGGGAAGCCACGCGACGCTCTCTTTCCGCTCGCAGAGCGTCCGCCGCATCGCGTAAATCGGCGGAGCCGATTTCGCTTCGCGCGCAGCGGAACGGTTCACCGTCCGAACGCCCCTAACGCCCAACACCCAACACCTTCCCCACCGCGCCTCGCATCACGTCTACCGGTGCCGGGATACAGGTCCAATGCTCGAACGCCACCGCACCTTGTCGGACGAGCATTTCGACGCCGTTTTGGGTGCGACAACCACGCACTCGCGCCGCCGATAATAGACGCGTCTCGAACGGCTTATAGATCAGGTCGGCGACGAAGGTATCGGGGGAGAGTGCGTCAACCGGCACGGGCGGCGTTTCGTCGCCGTTCGGGGACATGCC
>JAYULM010000558.1:0-23279 GCA_043763605.1 Armatimonadota bacterium | reverse complement strand
CACGAGCGCGGATAAAGTTCGGGACGGCGATGGCGAGCAGGATGCCGATGATCAGGACGACGATCATGATCTCGACGAGGGTAAAGGCGCGGTTGGCGGTCTTCAGGTTCTTCATGGGAATTGACTTTCTTTCCGGTGGGATCGGACGGCGACGACATCTTTATGTTCGTTCGCACTACATTAGTGATTTCTACAACAAGGTTTTGCCACGTTGTTGTTTCGCTTTCACATACTTTTTTTTGCGGGCGAAACTTTTTTTGGTTGCGTCCGCGACGATGTCCGCGCGGCGTTTCCACTGAAGATTGTCGGCAAGCCCCGCCGATTCTACAGGGCGTGCGTACCCCGAAAAAATACCTGTTTTTTCAGCCGCGCCGGAATACACATTAGAAGTTACGCGGTTGCGCCGGGAACCTCCCCCCCCCCACCCCCTCTCCGTGCCGGAGAGGGGGAGCCAGAGGAAACGTAGTTTCCTTGAGCCAGAGGGCGCTCGCGGTAAACATCTCGCCTCCGGTGCATCAACTCCCCCTCTCCGGCACGGAGAGGGGGCGGGGGGGGGAGGTTCCCGGCGCAACCGCGTAACTCCTGACACATGCTAAACTTCCGCCTGTGCCGGGATATACTCTGCGAAAACTTGCCCGATACCTGTGGTCCGGCAACCGCGAATCGGTATAATCCCGTTATGCCCGATTCGTTACCGCCAGTGATTCTTTGTGTGATCGCGTTCTTCTGCGGCGCGATACCGTTCGGCTTCCTCGCCGGGAGGCGCAAAGGGATCGACCTGCGTGAGCACGGGTCGAAAAACATCGGTGCCACCAATACGCTCCGCGTCCTCGGCAAGAAGGCAGGTATTGCCGTCCTGTTATTAGATGCGGTGAAGGGACTACTACCGGTCTTAGCGGCAACCTACCTTTTGCCCCTGCCCGACCTGTGGCGCGTTGCCGTCGGCTTGTCGGCGGTGCTCGGACACATCTACTCGCCGTTCGTGCGCTTCAAAGGGGGGAAGGGCGTCGCCACCACGCTCGGCGTTCTGATCGGTTTGAACCCGCTGATCGCCCTGTTATCGTTCGCCGCTTTTTTCGTCACCGTCTACCTGACGCGGTACGTTTCGCTGGGGTCGATCATCGGTGCGGTCACGGAAGCCGCTCTGTTCTGGCTCTTGCCGCACGATGGCTACCCCCTGCCGATCTTCGGGACGCTGGTCGCGATTTTCGTCGTCGCCCGCCACCGTGCCAACATCGGGCGGCTCCGCGCCGGGACGGAGAGCAAGTGGGGCGAGGGGAAGGAAGTTCCTGTCGATCCCTCCCCCGGGTCCCCTGCCGTTTCCCCTCCCTCATCAGAATGAGGGAGGGTACCCGGAGGGGGCGTTACTTCCTGTCGCGCCCCAGCACAAGCAATGTCCCGCCCGCGACCATGCCGGGAAGCATCAGGACACCCACTATTGGGATCAGCGAGACGAAACCGGCGGCAAGCGCGAATGTCACCGTGCGCGCGTTGAACGCACCGAACAGGTCGCGCCCCTGCGGACCGAGCGTTTTACCGCGCCGCGCGTAGATCGGCGACGTGTAATCGAGCAGACCAATGACACTCGCGGCGAGGATGCCGGGGACTGGTCCGAACACGAAGCCCAGTCCGAACGACAGCAGGGCGAGCGTCACCGAGAGCGCGAGACGGGCGAGGGTGTCGCGGAATGCCGCCCCGCCGGACAACGGCGCAACGTCTGCGGCGTCGGTCGCGGCTGTGCCGCTGCCGCCGCGCACGACTTTCTCCACGGCGAGCGACAGCGGCTCGAAAATGACGCCCGCGAACGCCCCGGCGAGCAGGGTGAACAGGAACGGGAATAGCACGATCCAGACCGCGACGAACCCGACCGTCCCCAGCCATTCCGGTCCGATTTTGCCTGCCCACTGTTGCAGATATGGGACCAGGAGCATACCGCCGCCGATGCCCAGCGCGATGTAGAGAAATACGGCGGCGAAGAGCGGTCCGACGCAGAGTCCCCAGAGGCGCGGATTACGCCATAAAAGCAGTGTTCCGTGAAGAATATCCATACTGTTTGGTGCGCGGTCAGCCCCGCCGCGCATACCGGTATATGCTTTATACCCGGTATACCCGTCGCCCAGGCAATCGCTTCCAAACCGTTCCGTCCCTGCTCCCCTACCCGCGCGGTCATCAACCTGTCATTATACCGATCCGAGCCAAGTCGCCCGGCTTCCCGGGTACCGTCTCTCGGAATCCACGCCCGGTAGTGCGCAGATTTATCGATCAGGGCGTACGGTGTTTCTCGAACTTCCCACCGACGTAGCCGCCGATACCCAGGTCATACTGCCTGTCACCGACCGCCTCCGGCACGTGCCTGTAAAGAAGACTCTGCTCGTCGAAACGCGCGAGATAGACCGGGGTATCTATCATCCAGGAGCGTATGCCTTTTAGCGACTGGAACAACCCGCTCAGTACGAACCCCGCTTTTTCCCGGTCCGAAAGATCGGCGGAGCGAAGACGCTTCTCTGCGGCGTCTGTGGCGGGAAGTTTCGCCAACCGCGCGTGAAGCGCGTCGCGAAGGCGACCCCGAGACAATCTTCCTATCTCGAACCCACGTACCTGAACCGCGAAGTAGCGCGAATCCGCTTCATCCCGTAACCGTTGCCTTTCGGCGAGCAATCCCTGCGTCTCCGCGGTCGCCTCGGCGACGGTACGGCTGGTACGGAGGATCGGGGTGTAAGGGGCACTAAGCCGCTCCACTTCCTGGAACAGTCGGCGTTGCTCCTCCACAAGCGACGCGCGGCGAACCGGCTCGGGGATCAGGGAGATCAGGATTGCGCCGAGATGGACGAAGTCCTTACGTTGTTTGAGTTGCCGCGCGGGAACGCGTCGCACCTCCACCAGGCACTGCCCTATGGCAGCACGGCTTGCATCGGGCATCACCCGTGCTTCCCATCCGAACGCGTTTGTCACGCCCGCGATCCAGAGCATTGCTTCCTCCTGCGTGGCGGGGAACGTGCCCAGGAAGAGCATGTTCTTTTTCGCCAGTGCCGACTCGACGCGTAGCAACGTCCGCACCGGGGGATTCCGCGCCGGATCGGGCGGGAGTAGCGACAGCGACTGGAAAAAGGTCGGCAGGGGGAGGAAAGAGGGAGCGAGTTTCGCCCGCATCGCCGCCTCGCCCGGGTCCGGCTCTATCGGTTTCACGTCGGTTAATAGACTGCTACCGATCCTCGGAGAGTCGCGGAACGGGAAAAAATACGCCACGTCTTCCGCGCGGGGGGCTTGCCCCGGTGGGAGGTTCACATGCCCAAACTCCAACCGCCCGCGCTCCAGCATCTCCTCGTTGTAGTTCGCGGTGCCGATGAACGTACGGGCACCCATGGTCGCGAAAGCGAGTGTCGCCTGCCAGAACTGCTCCTTTTGCGCGGGCGACAGTTCGCGCACGGGCAACCCCGTTTCCGATTGGGCGCGCTCGGTCTGCTCCGGCGAAAGTGCTCCCACCATCTCGCGCTGGTATCGGTTGGAAAGGATCGCGTCGATCCCCGTCGTGTTGTGGGGGGCGAACGTCTCGAACAGGGCGTGGAGTTTGCGCGAACTATCGCGCGCCTCGGCGAAGGTAACGTTCGGCACATCGTTCGGATCGGTGTAGCGTTTACGCCAGATAAAAAACCGGGGGGTAACGCGGATCACCTCGAAGTCATACAGACCAGCGACCAGCGTTGTTTGGGAAGCCGTGTCGGGCCGTGCGGCGAGTTCGGCTTTCAGGTTCTTCCGGGCACTTTCGGGCAGTCGCAAATGGCGCGGCGCATCCTCGATCAGGAACGCCGCCCCAGTTTCGCGCCGCGCGGCACCGAGGAAGGTTGCGAAATCCTCTACTTCGCTTGCCTGAATTTTCGATTCAGCAGGCGGAACACTCGGTGGTTCCGCTCCTGCGAACGAAAAAAACGTTATCACTATTAGAAGGGGCACTATGACACGCTGGGAAACAAGCATTGTCATCTTCGACATATTGATAACTCCGAGTGGGAAGGGGCTTGCGAACATGACAAAATCGTGTTCAGGGTGACACTTAACAATACCTTCCCACAAAACTACCGCTACAGGCCTGTGGATTTACAATCAGTGTACCCGCCCCTCCGCTTCGAAAGATGCTTCCGACTTGGCTTTAGCAGATGATGATTCGCCCCCTTCCACAGCTTTTGCCAAGGCACGCGCGTTCGCACTAGCGGACATGGATGCAAAAGCGGATTTTTCAAATCCGAACACGTATTGAAAACTTGCGGTAGCGACTGCCGATTTATTGTACGGCAAAAAAGTCGCAGCCCCTTGCAGGTCGCCTGTCATGGTCCAAACACTTACCTTACTGCCGGATTCGTGGAGGTCAGTCAACTCGCCCAGAGTATCTAAATCGTCCCGGGCGGGAACTCTCGGGCTAACGTCCTTCAAGCCGGATTTATCCGGCTCCCAACAACGGCTGACCTCTACACCGACGTAGCCGTCGGCTCCGGGAGAGGACGGCGAAATCACAAGGTTTTCGGGTCGTGTTCGGGGCGCGATTCGAGCCAGTCCTGTACCGTCGCGACGCGCTCCGGGTGCTTTCGACTCCGGGCAAGGAACCCCGCGCCGTGTTGCGGCATTGGGTCCTGGTCCGTCGGCTGATAGCGCAGATCGACGCTCCAGCGGACGTGATCGGAGTTGTTGGGCGTGGACATGTGGACACAGCGGTCGTTGAACAGGATCGCGCTACCTGCCGTGATCGGTAGCGAAACAGACTCACGACGCGCTTTTATCAGATGCTCCTCGTCGATCTCCGTATAGCCGGTGCCCGTCACCTTCTCCTGGTGATAGGGCATGAGGCGCGTTTTGTGGGTCCGGGGCCAGATATGCAGGCAGCCGTTTTCCGGGGTCGAGTCCACGAGGGGAATCCAGACCGTGATGACCGGGTTGGCGTTCGCATCGGGCCAGTACGACCGGTCCTGATGCCACGGCACCGCGCCTGCCGCGACTTTCGGCACCTTGGGGCGGACGTTATATACCGGGTTCGCGAACAGTTCGCCGCCGATCAGCGATTCGACCGCATCCAGAATCTTCGGACCCGCCATCAGGTCGAAGTAGCCGGGAAACCGATCCCGCCAGCCGCGACCAAATTTTAGAAACTCTTGATCGGAAAGACCCGAAAACAGTTCCGCGAGCCGGTACGCGAACGGTCGTCCTTCCCGCCTGTCCGTGATCTTGCCGTCCGCATACAACGCGTCGGCGATCATCGACACTTTTTCCGTCATCGCCGCGCGGACGGGTGCCATGTCGGCGTCGTTCAGAAGGGCTGGCAACACCAGATAGCCTTCTTCCTCATAAAAAGCAACCTGTTCGTGGGACAAACTCCCGCGTTCGCGGGAAGTGATAACTGTTGACACCGGGGTACCTCCATAGTAATCAGCGGCTTTGCATAGCCTCTTGGCGATTATTTTAACCCTGATCGTTGCTGCAACCCATTGCCCAGAATCGCCTTTGGTGGTAAAAATTCGTCATGATCGGCTCTTCTGTACCGCCTTCTCCGCCAACGGACGAGAACCATCGGAGTAAAGTCTGGTGGCAAATTTCGCTGGATACTCCCCCGGAGATAGTGCGGGCGGGAACGGGTGTCCACGGACGCGGGGGGAATGAACGGTACGTAAAACGAATGATCGAGCAGATAATGGATGATCCGGTCCACGGACGCGGGGGGAATGAACGGTACCTGATGCCCCATCTGTGGAGCCTGCATCTGTACCCGTATCCGGCAACGGTTCGTGTCGGGGATTACAGGTTCCCGATCCGCCCCGGCTACGCCGGAATCGTCCCGCCTGATACGCCGATGGAATATGCGTTTCACGGAGTGTCGCAACATCTGTTTGTCCATTTCCGCTGTGTCGCACCGGGAATACGGGAGGCTTCACCGTCGCGCATCCCGGCGATGCAGGATTTGGGAGACGATTTCGTGCGCCGGTATCAGGCACTATCGGAAATGGTCGGCGACGTACAAAGGGCACCGTACCGTCTCCAGGCGCACGTCTGGGATCTTTTGGGTAGCCTGACGGCTCCGATTCCCCCCATCGCCACCCAACCCAACGCCGATCACCCCGCCGTCCGACACGCCCTCCGGCAGATCGAACTGCGGCTCGCGGAAACGCTCAGTGTCGCGTCTCTGGCGCGGGAGGCGGGGGTGTCCTGCAGTTACCTAGGGCGGCTATTCGGGCAGACGTTGGGAACCACGGTCGTCGGTTATATCCGTGAACGGCGTCTGTGCCGCGCGGAACATCTTTTGCGCCACTCCACGCTACCGATCAAAACCATCGCCGCCGCAGTCGGCATCCCCGACCTGCATCTGTTCAACAAAAGCTTGCGGCGGACGCTCGGAAAATCGCCGACTGCGGTTCGGGCGCAGGGTCCGGACCGCACGGAGGATACAGTATCCCGCGATGCCCCCGAACTCGGCGTTGATTAAATGCCATCTGAGGAGAGTCGGGACGCGAATCGGCACCGCATCCTGCGGGCTTCGGTACTCGGTGAGTGAACGGGATACGCAGAGGTGCCAAAAAAGCGCGGAAAAAGAACCGTCTGACCCCTTGACAAAAAAAACGAACCGGGATACTATGCTAATTCGTGTCACGGTCGGTGTCGGTGCCCTTGTCATGGGCGCGGCTGTCCCTCGTCACGAACGCCACGAATACGTACATACTTTACCGCGAATCGGCTTTGTCCTCGGTTGTTGCTAACACCGAAACGGATGAGCCGATTTTTTGAGCGTTACGCGTCGCCTGATTTAAGGCACACTTTCACCCGGTTTTTCACACCACATCCGCCCGCGCCCGAATCGAAAGGGGTTCTCGAAACCTAATATGGAAAAGCAACACACATCGAAGCGTGCCATGCACGCGATTGCCATCCCCAGCCTTGTCGAACTACAACTCGATTCTTTCCGATGGTTCCTCGAAGAAGGCATGAGCGAACTATTCAAGTCGTTCTCGCCGATCATGGACTTTACCGGGACCACAGGTATCTCGCTTGAAGATTTTACCCTGGGAGAGCCGAAATACTCCCTCGCGCAGTGCCGCTCCCGCGACGTTACCTTCGAGGTGCCGATCAAGGCGAAGGTGAAGTTGATGAGCGGGAACAACGAGGTCATCGAGTCCGAAGTGTATCTCGGCGACTTGCCGCTGATGACCGAAAAAGGCACGTTCGTGATCAACGGCGCGGAGCGCGTCGTCGTTTCGCAACTGTCGCGCTCGGCAGGCATATACTTCCGCGATTCGCTGAACCTGGGTCTGCAGTGGGAGTTTTTCGCGACGCTGATCCCGAACGAAGGCCCGTGGGTCGATGTCGAAACCGACTCCTCGAACGCGATCACGGTGCGCATCGGGCAGAACAAGAAGTTCGCGGTGACCACGCTCCTGCGGGCGTTGCACGCGTTCGTCCCGGCGTCGCCCGAAGGCAATATCGATGTCGGTTTTACCGAACTCAAGGGCAAGACGCTCGGCGCGCCGCTGGTCGATCCCGTGACCGGTGAAATCCTGCTGGACAAAGGACAGGTCGTTTCCGACGACAACTACCGCGCCGCCGAAAAGGCACTCGGCGGTGAACGCGCCGTCCGCGATCTGCGGGCGACCGCGTACCTCGCTCCGATCAAGGCAGAAACCGACGCCGAGATCCTCGAACTGTTCGGCAAGCGCGTGACTATCGATGTGCCGAATGCCGAATCGTTGACCAACAAATATGCCGTCGCCGATATTCACGACGCATCCGGGAAACTGCTCGTCAGCGCGTACCACAAGATCGATAAGGCGTTGGCAGTAAAAGTCGCGGCGATTTTCGACGTTGCGTCGGCGGATGAAAACACGACCGGCGAACTGCCCGGTTTGGAAGTTTTGGAAGTGTCGTCCTACATTTCGGCGACGCTGGACATGGAAGACCCGAAGGTCGTGGATCGCCAGACCGCGATGCTCGATATTTACCACAAGATTCGTCCCGGTGACCCGGTGACGCCGGAATCGGCGCGCGCCCTGATGCAGAGCATGTTCTTCGACCTGCGCCGCTACGATATGGCGAAGGTCGGACGCCACAAGGTCAACAAAAAGATCGGTGTCAACCTGCCGCTTTCCTGCCGCTCGATCACGAAAAACGACGTGCTGGCTATCGTCGCCTACATCCACGGTTTGCAACGGGTGAACACGAATCAGCCGGACCTGACCGAGGAAGAAGGTCGCCGCTATACCACGGACGACATCGACCACCTGGAAAACAAGCGCGTCCGCTCCGTCGGCGAGTTGCTATACTCGCAACTGCGCATGGGCTTCTTGCGCATGGAGAAGGTCGCCAAAGAGCGCATGACTTCGATGAACGACGGCAACCTGCTTCCGCAGGTCGTGCTGTCAGTCAAGCCGATCTCGGCGGCGATCAAGTCGTTCTTCGGCTCGTCCCAGTTGTCGCAGTTCATGGACCAGACCAACCCGCTCGCGGAACTGACGCACAAGCGGCGTTTGTCGGCACTCGGACCGGGCGGTCTGTCGCGCCAGTCGGCAAAATTAGAAGTGCGCGACGTTCACCACTCGCACTACGGACGCATCTGCCCGATTGAAACCCCGGAAGGACCGAACATCGGTCTGATCGGCTCGATGGCGATCCACGCCCGCGTCGATAACTTCGGCTTCCTGGAAACGCCGTATCTGCGCGTGAAGGAAGGTTTGATCACGAACGAGATCGAATGGCTCCCGGCGGACAACGAGCACCATTACCGCATCGCCCCGGCGTCCACGCGCCTTGTGTTAGACGAAAACGGCGAAGCGGTCATCGACGAGAACGGCATCCGGCAGTTCGCGGAGCGCATGATTCAGGTGCGCAACAACCATGAGTATCCGATTGTGCCGATCACGCAGGTCGACTTCATGGACGTCGCCCCGCAACAACTCGTGTCGGTCGCGACCGCGATGATCCCGTTCCTGGAAAACGACGACGCCAACCGCGCGTTGATGGGCGCGAACATGCAGCGGCAGGCGGTGCCGACGCTCCGCCCGTCCGCTCCGGTGGTCCGTACCGGTATCGAAAAGCGTGCCGCGCGTGACTCCGGCGCGGTGATCGTCGCCAAACGCGGCGGTCGGGTCCGAAAGGTCACTTCGGAAGAGGTGCTGATCGAAACCAACGACGGCATCATCGACCGCTACCCGCTCCTGAACATGGTGCGCTCCAACCAGGCGACGTGTATCACCCAGCGTCCTATCGTGGACAACGGACAGCGTGTGCGCCAGGGCGACGTGTTAGCCGACGGTCCGTGTACGGATCAGGGGATGCTCGCGCTCGGTCAGAACGTGCTGGTCGCGTTCATGCCGTGGAACGGTTACAACTACGAGGACGCGATCCTGCTTTCGCGCCGCGTGGTCAAGGACGACGTGTTCACCTCGATCCACATTGAGAAGTACGAGTTAGAAGCACGCGACACCAAACTCGGACCGGAAGAAATGACGCGCGACATCCCGAATGTCGGCGAGGACGCGCTCAAGGATCTGGATGAAGACGGCATTATCCGTGTCGGTGCCGAAGTCCGCGCCGACGATATTCTGGTCGGCAAGGTCGCGCCGAAGGGACAGGGCGAATTGACTGCCGAAGAGCGACTGATTATCGCGATCTTCGGCAAGAAGGCGGAAGAAACCCGCGACGTGTCGCTCCGCCTGCCGCACGGCGAAAAGGGTAAGGTCGTCGATGTCAAGGTATTCTCGCGCTTCAAGTTCAAGGACGCGTCGGGCAACATCTTTAACTTCTCGAAGAAGCCGGATTCGTTGGAATCGCCGTATGACGGTTCGACGCTGGAAAAACTGAACCCGGACGAACTGCAAGCCGGTGTCAACAAATTGGTGCGTATCTACGTCGCGCAAAAACGGAAGATCATGGAAGGCGACAAGATGGCGGGGCGACACGGTAACAAGGGTGTCGTTTCCAAGATCATGAACGAGGAAGACATGCCGTTCCTGCCGGACGGTACGCCGGTGGACATCGTGCTCAACCCGCTCGGGGTGCCGTCGCGTATGAACATCGGGCAGATCATGGAAACCCACCTCGGATATGTCGCCAAAGAGATGGGCTTGGAGTTTGTCGAGCCGATCTTCGAGGGGTCTACCGAGGAGGAGATTCTCGGCGAGATGCACCGCTACGGACAGATGCGGCGGCGAGATCTGCTCCAGTCGTATGTGAAGGGCGACCTGCGCCTTTCCGTGGATTTCCCGGAAGTCACCACCGACGAGGAGCAGACGTTAGAGGATCTGATGGGACCGCTTGAAGCCGCGCTTCGAGATGTGGGTGCCGAGGAGTTGGAGCGAATTTCCAGCCTCTTAGCGGGACCGGTCGTGATCGACGAAGACTCGCTCTCCGACGAAGCGGCGACGATCCCGGACGGTTTCGACTACAACGCGCTGTTGGAATCGATCAAGGAGCGGGTGTTCCGCCGCGTCGGTTTCCACGAGAAGACTTGTAAATCGGACGTGCGGGATGGTCGGACCGGGGATAAATTCGCGATGCCGGTGACGGTCGGGCGGATCTACATGCTGAAACTCCTGCACCTCGTGGACGACAAGATCCACGCCCGTTCGACCGGTCCGTACAGTCTGGTCACCCAGCAACCGCTCGGGGGCAAGGCGCAGTTCGGCGGGCAACGGTTCGGGGAGATGGAAGTGTGGGCACTCGAAGCCTACGGCGCGGCATACACGCTCCAAGAGATCCTGACGATCAAGTCGGACGACGTGATCGGTCGCGTCAAGACGTACGAGTCCATCGTCAAGGGCGACCCGATGCTGGAACCGGGTGTGCCGGAGTCGTTCAAGATCCTGGTCAACGAACTGCAGTCGCTGGGTCTGAAAGTGACCGTGGAAGACGCACTCGGCGCGGAAATCGACCTGAAAGACAAGGACGAGGATTACATGGACGAGGAATCGGCACGCCGCCGCTCCGCGCTCCGTCGCATCGAAGCCGAGGAACCGCTCGCGGATTAATTGTCCGTAGCATAAAGGAGTTATATGAATCAAAAAAGTAAGTTCGGCAGACTATCTGTAAAAGGATTCCGTCGTCTCTACGATACACAGATTGATTTTACCAACCGCCCTTTGTGCGCGATCATCGGTGCTAATGGAGTAGGGAAATCATCCCTGCTCCATGTGTTCCGTCTTTTGGCTTCGTCCGCCACAGGCACACTACAAAAATATCTTTCCTTACAAGGAAACCCTTCCAATATCGTGACCCGAGGAAGGTCTGAGGCAATCCGCATTGGGCTAGCAACTGCAGAAGATAATAACGTCCCGCTAAATTATGTGTTGGATGTCGCTCAGCGCGGGACGTCCTATGAGATTGTTCACGAATCACTTACTGAACAGATTAGTACGAATGCTCCAAAACCATTCAAATATATCGATTCTAACGGGTTGAACATCCGGTATAGCGATCCCAAAACAAATAAGTTAGAAAAGCCAACTTGGCGACACAATGATTTCGAGGCATCACTGTCCCAGGTACCGAAGATGTATGAGCGTCCCGAAAGATTCCGGGAAATACTTGCGTCCTTTGCTTTTTTCGGCAATCTTGATGTTTCCGAACGAAGCCCTATCCGGTTGCCACAACCTTTTGCGCCTGTAGCAATACCGCAGACGAACGGGGAAGAGACAGTTACTGCGTTGTATAACTTGCAGCAGTCGGCTCCTGACCGTTACGATTTATTGATAGACTCGTTACGGACCGTGTATCCTGATCTGAAAAGCTTAGGTTTCTTACCTGTGGCATCCGGTCAAATGAGTATGCTCTGGAATGAAGAGAGATACAGCAAACCTTTTTATGCCAACGAATTGTCAGAAGGAACTTTGCGCTTCTTATGGCTTGCTACAATATTGCTAAGTGAATCATTGCCTCAACTAATAACTATTGATGAACCCGAAGTAAGCATGCATCCACTCATGATAGAGAATCTCGTAACACTACTGCGAGAGGCGGCGAAGAGAACGCAAATTGTGATAGCCACTCATTCGGAACGTCTGGTAAGCAATTTGGCTCCCGATGAAGTATTAGTCGCTGATATGGAGGAGGGTGAAACAACTTTCGCATGGGCTGATCAGAAGGAGAATTTGGAACCGTGGCTTGAGGACTATTCGTTAGGTCAGATATGGGCGATGAACCTGATAGGGGGACGCCCATGAAGATCAAAATTATTGTGGAAGGGAAAACGGAGTTGGTATTGATTCGAGCAATCAGAATTTTTTTATCGACCCGTTTAAGCAAAGATCAGATGCCTTCAGTAACATCATTCCGTTATAACGGTCGGATTCCCAAAGGGGAAGACCTAAAAAAAAAGGTAGAGGAGCTTTGTAATAATCATGATGCTGTGATTGCATTGACCGATGTATACACTGGGACGAATGATTTCACAGATGCAAGCGACGCAAAAAACAAAATGAGTGCGTGGGTAGGTGAAAATCCAAAGTTCTTCCCTCATGCTGCGCAACACGATTTCGAAGCATGGTTGCTCCCATTTTGGGACACGATAAAACAGATGGCAAAGACTAAGCGCAATGCCCCAGGTCACCACCCTGAATCAGTCAATCATGGCAATCCGCCTGCTCATCGACTTGTGGAGTTATTTGAGACACCAAACGCCCCACGCTCTTATGATAAGCCGCGTGATGCAGAAGCAATCCTAAGAAAAAATAGTTATGATTTAGCCAAATCGGCAAACGCTTGTCCTGAATTGAAAAGTTTGCTGAACACAATTTTGACGTTGAGCGGTGGAACCGTTTTACCGTAGCAACACGACGAAAGAGGGAGTAGCCAAATGGCTGACGCAAGTACATTCGACAAAATTCGTATCGCTATCGCTTCGCCGGACCAGATTCGTACCTGGTCGTATGGGGAAGTAAAAAAGCCGGAAACCATCAACTACCGGACGTTCAAGCCGGAGCGCGATGGGCTGTTCTGTGAGAAGATCTTCGGTCCGCAAAAGGACTGGGAATGCCACTGCGGGCGCTACAAAAAGGTGAAGTTCAAGGGCATCATCTGCGACCGTTGCGGCGTCGAAGTGACCCGCTCCAAGGTGCGCCGCGAGCGCATGGGGCACATCGAACTGGCGTCGCCGGTTTCGCACATCTGGTATCTCAAAGGGGTGCCGTCGCCGCTCGCTCTTATCCTGGATATGACCCCGCGCCCGCTGGAAAAAGTGCTTTATTTCGCGTCGTATATTGTTACGTCGGTCGATAAGGGACGCATCCTCGGCAATATGGATAAATTCCGAGACGCTATCGAACAAGAAATTGCCGCGATAACAGACGACCGTGATGATGCGATCCGCGAGTATCGCGACGACTTCGCCCGCGAAACCGCGCTCGGTCGTGTCGTCGCCGTGGAAGCCCCACTGGAGGGCGAGGAAGAAGTCGAGCCGGAGCGCGTCCCGTATACCGCAGAAGAGGTCGCCGACCGCGAGAAGATGCTTTCCGACCGGGTGCGCCAGGAAGAGAAGGACGCCGACGAGCGCGCGAAAGAACTGCGCGATTCGCTGGACCTGATGAAGACGCTGGAAAAGCGGATGCTATTAGGCGAGGACGATTGGCGCAAGATCGAGCGGCTCCGCGACGTGGTCGTGGCGCGTATCGACGAAACGCTGATCGACATCGTGGACGCCGGTCTGGGTGGCGCGGCGATCAAGAAACTGCTTTTAGAAGTGGACCTGGACGCGCTACAACGTCAACTTCGCAAGGAGATCGAGGAGACGCAGGGACCGAAGAAACTTCGCGCGATCAAGCGTATCGAAGTCGTCAACGCGTTCGTGGACTCCAAGGCACGCCCGGAATGGATGATTCTGGACGCTGTGCCGGTTATTTCGCCCGAACTGCGCCCGATGGTGCAGTTAGACGGCGGGCGTTTCGCTACGTCGGACTTGAACGACCTGTATCGCCGGATCATCAACCGCAACAACCGCTTGAAGAAGATTCAGGAGATTCGCGCGCCGGAGTCGATTGTCAACCATGAAAAGCGGTTGCTTCAGGAAGCAGTAGACGCGTTGATCGACAACGGACGCCGTACGCGTCCGGTGACTGGCTCGAACGGTCGCCCGCTCAAGTCGCTGTCCGACATGCTCAAGGGCAAGGAAGGTCGCTTCCGTAAGAACCTTCTCGGCAAGCGTGTGGACTATTCCGGTCGCTCGGTTATCGTCGTCGGTCCGCACCTGAAACTGCATGAGTGTGGTCTGCCGAAAGAGATGGCACTGGAGTTGTTCAAGCCGTTCGTGATGAAGACGCTGGTCGAGCGACAGTACACGTCGAACATCAAGACCGCGAAGCGCATGATCGACAAGATGCGCCCGGAAGTCTGGGACGCGCTGGAAGAGGTCATCAAGGAGCACCCGGTTCTGCTGAACCGCGCCCCGACCCTGCACCGCCTCGGCATCCAGGCGTTCGAGCCGCGCCTCGTGGACGGCAAGGCGATCCAGTTGCACCCGCTCGTGTGTAAGGCGTTCAACGCCGACTTCGACGGCGACCCGATGGCGGTACATATTCCGCTGTCGGCGACGGCGCAAGCCGAAGCCCGTGTGCTGATGCTGGCGACGCACAACCTGTTCTCGCCCGCTGACGGTTCGCCTATCGTGTCGCCGCAACAGGACATCGTTCTCGGCAACTACTACCTGACGATGGACAAGTCGGACGCCGTGACGGCGGAAGGCATCGTTTCCTATACCGGCGAAAAGCGCATTCTGGGTGATGAGGATCTCGGTCGCGTCGTGGTCACCAGCGTGATCCGCGTCGATACCGGCGAGATCGTCGCCGAACCGGGGCAACCGCTCCGACCGGAAGTGATCGCTGAACTGAAAGCGAACCCGGAAGCGTTCAAGCCGTTCACTATCGGTACGAAGCACCGGTTCGCCTCGGCGGAAGACGCGATCCTCGCGTATGAATCGGGACAACTGGACCTGCATGAGTACCTGACGATCCGCCCCCGTGAGGGCGAGAAGCCGATGGCGATCACGGCGGGACGTATCATCTTCAACGAGATCGTGCCGGAAGTGCTCCGCTACAAGAACGAGGCGTTTGGCAAGAAGCAACTGACGCGTCTGATCGCGGAAGTCTTCGCGTCGTCGGGGACCGAGGCGGTTATCACATTCCTCGACGACATGAAGGCGCAGGGCTTCAAATGGGCGGCGAAGGCGGGCATCACGTTCGCGATGACCGATATGCAATCGCCCGAAAGCCGCGCCCTGATCCTGCGGGAAACCGAGGAGAAGGTCGACAACGCCAACAAGCAATACCGACGCGGGATGATCTCGCCGGGTGAGCGCAAGCAGCAGGTTCTGAAACTGTGGACCGACGCGACCGCGCAGATCGGCGACGAGATCGTGAAGAACATTTCCAAGTTCAACCCGATTTCGATTGTTACTACGTCCGGTGCCCGTGGCTCGATCAAACAGGTGTCGCAACTTTCCGGTATGCGCGGCTTGATGTCCGACCCGTTCGGTAACATCATCGACTCGCTCCCGGTGAAGTCGAACTTCCACGAAGGCTTGTCCACGCTGGAATACTTCGTGACGACACACGGTGCGCGAAAAGGTCTCGCCGACACCGCGCTTCGCACGGCGGACGCCGGGTATCTGACCCGCCGCCTGGTGGACGTGGCGCAGGACGTGATCATCCGTGAGATCAACTGCGGCACGGCGAACGGCGTGTATGTCGAAACCATCCGCGAGGGTGGCGACGTGATCGAACTGCTCTCCGAGCGACTGCGCGGACGCACTTCCCTGGAAGATATTCTGCACCCGGAGACGGGCGAGATTATCGCGAAGAAGGAAGACGTGTTCTCGCCGGAACTCGCCAAAGCCGTGGAAGCGGCGGGCGTGACGCGGGTCGGACTGCGCTCGGTGCTGTACTGCGAATCGCGACAGGGCGTTTGCGCGACCTGTTACGGCGAGGACCTGGCGACCGGTAAAGCGGTCGAGATCGGGGTCGCGGTGGGGATCATCGCGGCGCAATCCATCGGCGAGCCGGGAACACAACTGACGATGCGTACCTTCCACACCGGCGGGGTCGCCTCGGCGAACCAGTTGACCGGTGTTGCCGGTGTTCGGCGTCAGCGTTCGGCGAACCTGGCGTTTATCTACCAGGACTCACAAGCCGGTCGTTTGTCGCTCGATCAGGAAGAAGGTAACGACCGCGAGAAGCAACGGCAGGTTCAGCAACTGTTGAAGGTTGCGGAAGAGCAGGTCGGCGGACTGTTGCGCGTCGTGGAACTGTTCGAGGCACGGAACCCGAAGGGCGAGGCGATTGTCACCGAGTTCGGCGGGCGGGTCGCGGAAATCAAGACCGAGGGTCTGCGCAAAGTGTATATCCACACGCGGGTCAAGGTCGGGGAAGATGCGAAGAACATCCGCAACGCGACTTCCGCCGAGGATCTGCGCGACCCGGTCAAGGACGAGATCATCGTCCCGGCGGGCGGCGACATCACCGAGCGGTTGGCGAAGAAGATCCGCGACGCCGGACACGAAACGATCCTGGTCGTGAAAGACAAGGTCGTGCCGTATCGCGGGGAATTGGAAGTCCATGTTGGGGATGAAGTCGAACCCGGACACCGTTTGACCGACGGTCCGCTGTCGCCGCAGAAGGTGCTCGATCTGCAACACGCCCGTGGTGTTCAGGAGTACCTGGTGCGTGAAGTCCAGCGGGTCTATAAGCAACAGGGCGTGGACATTAACGACAAACACGTCGAAGTCATCGTTCGGCAGATGCTGAAGAAGCGCAAGATCGCCGATCCGGGCGACACCGACTTCCTGCAGGGGCAGGTGATCGACCGGTTCATTATCGAGGACGAAAATCGCAAGATCGAGTCCCGCGAAACGGTCGGCAAGATCGCGACCTCGGTCCCGGTCCTGCTCGGCATCACCGAGGCGAGTCTGGCGACGGAATCGTTCCTGTCGGCGGCATCGTTCCAGAAGACGACCCGCGTATTGACGGAAGCGGCGGTACGCGGCAAGCGCGACTTCCTGGTCGGCTTGAAAGAGAACGTGATCATCGGTCGACTGATCCCGGCGGGTACCGGTCTCGCCCAATACCGCGCCCTGGACGTGGTGCTACCGGACGGTTCGCCGGTACAGGTAGAACCGCAGGAGCGCAAGCGGGTTCCGCTGGACCTGCAAGAGGAACTGTCGGCACTCGACACGTACAAGCAGGCATCGTCCGCGCTGATGGGCGCGGAAGAAACGCCGAGCGAGACCCCGGCACTTTGACGGCAACGGACAGACGAAAACTAGGGAAGCCCCGGTGCGCGATTGGCGCACCGGGGTGTTCTTTTAGAAGCCGTTTCGCATGCTAAGTTCTGGAACTGTGTATGGTCTCTCCAGCGTCCTCAGGGTGTCACGCAATCCTCTCTACTTTGAAGCCAGTCTCAAAAACGAACGTTTTTGGTACCGTTCAAATATAGGGTAGGTACAGCCATTAGTTGCGGCTGTGATGCCTGCAACTGGTGAAGATAATCGGCGGCGGTCTGCGCCTTGCTGGCGGCGGCGCAGGCAACGTTACCAAATCGCCCTGACATATCGCGTTTCAATCGCTCGGGTGCCCTCGTCCATGGACAGTAACTTGCCTAAGGCAGTTCAGGCCACTGGTCGTCAGTATTTTGCTTGCCCTCTACTAACAAACGTCCTTTTTCATCCAACAATCTAATCTTGAAAGAATAATTTCGACCATCTGTTTGGGTATATTCAGCTGTCTTTTGCCTACAAGTCGAAATATCCTTATTTGTCACATCTTCATCGTATGTAGGCTCACCTGGTAAACGGTAGATGTGACAAATCTTTTGGATCTGTTCTTTCTTTTCAGGTTGATACTCCACAACAGCAGTGCCAGAGAACCCTGGCCCCACTCCCATAACTACTCCGAATGTTGTGTTTTTGACCCTTCTGTAAGTTCGGGGTATGGATGCGTTGACATCCAAAACGAACCCAGGCTGTATAGCATGACCATCAGGAACAGTGACATCGGCTGGATACGGTACTCCTCCTCTCAATGAGGAGTACGTTACGTTTGCCTCTGAACCACCTGCTGGCGGAACCCAGCGAAATACCACCGTAACGAACTCATCATCGGCACTCGCTATAATGCATTTTATGCCGCTTCCTTCCGCATCCAGTTCTGCTTCAACACATTCAAGAAACACTTTTAATTGCGCGGGTTTAAGTTCAGAACGATAATTAAACTGGTTTAATTTGATCTGACTTTCTCTGTCATTAAGACCTGTATAACGTCGACGCCCTTCGGAGAATGTGGCATAATCTGCATCTCCACCAATACCAAAATACGAAAAACTGCCTCCAGCCCCTGTTTTAAGGAAGTTGTATGTCTCTTCATCGATCTGCCATAAGAATTTTTTCTGCTCTTCCATTGACAAAGTACTGAGCGTTACAGCGGGTATTAATGCAGCATCACATCTCGACATTCTATAGGTTCCTTGAGTACTTCCTAAGATGTAAGATTGTACCTAAAAATACTGTAGAAAATCCTGATGTCTCATAATTCCCCTCTATAAAATTATTTTTTATAATGATGCGGGCTGTGGTCCTGCTGGCGTAGCATAGTTGATGCGCTCGACCGTGACGTGTATTACCGCGCGGCTGCGGCGGTCATAAAGGTCCGTTGTCCTTGCGTCCGCATGTCCAGCGAACCGCTGCGCTTCCTCTAGCGTCCCGCCATTCTCTAAAAGATTGGTCAGCACCATTATCCGGAAACTGTGATTGCCAGAGCGCGGGCTTAACCCCGCCGCTTTACAACGAGCTTTCACCATAGCCGTACCAAAAACGGTCGTTTTTAAGACTGATTTGTTTTCATGGCTGGGCAAGTGAATGAGGTATGGAAATGGTATCGGAACTCGTCTCAAAATCAACGTTTCACAATACTGACGTGAGGATGAGTTTTGATGCAATTTGGCTCTGTGGAAATTGGCTATGCCCATGTATACTGCCCCCGCTTCCACGCAGAAAGAGTAGCACACACTATGTCCGAATACTTCACCTGTCCCCACTGCGGCACGGATGTGCCGGTCAAGGCACCGCATGTTACAACGCGTCGGCATAGGCGGCGAACAGATCCGCCGTCTGCGTGAGGCGATTGCGGCGTAGATCGTCCAGATATTCCTCGACCGTCCTCGGCGGCTTCTTCCTGTTCTGCCGCGCCCGCCGCGCCATCGCTATAACTTCCTGTCGCCGCCCCTCGGTCGCCGTCAACGCAATTATAAACTCACCTTACGCAGTATGTTTGTGATTGACCCTCAAATCACCGTCGTGTCCAGGGCAAGTTCTCGGAGGGACTGCGTAAGGTGAGTTAATAGATACTCCGACGAATAACATTTACCCCATACCTGTAGTAGACTGATGGTCGCTTAACCCACTACGGGCAGTAGGTTCCCGTTATTCGTCGGAGTATCTAATAAGTAGCACGTACTTAAGTGGGGGACATAACTCCCCGTTATGACATCCATTTTAGGCTCATGGTTATGTACATAGCAAGTGCCTACTCTACAGTGTCTAAATCCAAAAACGTCGTCCCGTTTGTGATCGCTGTCATGATGCGGTTAATTCTAAAATCTACTTCGGCTTGGCGTCGAGCATAATCATGAGTTTCTTTGTTGTAGAGAAACATTTCAAGCAGAGCTGGCTCTATATCTTTCGCCGGAAAATGGACGAATAAACCCCAATGATCTTCGTCAACTTTCGCATCCACAATCATAGACACACAGTCCAGATTGATGGGACGACCACCACCACGAATTCCTCTTGATGCTGCTATCCACATGTTGTTATATCCTCTATATTCATTTGCTTTTGTAGGGTAGACGTAATGACGATGCAAAAAGCGTCGCGATTTGGCAAACATTTTTTGCTTAGAATCTGCTTGCCTGCAATGCCCCCTGTTTTTCAAACCATTGTTAAGGCTTGTTTCTGTGGGTATTGCGCTGAGGACAAATATCCCAATTCCTGATGTGGTCTCTTCACCTGCCGGGTACTCCCCTCTTACTCAACCGCGCGGGCTTGTTCCAACTCGCGCGGCCGCTCCATCTCGCGCACGAATTCTACCGGGTCCATCACCTGCGTCTGCGGCGAAGCATGACGAAACACGGGATCATCGGTTAGCACTAACAGGTGTTTGTCCCGTGCCACCATAAAATCGGCTCGCACGTGGATAACCAGATTGATCAACGGGGCATCTTTGGGATCACGCTCATAGGTGATGCGCTCCGGCGGGTTATCCGTGCGTTCCATCAGGCTGTCCACCCGCCGCAATTGTATATCCACGAAACGGGAGTTTTGCAGGATCGGATACTTCGCCCGCAATGTGTCCCGTTTGAGAACGTCTTCGTACTCACTCCGCAAGCGGTTGCTCATAATGGCATGAACGGTCTGGGCTTGCATTCGCGCCAGAGCGCGCTCTGCCGGACCGTCTGGGTTCAGAGCCGCTTGTAAAATGATTCCGGTGTCATACACAACGATGGAGAGGGGTAAGGACGGGGTCAAACCGGTGCTCGCCCGGCTTGCGTTCTGGCATGAACCTCGGCACGGTAAGCATTCACTTCCGACTCGGTATCCACGACAATGTCGTCGTCCGTTTTGCCGGAGGCGGCAAGTGCTTCCCGCGCTTGCTGTTGTGCCCATTTAAGGTCATCTTCCCAGTCGAAAGACGTGGCAGGTTTCTCTTTCGCGCGTGGGATGGACTGCGCCACTGTCTGTTGTCGCAAGGCGGTGACGAATAAGCGGTGGGCGTAATCCGGCACGGGTATCCCTTCGCGGTAAGCGGCGGATTGCAGTTCGCTTTCTTGCGTGGGGCTGAGTTCAAGGGTCAGGCTCATGGTAATACCTCGTGATAATCGCGTCGATTTCAGTATGCCACCCGCCCGTCCTTCCGTCAAGGAAGAAGGCACGTCGTAATGCTCCTTCAATGACGGACGTTTTTATATGTGGCAAAGGGGTTACAACTTTTTGACCGGGGATTGGTTCGGCGATTCCGGAATCTGCGCGTTGGTTAGGAGCCATCGGGCGGCGTCGGCGTGGTTCAGGCTCAGGAACCGCATCGCGTAGACCAGCCCTTCCTTCGCCGCGTCGTCCAGACGGACGGTCAGTCGGTGTACTACCAGGACCGTGGGTTGGAACCCGCCGCCGTAGTGCCCGCCTTTTTCGACGTGCTTCAACTTCTGCAAGGCACTTTCGCGCGACAGGTTCGGGAAGCGCGTCGCCGCCGCGCCGGGGTCACGCTGGATCTGCAAGAGGAACTGTCGGCACTGGACACGTACAAGCAGGCATCGTCCGCACTGATGGGCGCGGAAGAAACGCCGAGCGAGACTCCGGCACTGTAGGGGAGTCGGACAGACGGAGAACAGGGAAGCCCCGGTGCGCGAATCGCGCACCGGGGCTTTCTTTTTCAGGGTCATAAGAATGCTTCCATAATCTTTGTTCAACTCAACTTTTCGAGACAACTCCAAAAAACGAAGGGTTTCGGCACTCTGAGTATTTATCTTACTAATGCAACAACTCAGTCTCGCGCATGGTCCTTGCTATGTAGCAAAATATTCGGCGCGGAACAAATCGGGAAGTAGGGAGGCTGTTGAGACATGGTTGATGTTATGCTACAAGCGGATATTATTCCCAATGCATTATTTTGTTTTCATTAAATTTGTTATTTTCACTGTATAATGAAAATAACAAATTCAATGAAAACAAAAACCGCTTCCAATTCCGATTTAGAACGCCGTGCGTCAGAGGTTCTGACGAATTTATTCGCTCAGGTTCCGGGACTCAAGATTCAGCAGGTAGATGTTGAGTTACCAATACGACCAATTTCGTATCCAGAAGTCGGCACTGTTCAGCACCGGCACTACCGCCCTGATATAGAGATTACAGTCGCGGTCGCGAACGAAAGAGAGAGCAATTCATCAGAGATACCGACAGCGTACTGGCATCTTTATGTGGAAGTTACCGGGCAGGTGAACGAAAGGATACTTCGTTCGATAACAACATATACACAAGGTCTGCCTGATGCTACGCCTATGCTGTTCGTGCCACACTTGAGCACTGACGTACTCGAAAAGTGTCGGAGTATCAAGTTATGTTGCGCGGATGTTGCGGGAAACTGCTGGATTACTCTCGGTAATCGCGTGTACATCGAGCGGATGGGTAATAAATCCCCAACAGTCAAGAAGGACCACTCAGTTCCGCCGCTTTCTTCACCGAAGACTGAAAACGTCCTGCGTGTTTTGCTAAACGAAGTTGGGGTAGCGCAACGGGTATGGCATATCCAACCGCTTGCGACTGAGGCCAACGTTAGTGTAGGTCAAGCGGCACGTGTCAAAGAAATTTTAGATGAGATGGGCGTAATAACAGAACAATCACCACACCGTAAAGTCGGGGGGTTCCGATTAACGCAACCAGAGGAAGTGCTTCAGGAGTGGGCAGGATATGTGCGCTCTCGAAACTACCACAGTGGAAAAGAGTATACCTTCCATGCCATCGACAGTCCGCTGGAACTGCAACGGATGCTAACACGAAAGTTACCCTCCCTTGTGACCGACCGCTTCGCGCTTTCCGGTCAGCAGGCTGCTGATTTTTATGCCCCCTATACCCGCTCTCCTATATTTTCGGCTTATGTCATCCCTGATGATGTGATCGACTTGAGTACGCTTGAAGAGGCGATGGACCTGGATAGTGTGACAAGCGGTATCAATGTTACTCTTACAATTCCACGCGACCCTGGCATCTTTTACCTGCCTTTAGATTTACGGCAAAGTGCCCGCGAAGCACGTATAATGGCAAGCAAGGTGCCAGTTGTCTCACCTGTTCAAACATACCTCGACCTTCAGCGTCTAGGTGGACGAGCACGGGAAGGCGCACAATACCTCATGGAACAATACCTACACCCACGTTGGCAGAAGGAGATTACAAATGATGACTGATTCGTACAAAGAAGCCGGTAATGCTTCCGATTTCACTCGCGCTATCAATGCTGTTTTACTGGAACTTGCAGACATGCTTAGCGAATACCAGAATTCGCTTGTGATTTCTGGCGGACTCGCGATGCACCTCCTTTTCGGCACGGGCGCGAATCACTCCTATATTGACAACAATTTGGAGGAAGGAAGCGAGGTTTCGGGAGACAAATTTTTTGCCCGCGTCACTAAAGACTTGATGCAAAATAGAGTTTTTCGGGCTTCCTGACAAGAAGCGTGTTTGTTTTTTTGAGTGGGCTTCTCGCGCAAAGGGCGTAGCCATTTCT
>JAYULM010000557.1:0-23290 GCA_043763605.1 Armatimonadota bacterium | reverse complement strand
GGATGGCGTTGCTGGATTGCTTGCGCTCCGTCTTTGCAGGAAACCCCGTTTTGCCTTCCCTAGATCATGCCTGAATAGTTACAAAAAGTTGCGGAGAGTGCAGTCGGTTCTCTTGACCGTAGCGACAGGTCAGATTATATGCGAAATTGCTCGGCCACTGATTATTTCCGGGTATTCTGCGCGCTTTTTCGCGCCGGATTATTCGTCGCCTTTCTTTACAACTTGTTCGCACGTTCTGACTTCGGGCGCGATAGTCTCTGTGCGGCTGCCTACGACGGACAATGCGGGGAGATACGGCTACTCGTAGCCGCAGGCGCAAACCCGAGCCGCGTCGGTTGGGAGGAACATTTCACCCCACTTGGCAACGCGGTTCGTGGGGGACAGTTGGAGGCGGCACGCGTACTTCTGGAGTTGGGGGCGGACCCGAACGCTCCAAACGATTCTGGTTGGGGGAATACAGCGATTGCTTCCCAGATCTACTACCCGGATGCCGATGGACCTCCCGAGCCAACGTAGTGACGTTTTTGCGCGAACATGGGGGACGTTGAACGGCAATCACCGTCGTCTCTGGGTGAACCGACGAAAAATATGCGGCAACATCTGGTAGTACATTTTCAGCCGCGAGAAGAAGCCTGGCAGAAACCCTAATTTTTCTTCCTTCATCGGGTGCGTCACGTCGTTGAGAATCACCTGTGTCATCGGCAAGCCGCTGGAAAGAATGTGATTCGTGATCGCGAGTTCGACGCCGTAGCCGGACGTGTCGAGGGCGGGGACGGAAAGAAATACATCGCGCTTGATGGCGCGCTGACCGGAAATATTGGGGGCGATCTTCTGTGCGAGCGTAGTTGCCCCGCGCCCACCGCGAAATACGCCGAGTGCCATCACTACTTTCCCCGACGTTACCGGCGCGAGGATGTCCGTAACGTGCGCGGGAGAAAGTCCGACCAGATCGGCGTCGAAGAAAAGCAACACGTCGAAATCGTGCGCGTGGTTCGCCCCGAGCACCATCGCCGCACCTTTTCCCCGATTGGGTTGCTGACGCAGTACGCTGACCTTTGCCTGTTTGCCCTGCGCGGCACCGTGCGACGATGCGACGGCGAACGTATCATCCGTCGAGCCGTCGTCCACCACGAGAACGGCGTCGATTTCCGGCGAGGACGCGAGCGTGTCGAGGACTACACCGACACGCCCGGCTTCGTTGTACGCCGGGACCACGGCGCAAACGGACATCCGTTCGGATGACTGCGACTCGCTCACGCCCGCGCTATGGCTCCTGTATTCGACATTGCGGCTATTTTACCGCGTTCGTACCGCTCTGTCCCTGCTGATATTCGTTGGCGCGCTTCTCCGCTGCCTTGACCCGATTCGCGGTGATCGGGTGCGACTGCAACCATTCGGTGCCGCCCTTACCAGTTTTCGCGCCCATTTTACGGAAGAAAGATGCCATCGCATCCGGGTTGTATCCGGCTTGAGTCATATACTTGAACCCGACTTCGTCGGACTGAGACTCGTCGCCTCGCGAGAATTTCAGGCGATCCAGTTGGAGCACGATTCCCGCTGCCGCCTGTGCCAGATCACTCGACTTGCCGAGGGCGAGTTGCGCGAGGAAACCCTTCGCCTGCGCGTCGGACATCTGTTTCACGGAGTGACGCTTGACGACGTGTGTCGCCTCATGCCCGAGTACCGATGCTACTTCGTCGTCCGAGGACGCGAGGTCGAGCAAGCCCGAGTAGAAATAGATCGGACCGCCGGGAAGTGCGAACGCGTTGATTTCCTTGTTGTCGATCAGTTTCACCGAGAACGGAACGTCATAGTCTTTCCGGGCGAGTGGGAGGATGCGCGCCGCGACGCGTTGCAACTGTTCGTACTTCGGGCCCGAGGTGACGATCTTGTTTTCGCGTTCGACCTGTTGCGACGCCTCCTGACCGAGTTGCACTTCCTGCGACTTCGACATCGAAAAGACGCTCCCGAGGTTCGGGCTTTTGCAACCTGTGGAGGCGACGAACGAGCCGCCTAACAGCGACAATGTAGCGAACGAGGCACCGACCCGTGCCGTATTTTTCGTGATCCAACTATTCCTGGTTTGACTGTTTTTCATTTTTTTTCTCGTCTATGGACGGCGGCTGTTTGCCACCGCTTTCTTTGGCTGTTTTCGTCATGCCCTCGGCTTGCTTCCAGAGTGCCGCAGTCTCGCGGGACAGTTTCGTTAGCGAATCCTGCACGTCGGCGACCGCGTTCCGGGTGCCCGCCTGCGCGTTCCCGCTCGCCCGCGCCGCCGCATCGGATGCCGCCTGCAACTCTTTCGTCGCCTCGGACAGTTTCTTCTGTTTCAGTAACGTCGAAGCCCGCTCCGCGTGTGACCGCGCCTCCGCGAGTTGCTCGAACATCCCGGAGCCAGTCGCCCGCGCGACATTGACATCGCCGGATTTCGCTCCGCCGCGCAGTTCCGCTACCTCGGCGCGAAGTCGCCCTATCTCGTAGGTGTTGTACCCGACGAGCAAGATGATAAACAATGCAAGCACGAAGCGTGCGACCGCCCCCAATGCCTTCCCCATGATTCAGGAGTCCTTCTTTTTGTCGCCCGCGCCGCCGAATCGCGCGTGCATCCCCTGTTTGAGACCCAGTTCCACGGCTAAAGTTGCCCGCGCTGTTATCGAAGCCAGTGGAACGCCGAGTCCCCGCCGCCCCGCGAGCAGATGGGTATTGTAAACGTCGGTCGCTCCCCATGCATATTTATACGATTCGTTTCCGCGCAGGAAATCGAACGTGGTCGCCCCGTCCACTTCGATGGCGTGACGGATCGCCCGCGCCGTCAACACGGAACCGACCGAAAAGCGGGCGAGTTCCGGCTCGAAACCGCCGAGGTAATAGTACGTCGTATCGCCCTTGTGGAAGCAGTAAAGCGCGGCTTCGGTGCGCCCGTCAAGGGTAAGCGTGTGCAGGCGCAGAAACCCGCCCGCGAGGAGCGATTGCGCCATGTCATAATGAAACCGCCGCGCGGACGCGTTCGCGAACGCCCCCGGTAACCAGCGCGCGTTCCACCGCCGCTGGTGGAGCGCGAAGAACGCCTCGGTGTCTTCGGCGATGGTGTCGACGTCCGCAAGGGCGTACACGACCTGTCCGAAATGCTTATGCAGGTTCCGCTCGTAATAGCCGATGTTCGCGCGCCGTTTCTTGCCGAGGCTACGCGTGTATTCGTCCCAAGTCAGCGGCAGGCGTGCGACGGGACACGCCTCCCCGCCCACGGAAGCGACAGCGGCGTCCGGCATGCCCGCTTGTGCGGGCACGAGGTGTGACGAGAGTAGCCCGCCTGGTCGCGCCTGACGTACGCCAAAACGGTAGTGACGCCCATCGCCGCCCGATAGCCACTGGAGCAGGGCGTGAGCCACCGCGCGTTCGTGGTCCGGGTGCGCGACGGCGTCGAGGTAATCCGCGTCGCCGTCGCCGAGTGGGCGCAACTCATTGGTCAGCGGGTCGCGCCACATCAGGGCAAAGCCGACCATCTGCGCTCCCTCGGCGAAACAGAGCGCGAGGAACCGTCGTCCGCGCCCGCCCCGGTGTCGCCACCACGCCGCGTTCCATTCCCACGTCTGGAACACGGTCGCCCGGGGTGAGGAAGCAACGAGACGCCGCACGTCGGATTGGTGCGCGGCGGCGAATGTGTCGAAGTCGGTGAAGGTGCGAATATCCAAGCCGGGCTTATGATACCTAAAAATCCCACACTTCTGTCACATCCGCCGCCGATCTCACGTATCTCTACCAGCTATTTCCATGATTATTGGACAAACCGCGAAAGATGGGTTAAACTTTAGCGGGGAAACTGAAACTTCCCCGGTCGGAATGCGTCTACCGAAGGGATACGCCGGAAGGATTTCCGCCCGTTTCACATGCGAAAAACGGCTATCGGAATCCGCGCGGCGAGAAAGAAGCGCGAGCAAACCAACAATGGGGGCAGCGACAGCGATAATCACGCGGGAGGATTCTCCCTTCACCAGCATCTGGGGTTCGCTTTGTGCGGCGGTCGCCGCACCGCGCCCCGGGCGCGTCCTGTCGTTCATGAAACCGTCTGCTCTTGCCCCGCCCACACGACCTGCCGCCGGTTCGCCCCCCCCACCCAAGCAGAATCGCGAAGTTCCGCCGACCCCGGGAGGACAAACAAGCGTGGATGAGCCGTCCGTAGCGGCGATGCCGTCTCCCACGACGCGGGAGCGATCCGCGCCGACCGCGATAGACGACGACCGTAAACTGACCTTCGAGCAGATACACAAAAAGTATCAGCCGAAGATATACAACCTTATTCTGCGCATCATCGGCGACCATGACGACGCGGAAGACCTGACGGTGGAAACATTCGTGAACGCCTACCGTGCCTGGGATCGCTTCCGGGGCGACGCCCGCGTTTCGACCTGGTTGCACCAGATCGCCGTCAACAACTGCAAGAACCGCTTCAAACAGCGCGACCGACAGCGCGAGCGCGAACCGGTAAGCCTGGACGACGGCATCGAGACCGATTCCGGCGAACTGGGGCGCGAGGTCGCCGACTGGCGAAACGTTCCCGAACAGGCACTCATGGACAAAGAGTTCGCCGCGCGACTCCACCGCGCCGTGGAATCCCTGAAACCGGACTATAAAGTCGTGTTCGTACTCGCCGAAGTGGACGACCTTTCGTACGACGAGATCGCCCGCGTGACCGAACTTACCGTACCGGCGGTCAAAACGCGCCTGCACCGCGCGCGCAATATGGTCCGACAAAAACTCGAACCCTATTACCGCGGTCTGTAGTCATAACACCTGCCGCAAGCAAAATATACGTGTGCGGCAGGGCGCGGAAATTCCCCCGCCTTTCATTCGTCCCGGAGATTTAGCACCACTGATGTTCGACCGTTTTCGTTTCGGCACGTCTGCCGTTATCGCCCTCGTTCTGCCTGCTTTTTTCTGCGCCGCAAGCGCGAACGCACAGGAAGGTCAGACCGTCGCTGAAGTCGAGATTCGCGGCACCGTCCGCACAGCACCCCAGGTGGCTCGCGCCGCCGCATCCGGCGCAGGTATCAAGGATGGTAGCCCGTTCACTTCCACCGCGTTCACCGAAGCGCGCCAACGAATCCGGGAGATCGGCTTGTACGCCTCGGTATTCGGACGCACGGAAATCGCCGCCGACGGTCGCCTTCGTGTGATTTTCGAGGTCGTGGAAAACCCCATCGTCAAACTGGTCGTCCTGACCGGCAACAAGTCCATTAAAACGAAGGATTTGTTGCCGAAACTGCAAACCACCCCCGACACCGTCTTAAACGCAGTCACACTCGATCAAGACCTTTTGCGCATCCAGCAGGAGTACCAGCAGCGCGGGTTCGCCGCCCTCGTGACCAACGAGGTCGGGATCGACCCGAAAACCGGCACACTGACGATCCCGATCCTGGAAACCGTCGTAGAATCTATCGAAATCGAGGGGATCAAAAAAACACGCCCCAGCGTCGTCACACGCGAAATGCGTACCAAAGTCGGGCAACCGTTCAACCGAAATACGATCCAACGCGACCTGCAACGCATCTACAACCTCGGGCTGTTCGCGAACGTCGAGGGCTGGCGCGGCGAGGACGGTAGCGATCTGGGACAGGTCCGCCTCGTGGTCCCCGTTCAGGAACAGCGCACCGGACAGGTCGGCGTGTCGGTCGGCTACTCGGTCCGGCAACGGCTCACCGGGACTCTGTCTCTCAACGAGAACAACTTCCAGGGACGCGGGCAGACGCTGAACCTGTCATGGACGGTGGGCGGTATCTCGTCACGCAACCAGTTCGACATCGGCTTTACCGAGCCGTGGATCGACCGGCGTAACACGTCTCTATCGGCGAACCTGTATAACCGCTTCGCGTTCCGGTTCAACCGTGCCCTTTCGAGCAACCTGACTTCGGGTACGAACGACGAACAATATTACGAGGAGCGGCAGGGTGGTTCGGTCACTGTAGCGCGGCCGTTGTCCGATTTCAGCCGAGCCTTCGTATCGTTCCGCGCCGAGAATGTGCGAGCGAACAACCTGCAAGCCAACTACGACCAACTGAACGCGAGCGAGATCGACAACATTCGCGGTTCGCTGGTGTCGCGCGGCAACGTGTCGTCGGTGACGCTTCGCGGCGTCAACAACACCCGCGACAACGAGCAGGACCCCGCGAGCGGGCTGTATATTTCTCCCGCCCTGGAGTTTGGCGCGGGGAAATACGACTACCAGGACCCGCGCTCGAATCCGCTCTACGTGGACGACGCGACCACGCCGAACGTACCGCGCGCCATCGTGGAAACACGGAATCAAAGCGGCGCGTTCACCAAGAGCAACATCGATCTGCGTTTCTATTACCCGCTCGACGGCAAGAAGCGCGACCTGACCGACCTGAAAAAACCGAAATCCGTGTTCGCATCGCGCCTCCTGTTGGGTACATCTACGGGAAATATCGGCTTTGCCGAACAATATTTCATGGGCGGTGCGGACAACCTGCGCGGCTACAACGACGACCGGTTCTGGGGTAACAACTCGTTCCTGCTGTCGAGCGAGGTTCGCTTCCCGCTCGACCGCAAATCAGGAACGTTGAACGGCGTGTTTTTCGTAGACGTCGGGGACGCGTGGGGCGCGAACGGTTTCAACCGCGAGAACATCGCCGGTTTCGAGCAACACGGCAGTTTCGCACCCCGCGTCGGGTTTGGTTTCGGCGTACGCGTGAAAACCCCCGTCGGTCCGGTGCGGCTGGACTACGGAATCGGCGAAACGAACCGCACCCACTTTTCGATTGGTCAGGCGTTCTAAATCCGCCTTCAAGGAGTTATGTTTTTGGTTAAAGTATTTTCCCGTCTCACATTTCTGTTCCCCGCCGCCGCGATCACGGCTGGCTTGCTCACGGGCATATTTCTCCCCGCCCAGTCGGCGAGTGCCGCCGTTGTTGCCGACACCGCGCAGTTCGGCGTGGTGGATGTCAACAAGGTTTTGAACGACTCGAAGTCCCGCACAGTGGTGGCGGGCGAACTGCAAGCCACCGAACGTTCCTACACGGCGATCCTCCAGCGGCTCGCGCAGGGTTCTGCCCGCTTCCTCTCCGACGCCGAAATCACGGAACTCGCGGGACTGTACGAAAAAGCCAAGCCGACCGAGATCGAACAGAAGAAGATCAGCCAGTTAGAGGAAAAGGGTGATCAACAAAAGCGTGAAATGACCACCCTGCAAAACACACCCAAGCCGGACGACGCCCAGACAGCACGGTTTACGCTGCTGAACGACACGTTCGAGAAGGGCGGAGCCTCGCTACAACAGTTGAACCGTGCCCTCAGCGCGAAACTTCAGGAGAAGGCGCGCGACGCGGAGCAGAAGGCACTCGGGGTGGTGCGTGTCGCGGTAGCGAAAGTCGCAAAGGCGAAAGGGCTATCGGTGGTTTTCACGGGCGATATAGCGATCTACGCGACGGTCGATATAACCGATGATGTGGTTAAAGAAGTCAACAAATAGTGCGGGCGGAATCATGATTCTCCGCGTAGCCGGCGCGGCGGCGTACTTTTGCGCCGCCGCTGCACTTTCCGTCGGGTGTGCGGCACCGCGCGCCGCGAAGCCTCTTCCCAAACCAGGCCGCGCCTATGTCCGGTTGCAAGCTCTGATGGACGCGCACCCGATGACCCCGTCCCTGCGGGAACTGGACGCAGCCGAGCGACGGCTAAATCGGACAGCGACTATACCGGGCACGATCCGCATTGAAGACTCCGTGTTCTCCCCCGTCCTTGCGGGGAATGTCGGAAATTTGAGCGACGGACGCCGCACCATAGCCGCCCGCGCCGCCCTACGGCGGAACGCCGAAGTGACGCTCGCGCGCTACATTACATCCTTGCGCAATACGAGCGAGCGGATCGCGGAGGAGAAACGCGCCGTGCTCGAAGGAATCGCGCGGGCACGGAGCGCGGAGCGCGAGGCGCAGGCGCGCGCAGAGATCGAGAACGAGACGCGGCTCGCCATCGCCGGACGTTCGACGGAATCGAGTGCGCTACGTATTAAGCGAAACGCCGCCCGGCTCAATCTGAGCAACAACAACATCATCTCCGTAGCGCGTGACCCCGGGACGAATCTTCCCAGCGAGGAACGACTGGAAGAGCAGATCGCGACGCTACGCGAGCGGGAGAAGACCCCCCCGCCCGCCACGGAGGAACCGTTCTATACCAGTGACGAAGCCCGCCTGACGAAATTGTTGCGTGATCTGGAGGCGAAACTGGCTCAGATTCGCGCCACGAACGAACGCGATACGCTCTTTAACAATGCAGTGATCGCCGACGCCATCGCGACCATCCGTTCCGACAGTGCCATCTGGGTGGAGGAACAACTCGCTCTGATTCCGGACCGTGACCCGAGCCGGACGGAACTGGCACGCATCCGCCGCGAACTGCTCGCCCTGCTTCAGAACATCCAACGCACCGAGCAATACACCCGCGTGGCTGTCCGGCAGATAGCGAATCGGGACACGCCCTCGCTTCCCCCGGTTTCGCCGGTCCGCTCCCCTGTTCCGGCCACAGACGCGCTATCGGGTCGCCTCGCTACCGAGCGCGCCGCGATCCAGAACGCCATCCGGCTCGATGTGCTCGCCGCAGTCCGTGATGCCGGACTCAGCCGCAACGTAGAGCCGGTCTTCGAATATTCTTCTAACCTACCCGACCGAACCGGTGATTTTAAGGGCTGGATTTTCGGTAACGTTGACGCGATTCCGCTGTCATACCAAACAGCACCACGGTGAGCGACATCTTTCGCGAATATCGGGAACGGTGATACCGGATTACTGGTACTACTCGCGGTGCGGTCAACGGGCATAAAGTGCCTCCGGGAAGCAGACAGAATACTCCGATGGTCAATCAGGATAACCTTTCAAATAAAGTGCGCACGGTCAGCGAACTCGCGGATCTGGTACAGGGGCGCGTTTTCGGCGACCCGTCTACCGTGATTCGCGGTATCGCGGCGATTGAGGACGCGCAGAGCGGCGACATTACGTTCGCCGAGAGCGTCCGCTTTCTCGCCAACGCCGCGCAGTCGCAAGCGTCCGCCATCCTCGCCCCGGAAGCCAATTTCGACGAAGCCCTCGCGAACGGCGGGCTTTCTTCCAAGACGTTGATTCAGGTCGCCAATCCGCGACTGGCGTTCGCGCAATTGCTCGATCTCTTCGCGCCGGAGCGGTACCAGACTCGCGAGATCCATCCCACGGCGGTAGTCGGATCCGACTTCCGCCACGGCAAGAATGTTTCGATAGGCGCGAACTGCGTGTTCGGAGAGAATGTGCGCCTGGGTGAGAACGTTACAATCCATCCGCTCGTTTTTCTGGGCGACGACGTAGAAATCGGCGACAACACCACGGTCTACCCGAACGCTTCGCTGTTGCGCGGGACAGTGATCGGCATGCACAACATTTTGCACAGCGGCTGTGTACTCGGCGCGGACGGCTACGGCTATCTGACATCGGGCGGCAAGCACCGAAAAGTCCCGCAAATCGGAAACGTCGCGGTCGGCGATGACGTGGAAATCGGCGCGAACGTGACTATCGACCGAGCGCGTACCGGTACGACACGCATCGGACGCGGTACCAAGATCGATAACCTGGTCCATATCGGGCATAACTGCGAGATCGGCGAAGATTGTTTGATCGTCGCGCAGGTCGGGCTCGCGGGCGGCGTCGAGACCGGCAAGAACGTGATTCTGGCGGGTCAGGCCGGCGTCAAGGAGCAGATCAAGATCGGCGACTACGCGGTTGTTGGGGCGCAGTCCGGTGTGTTCGGCGACGTTCCGGCGAAAACACATGTGTCCGGATACCCCGCGCGTCCCCACAAGGAAAGTCTGAAAACAAGCGCGGCGGCGAACCAGTTGCCCGACTTGATCAAGGCATTCCGCGAAATGGAAAAGCGCGTCGCGGAACTGGAAGCGAAGTTAGCCGCGAAAGGCGCGTAGATGACCCGACTGACGCTCGCCCGTTCGGTTTCCGTGGAGGGTATCGGTATCCACACCGGCACTCACGCCCGCGTCACTCTATCGCCCGCGCCATTCGGCGCGGGCATTGTTTTTCGTTCGTGCGGTGTCGAGATTCCCGCTCATGTGGATTACGTCGTGGACACATCGCGCTGTACCGTGCTGGGCAAGGACGGCGTAACGATTTCAACTGTAGAGCACTTGATGTCGGCAATCGCATCCATCGGTGTCGGGGATGCCTACGTTGATGTGGACGGCGCGGAGTTGCCAATCGGGGACGGCTCAGCCGATTTGTGGGTGGACGCTCTGATGGACGCTGACGATGTATCGAATGGGGTTAGCGATGCGTCGCAGACAGGGTTCGCCCCCACTTCCACCTTGCGGGTTGACGGCAAAAACGGCTCCTACATCGAAGCACGAGCCGCAAAATGCCTGTCGATTCGTGTTACTGTCCAATTCGATCACCCGATGGTCGGGACACAAACTGCCACATTCAGCGATTGCGTCGATAACTGGCACGACTATTCGATAGCCGTCGCCCCCGCGCGTACGTTCGGTTTCATCGAGGAAGTCGAAGCCCTGCGTAAAGCCGGTCTCGCGCTCGGCGGGTCGGAGGAGAACGCAGTGGTGGTTTATCCGGATCGCTACTCGAAACCGCTTCGCTTCCCGAACGAATTGGCAGTACACAAACTGCTCGACCTGATGGGCGACCTCGCGCTCGCCGGTCTGCCGCTGCCGAACCTGGAAATAGTCGCTGTTAAACCAAGCCACCGGTTGAACGTCGAATTCGCGAAACTTCTGGTATCTCGCGCACTACCCCCTGTCGCTCTCACCCCCCAGCCCCCTCTCTCATCGGAATGAAAGAGGGGGAGTACGGACGAGGTTGGCGGTTCCGTTTGTCGGGCGGTTCGTTAAACGTGATGGCATTCCGCCCTCTGGCTCAAGGAAACTTAGTTTCCTCTGCTCCCCCTCTTTCATTCCGATGAGAGAGGGGGCTGGGGGGTGAGAGCGAACGCCTTTCGCAACATGTCCAGACTTGCGGGAACCGCCGTTTCCGGAGACTCCCTGCCTTCCATCTCCAGCGAAACGTACCCGCGGTACCCGGCGTCCCGAAGAATCCGCGCGACGCGGTCGTAGTCAATATCGAGCGTATACCATTCGCCCCCGCCGGGATAGGTCTTTGCCTGCACAAACACGGTGCGCGGTGCCATCATTTCCAGCCGCGCGTACAGGTCTTCGCGGAAATTTCCCGTGTCCATTAACGCACCGAGCCAGGGCGACGGGACCGCGTCGAGAAGTCGCAATACGCCTTCCGGCAAACGTGTCAAGCCCCAGTGGTTTTCCAGCGCGAGCATGACGCCGCACTCCTGCGCTTTCGGTAGACATTCCGCGATGCAATCCGCGCACCACCCGAACGCGTCATCTTCCATGTAACCGGGAATCGGCGGCTCTTCGCCGCGCCTGTCCATCAGTTCGTCGAAGGAAGCGACGGTCCCCCACCGCCCGGAGTTAAGCCGGATACAGGGAATACCGAGTCGGTATGCGGTTTCGATGCAATCCAGCGTGTGCCCGACTTGCGCCGCACGAACTTCCCGGTCCGGCGACACGAAGTTCTGATGGATAGAAAGATTCACCAGATCCACGCCCGCGCGGAACGCCGCGCGCTTCACGCTCTGCAGATACCCGTTTTCCGTACTGTCGAGTTGCTGGTGCAAAATGTCCACACCGGACACGCCGAGCCGAGCGGCGTGTTCGATCACGGCGACTACCGGTATCTTCGGCTCCCGAAAATGCCAGTAGGAATACGTAGAAAGCGCGAGTCGGATGTCCATGTCGTTCGGATGTGAGTGGGTGCTACGCATCCGCCAGTGCCGTTTGCAGGAGGCGGTCGATGTCGTCCGGGCGGGCTTGCCCTTTCGCTTCCTTCATCACCTGCCCTTTCAGGAAGCCGATGCTCTTTTCGTTGCCGCCCTTGATTTTGGCGACCACGTCCGGGTTCGCGGCGATGACCCGCGCGACAATACCGGCGACCACGTCCGTACCCGCGACTTTCAACCCCAGTCGGTCGATGATCGCGGACGGCGTGTCGCCCGTCTCGAACATCTCCGCGATCACGCGTTTGGCGATGGTCCCGGTGATTGTGCCGTCCGCGATAACCTTCGTCAGTTCCGTCAAGGTTGTCGGCGTGATTTTCGTTTCCGCAACCGGCACGTTCGCCGCGTTGGCGAGTCGGGTTTGTTCGCCGAGTAGCCAGTTGGAAACCGCCTTCGCTTCGCCGCCCGCGCGAACCGCTTCCTCGTAAAAGTCAGCCGTCGCCCGGTCGTTGACTAAAACCAGCGCGTCGGCTTGCGGCAATCCGTACGTTTCCACGAGGCGGTTCTTCCGGGCGAGGGCGAGTTCCGGGAGTGTTTCGCGCATCCGTTCGACGTACTCCGGCGTAAACTCAATCGGGATCAGGTCCGGCTCCGGGAAATAACGGTACTCCTGCTCGGACTCCTTCACCCGTTGCAACACCGTGACGCCCTTTTCGGCGTCCCAGCCGTAGGTCGCCTGGACCACGGTACGCCCGGCTTCGATCTCGGCGATCTGACGCGTCATTTCGTACTCGATACCGCCCTGTACCGCACGGAACGAGTTCAGGTTTTTCAGTTCAGTCTTCACGCCAAGTTTGTCGGTGCCGACCGCGCGCACGGAGGGGTTCGGCTCGACGCGGAGGGAACCCTGCTCCATGCGTCCGTCCGAGACACCGAGATAGAGCAGGATATTACGCAACGTTTCGGCGTACAGCCGCGCTTCCTCAGCGGATTCCACGTCAGGCGGGAAATCGGTGACGATCTCCATCAGCGGTACCCCGGCGCGGTTGTAGTCCATCACGGAGTAGCCCAAGCCGTCGCTGTGGATACTTTTCCCGGTGTCCTCTTCCAGGTGAACGCGCGTGATACGGATGCGCTTCACAGTGCCATCCGCCTTTTCGATGTCAAGGTATCCGTTCGTCCCGATAGGCGTATCGCCGTACTGCGATACCTGGTACCCCTTCGGCAGATCGGGGTAAAAATAGTTCTTGCGGTGGAAGATCGTCCGCAGGGAGATCGCGCAATTCAGCGCGAGGGCGGTTCGGACGACATGTTCCACGGCGGCACCGTTGAACACGGGTAATGTGCCGGGAAGTCCGAGACACACGGGGCAGGTGCGGGTGTTCGGTTCGCCCCCGAACGCGTTCTCGCACCCGCAAAACATCTTCGACTGGGTGAGCAGTTCGGCATGACATTCCATACCGACGCTGACCTGATATTCTTTCGTCATGCGCCCATTATACAGGACGGACCCGCTGGCGGTAAACGGTATAATAGGCGTAGCACTCGACCCGCAGGAGAAGAAACGAAATGCCCAGTCCGTTTCCCGGCATGGACCCGTATCTGGAAAATCGCCCGTGGTGGCGCGGTATACATAACTCTCTCATTACCGAACTTCTCGGCTCACTGAACAGACAGATGCCACCGCAGTTCTTCGCCAGTATGGAAGAACGGGTATTCTTGTCACTGGAAGACGGTGTATACCCGGACGTTGCTTTGGTCCAGCGGATACATACATCGACGAAACCGAAGCCATCTCAAGCCGGTACTCTGGTCGCGGATGAGCCGCTCTCGGTTTCCTACATGGATGAGGAAGTATACGAGCCGTACCTCGAGATCAGGACGACCGACACGGAACAAAAACTCGTCGCAGTGATCGAGGTGCTGAGCCCCAAAAACAAGAGCCGAGAGTCGAACGGTCGCGACGTTTATCGCAAGAAGCAGGATACAGTTTTAAAAAGTGCCACGCATCTGATCGAAATAGACCTTTTGCGCGAAGGGGCGCACACGATAGCCGCACCATATGAACCCGTCGCTGGGCGGTTGGGGACCTCCTGGCACTACGCTATTTGCCTACATCGAGCGGGCAACGGGAAAAAGTTCGACGTTTGGCCGGTGTCGATCCGGGAGCGTCTTCCGAAGATTTCAGTCCCGCTCACGGAAGGGTTTCCCGATCTGGTTGTGGACATGCAAGCGATAGTCACTGAAGTCTACGACCGGGGCGTCTTCGACCGGCGTATCGACTACCGAATTGCCCCTGTCCCATCGCTGCCTCCCGGCGACAATGACTGGGCAGATGCGCTTCTCAGAAGTGAGGGGTTACGCTGACGCGGATCACTCGAAGAGTCCATTTTAATCGGCACGTTTAGCAAAGCAAGGGAGTGGAGCGATACCATCGTAGCGGTATTTTTCGTGGAAGGAAAATTTATTATGTCTGCTCCCGTTTCTACTACTATACGCCCGTTCGTGCCGGACGATTATGAACGTATTACCGAGATTTATAACCTGAACTTCCCGCAACACGCCGAAACCGCCGAGGAGAGGCGCGACCATGACGAGAAACGCAATCAAAAATTTATCCATTCTCGCTATGTCGCCGAAAATGAATCGGGAGTTGTCATCGCCTACGGGGAATACAGTCAGGGACCCTGGCAGTTTCACCCGCAAAAGTTTGACGTTAGCATCGAAGTACACCCCGAATTTCAGCACCGGGGGATCGGGACCAAATTAAACGCGTTCCTGATGAACGAATTGGACACGTACGACCCGATCTTCCTCAAAGCATACGGGCAAGAAGGGAAAATACCCGCCCTCGGCTTCCTCGCCAAAAACGGCTACGGGGAAGTGATGCGCGAATGGGAGTCGTGTTTGAACCCCACCGACTTCGACTTCGCGCCCTACTCCGGTGCCGCCGAACATGTCACGGCGCAGGGCATCGTGATCAAGACCCTGCGCGAACTCGAATCCGACCCGTGCCGGGATCGCAAACTGTACGACCTGGAATCGCAAATCTCGCTCGATATGCCGAGTAGCGAAGCCTCCACCGTCCCCACTTTCCACGATTGGAAGAAAAACACGTTCGAGAACCCCGGTTTGGTCCCCGACGGATACTTCGTCGCGCTCGATACCACCGCTAATAACAGATACATCGGGGTTTCGCAACTCTGGGCGAGTCTTGCCGACAAGACGCTATATACCGGCGCGACGGGCGTATTGTCGGAGTATCGCCGCCGTGGGATAGCGCTTGCTCTGAAACTGCGCGCCGTGCGCTACGCGAAAGATACCGCAGTGCCCGTCGTGCGGACATGGAACGCGCAGTCGAACCGCGCTATGCTTTCGATCAACGAGAAACTGGGATTCGTGAAGGAACCGGCTTGGATCGAGTACCGCCGCGTCGTCCGCCCCGAAACGTTCGCGATCCGGGAGGCTACCCCGCGCGATTATGAAACTGTTGCCAGGGTTCGCAACGCCGTCTGGCACGAATTTCCGACTACGCCGGGCGAACTACGCCACGCGGACGAGAGTCGTAGCGAGAAGATCCGGCAGGATCGTTTTCTGCTGGAAATAGACGGGAAGGCGGTCGCGGTCGGGGAGTACGGGCAAAATATGTCGTTCTACGATCCGCGCACGTTCCATTTGCATATCGACGTTCTTCCTGAGTACCGGGGGCGTGGCTTCGGAGAATCGATGTATCAACACCTGCTCGCCGCCCTTCGCCCGTTCGCGCCGACGGCATTTCACGCAGACACACTTGCTGACCGGGAACGCGGGGTTCGTTTTCTTGCCGACCGTGGCTTCACCGTAGCGCAACGCGAGACGACCAGCAAATGCAACCCGGCGAATTTTGACCCGGCGTTGCATACGTCCGGGTTGGAGAAGATCGCCGCGCAGGGGATCGTGATCCGAACGTTCGCCGAACTTAAGGAGACCGACTCGGACGTATACGAAAAGTTCGAGGCATTGCACTGGGAGATGAAGCACGACATTCCGCACACCGAGGAGCCAACCCGCGTCCCGATGGACGAGTTTATGAAGCGTTTCGACAGCCCCCGTTTCTTGCCCGACGCGAACTTTTTCGCGGTCGAGGAAGCGACCGGGAAATATGTCGGTGTCAGCGTGCTCTGGGGAGCCGGTGGTAACAACGACCTGCACACCGGCATGACCGGCGTCCACGCGTCGCACCGCAAGCGCGGGATCGCAACCGCGTTAAAAATCCACGCCCTGACCTACGCCAAAAAGCGCGGGGCGGACGCGGTCTGGACCTCGAACGAGATCGGCAATGTCGGTATGCTCGGTATCAACGTCCGGCTCGGTTTCGGAAAACAGCCCGACGAGTTGCAATATACGAAACGGCTCAGCTAACGAAAGGCGGTCCCTCACATTGGGGGACCGCTCACGGAACGGAAAGAAAAATTGACAGAAAACAGATTCGTAGCCAATTATCATCTCACCTTACGCGATTTGGCTCTGATACAATGGCTGTAAGCCGATGACTGCCCATAACTTACGTCTTCTCTATATTTACACAGATTACCTTCTCGTATCTTTCGGGCAAGCCAGCGCGAAAGGGCTTTCCCGACTACTTCGTGACATGAGCCATTTATGAACTGAGCGCGTAAGGTGAGTGCTTAAGTTTGGAAAATAATGTGACCCGGAGGTGTTTTCGGAGGCAAAGTAGCCTCAATACGCATAATTTTTCAATGGCATCGGTCCCGGCAAATGATATTTCTCGAAAAGTTATTGGCGTATTATCAGCACCTATGTTATATTTCAAGTGACGAAAATTTTGGCGTTTCGTATACGTGTTATGATTTCGTGTTTCGCAGTTAGAGTACGGTAGGAGTTGCGAGCGAATGCGTAACGTAAGTTGACAGTCATGCTGACTTTAATAATCGAATATCAGCAACCTGAATCTCTTCGTCACGTCGAACAGGTTCAGTCGCTGCCGGAGTTAAAGAGGTAAGCATGATCGTTTTTTTTAACCGTTTTTGCAAACTGCTTTTGCCCGTTCTCGTTATGATAGCTTCTTCTTTCACCGTATCGGCGGCACCCGTCTCCCTCGACATTACGCGTTTTGGCACCAGACCCGATAGCGATACGCTTAGCACCGCCGCCATTCAAAGCGCGATTGACGCCTGCGCCAAAGAGGGTGGCGGCATCGTGCGTGTGCCCAGAGGCGTTTTCAAAACCGGCGCGCTTTTCCTGAAAACCGGTGTCACTCTCGATTTAGCCGAAGGCGCGATTTTGCGGGGCAGTGCCAATCACCTCGATTACGGCGAAGGCAATTGGCGCGACGCGATTATCAGCGGCATCGGAGTCGAAAACTGCGGCATCTCCGGCACCGGACTCATTGATGGCGCGGATGCGCGCAATCCCAAAGGCGAAGAAGGTTTTCGCGGGCCGCACGGCGTGGTGTTCACTAAATCTCGCAATATTGCGGTGAGCGGCGTTACTATCGAGCGCACCGGCAATTACGCGATTTTATGCACCGATACCAGCGGCGGCAAAATTGACAAGGTGACGATTCGCGGCGGGCACGATGGCCTGCACGCGCAGGCATGCAGCGATTTCGTGGTGACGGGCTGCGACTTTCGCACCGGCGATGACGCTTTTGCCGGCTGCGACAATCGCAACTTTCGTATCAGCGATTGCCTCATCAACTCCTCGTGCAACGCGTTTCGCTTCGGCTGCGATGGATTGATTGTGGAGCGGTGCCGTCTGTGGGGGCCGGGTGAGCATCTTCATCAGGTCAGCAAGCGCAACAATATGCTGGCCGCGTTCGTACATTTCGCGCCCGAAGACCGTAACCCCAAATTCCCCAGCGACAACTGGCTTATCAAAGATTTGCAGGTGGATAACGCCACCACGCTCTATGAATATGATTTCGAGCGCGGCCTGTGGCAAACCGGCCAGCCCGCGAAAAGAATTCGCTTCGAAAACATCAAAGCCACGCGTCTGCACCGCCCGATTAGCGTTGTTGGCGATGCGGAGCGCCAGCTCGATCTGAGTTTTGAAAACGTCTCTCTTTCGCTTCTCGAAGGCCGCGAAGAGCAGGCCAACATCGAGGCGCGCCGCTTCGGAAGCATCCATCTCAACCGGGTGACGCTGCAGAACAATGGCAAGGTACCGGTTCTGCGCGCCACCGACGGAGCCACGCTTTCGTTACGCGAAGTCACGATTTTGCCCGCCGACCATGCGAAACCGGTGGTTCTGCATAATGTGGACGCCATCGAAAACGGCGGTCCGCGCTTAGCACTGGGTGAACCGGGCAGCGCGCGCGCGATGGTGCCACTGGCCCGCAAAACCGCGTTGGCCTGGCCTAATGACGCCAATCGCGCACCGAAATTTTATGCCTTTGGCAGCGATGAAGATTACGTTTCGCTGGAAAAAGCCGCGCGCGCCGACAAGGGTGATCTGGACGCCAGCTTCGCCGCATTATGGAACTCCAAAACGCTGCGCTTCCTGATTCGCGTGACTGACAACAAGCACAGCGCGCCTCCCTCGGGTAAAGCCAATTGGACGGCGGACAGCGCGCAAATCGCGATTCAACTTTACCGGCAGGGCGAACGCGCGCCGCAAGGTGCCAGCGAATACTCGTTCGCGCAGGGCGCAAAAGGCACGCAGGCTTACCGTGTGTCGAGCCAGCGCGGCTTGCCCGAAGGCAACGTGGACAGCAAATGGTGCCGCATCACCCAGGAAGGGAACGCTCTGATTTACGACATCAGCCTGTCCGCCAGCGAACTGGGCCTCACGGGCTTAGAGGAAGGCATGGTCGTGGGCTGCTCGCTGCTGGTGAACGATAACGATGGCAATGGCCGCAAAGGTTATTTGCAATGGGGCGGTGGCATCGGCGGTGAAAAAAACCCGGCACTTTACCACTGGCTGATTCTGGCCGGCAAGTAATGCGTCTGCGGTCACGGCGGAGCGCAGGGAGCAACGAACGGAATAACACACTCCGGCACAGAAGCAGCCCTTATCACAAGCAACCATGTAACGTGAGTCATCATATCTATCAATGAATTGTAATTGCCTCCGATTTCGCGTCGTGATAGACTATATTCGCTTCCGGTCTTCACTCACTGTGAAATTCCCCCTGGTGGCATTGCGGAGACTCCCCGGAATGAATCGTTCCTTGCATCGTTGCTTCATCGGCATATGTCTTGTTTCTCTTGGCGCGCTAACGGCGCACGCCGCCGCCCCGGCTTTGAGTAGCCGCCCGGGTGCCGCCTATACGGTTTATCTCAACTACGACGGGTTTTCGTTTACCGGTCAATGGGGCGATACGGGAAGGTCGCCCGGTGTAACTGCGGCATACACCGGAAGCGAGGCGCAACTCCGGGAGACATGGGCACGAACTGCGGAGAAATTCGTCGCGTTCGACGTGAATGTCACCACGGTGGACCCGGCAGTCGCGGCGGGGCAAGCCGGTCCGCGTTCGCCCGACAACGCTACTACGACAACACGCCGCGCCTGATGCATACCGTAATCGGGGGCAACGGTTCCTGGTTCGGCGGAGGCGGGGTATCCTACCTCGGCGTCACACAGGACCCATTCTCGGGAACCGGAATAACCAACGGGTACCACACGAACTGGACTTTTGCCGCGCTCGCGCCGGGAAACCTGCAGTTCATCGGCGAAGTGTCCGCGCACGAAAACGGTCACGGCTTCGGGCTAAACCATCAGGGTGACTCAGGGATCGGTGGTGCGTCGAATCAGGAATACAGTAGCAACGGCGGCGCGAACGGCAACGGTTCCTATGCCCCGATTCAGGGAAATTCGTACAGCGTGCAACGTGGCACGTGGCGCACCGGTAACTATTTCGATTCCGCCGACAATGTCACGTCCGCGCAGAACGATGTGGAGTCATTTCTAAACAACAGCGGGATGACGATTGTGGATGATGGCATCGGGCATTCCTTCGATGGGGCGACCCTTCTGCCGCTTGTTGGATCGAGCATCGACGCGACACTCGCGCAGGGGTTTATTGTCCCCCTCGCTCCTTCGACTCCGAAACCCCTGGGGATCGGTAACTATTCGCGGGACTATTTCCGGTTCACAATGGGCGGTGCAGGAACGGTAACGTTGAACCTTGCGAACGGCGGGGACTGGATTACGCCCGGAGTAGCGGCACCCGGGGCAACGCTTCGCTCGAAATTGAATCTGTACCGGTCGAGCGACCGGGTTAACCCGTTCGCGTTCGGCGTCGAGGCGGCGAACACGCTGTCGTCTTCCTTCACCGGTTTTCTCACGAGCGGGGAATATTTCGCGGAGATTACCAGTTTCGGCGGGTACGCGTCCACCTTCGACACGAACGCGAAGTATTTCGACATGGGGTCGTATGTGCTGAGCGGCACCGGGATTCTGGCACCGGTCGTGATACCGGAGGCGGGAACGTTCGCACTGGTCGGGGTCGGGATTGTCGGTCTGATTTTGCGGCGGCGCAAAAAGTAGCCGGTTCGAGCCGAATGCACGGTCCCGCGACAATGACTGTCGCGGGACTGCGTCACTTATTCACTATCCGCCCGTTTTCACTTCGGCGACGTTGCCCGCCGCTTCGATCACCACGGTGTGCTTCGTGTTGTCCCACGAAACATTCGCCCCCATCGCTTCCGAGACAAAGCGGAGCGGGACATACGTAACGCCATTGAACACGCGGGGCGGGGCATCGAGTGCCATTTGCGCGCCGTTCACGAGCGAGTCTGCCGAACCGACGCGCAGTCGAAACTGCTTGTTGTTCGCTTCATGCCCGCCGGTGATGACCCGCGACTTTGCATCATATTGGATCGTGCCGCCGAGCCGCTCGACCACGCCTCGAAGCGGAACCATCACACGCCCGCCGATCATGCGCGGCGGTGCTTCATCAAAGGCGACCGGTTCCTCATTCACCGTGACGGTAATCACTGTGTCGCCGTTCGCGGCGGTGCGCACTTCGGTCGTACCGTTCGCCGGAGCTTGTACCGTGGTTTTCGTTTTATCGTCGGTAACTACCGTACCCTGCGCCCATACCGGGGCGGAAATTGCTAACATGGCGGCGAATAACGAGCCGCTAACGAGATTGTTTTTCATAATTTCCCCTTATGTCGGATGGTGTCCGATTGAGTGATCCTCGCTTGGTTGTACCCTCGCAGTTAAACGTTTCAAACGCGACGCAACTTTGGTGGTGAGCAGGTGCCTAATACAATAAGGGACACAAATCATGCAAGCGGAAGCGGTGTACCAGACACTTTTCTGGATCGGAACGCTCGGCGTCGTCGCAATGGGGGCGATGGGCGCGATGCACGGCTCGCACGGATCGGGGCACGGTCACTCTCACGGCGTGGACAGCGCACACGGCGGTCATGGAACGTTGGGACACCATCATGGCGGGCATGATCATGGCGGACACGATACCGGGGGGCATCATGCGAACGGGCACCAGGCGCACGGACCGGGACACAGCGACCATAACGGCGGACCGCACCAGGAGGCGGCAGGAAACCAAGCGGGGGCGATGATCACGATCCTCGGCTATCTGTCCCCGATGACGCTGTTTTCCGTTTCGTTTGGCGCAGGAGCGACGGGACTATTGCTCGGTGATCGGCTGACGGTTCTTTTGACTGCACTTCTTGCAGCAATTGCCGGACTTTTGTTTTTCGGATTTGTGATTCGACCGACGATGCGGTTTATCCAGGGCTTCGCGTCGAAACCGGCGACGAATCTTGCTGGTACCATCGCGACCGAAGGAGTCGCGCAAAACCGTTTCGACGCTCAGGGACGAGGCATCGTACGATTATCCCTGGACGACCAGAGCGTCCGCCTGCTGGCGTATCTGGAACCGGAGGACCATGCAAAAGGGGTAATGGTCGCACCGGGTGAAAAATTGATTGTCACACGCATTGATGAAGCCACCAACACGTGTCATGTGACCAAATTATAAAGGAAAATTATGGGACCGTTATTTATAGCTATCGTTGCTGTTTTCGTCATTATTGTCGCAATCAGCATCTTCGTTTCGATTCTGCGCACGGTGGACGCCGGTACGATCCGCCTTGTCACAAACGCCGGTGGAAAAACGGACGTGTACAAGGGTCCGGGAAAATCCTGGGAATTTCCCCTGCTGACCACCGGCACGACCATCCCGTCGAAGGCGATCAATATCGACCTCGACATCGCGGACCAGACCGCCGACGTAGACCGCGCCGGGGTGCCACGCCCGATCAAGGTGCGGGTTCTGGCATCCGCCATCGTGTCGGTCGGCGACTCGAACCTGATGATCCTGACGGCGGCGAACAAATTCTTCTCGCGCAACATCAACGAGCAGACTGCGATCCTGTCGGACCTGCTGACCTCCACCGGTCGCCGCGCCGTGAACCTGCTCAACCATGACGAGTTGTATTCGGCGAAGACCGCCAAAGCCGATGTCAGCGAGAGTGCCGCCGCCGCGATTCTGGCGTCGGGTAATATCGAGGACGACGACCGACTGGCGATGATTATCAAGTCGGCGTGTTCGCGCGAACTGCAGGACCTGGGTCTGGTGTTCAACTCGCTGAACATCAAGGAAGTACAGTCGGAAGTCGCGGAAGCGCGCCGCCGACAATCGGCGGTGGAAGCGAAGGCGAACGCGGACATCGTCGCGGCGGATCAGGAACGGCGCGCGAAAGAGGCGCAACTCGCCGCCGAGCAAGCAGTGAACGATAAGCAACGCGACCTCGAAGAACGGCGCGCCCAGAACGCGGCGACTATCGCGACGGCGGAGGCGATGCGCCAGGAAGCCCTCGCGACGCAACGCACAGCGGAACTGAAAGCGACCCAGATCGCGCAAGCCACCGCAGACGCGATGAAACTTCGCATCGCGGCGGAAGCAAGCGCGGACGCCGAGGCGGTCAAGATACGTGCCCTCGGCGCGGCACAAGCGGACGCGATCCGCTCGGTGAACGACGCCATCCGCGACGGCGGCGAGGCGTACCTGCAACTCAAGCAGTTGGAAATGTTGCCACTGATCACTCCGGCAATCGCGCAGGCACTCGCGCAGGCGAAGATGGTCAATATCAATAGCGGCACCGCCGCCGAAGGACGCGGTGCGGCGGGCGGGGCGACGGACCAGATCACCGGCGTCATCCAGACTCTGCTCGCGACCCAGTTGATGCGGTCGGAACTGAAGGATATGGATGTCAGCGGTGGCAGACCGAGGAGCGAGGAGCGTACACCCGCTCCGGTGGCGGTGCCTGGGGTTCCCCCGGTCGCCACGTATCCGGCACCGGACGCGGGCGGTGCCGCCCCGGCGCAGGTGAAACGTCGCGCGTAGGCACCTCGCGTGTTCTCCCTCCCCCCAACCCCCTCCCCGTGTTTTCTCCCTCCCCCCAACCCCCTCCCTCATCGGAATGAGAGAGGGGGAGTTCCGGCGGAGACAGGTAAGCCGATTTGCAGAACCGCTCGACAAGCGGGATCACCCCGCTCCTCTGGCTCCCCCTCTCTCATTCCGATGAGG
>JAYULM010000556.1:0-5854 GCA_043763605.1 Armatimonadota bacterium | reverse complement strand
GTGAGGGCAGAGCGTCCGCTAAACCAACCCGCGCTCCTTCAAGTTCAGGAAACTCGTCGTCACCGTTTCCCATGCCGTTAGATGGAGCAGCTTATCCTGCTCGACGACCGCCCACTCGACCCCGGTTTCCCGCGCTGCGATCATTCCTGCGGCGATGGGCACCGCTCCCGTGCCGACGGTGGTGAAACTGCCCCGGTCGGACAGGTCGGCGAAGTCTTTGACGTGGATCGCGGGGACGCGCCCTTTTAGCCGCTTCAGTACGCGCATAGGGTCCTCACCGCCGATGGCGACCCAACCGATGTCGATGGTAAAGTACACGGCTTCGGGATCGGTGTTCAGGACCAGTATGTCCAGGGCGTAGGCACCGTCGATGATATTACGGAACTCATGATCGTGGTTGTGGTAGCAGAGTTTGATCCCCTCTTCCGCGAGTTTCGCGCCCGCCGTGTTATACAGTTCGGCGTCGCGGAGCAACCCTTCCCGCGTATCGGCGGGGCTCCACCAGACCGAAACGCGCGGCGATTTTACCGCGATGGCTTTCGCACGCACGTCGTCGAAGCGGTCGCGAAGATCCTCTCGGCTCGCACTCGTCGTCAGGAAGTCCAGACCCAGCGCGCGAAAGCGGGCGAGGTTCGCCGCAACGTCGCCTTCCAGAAGCCCGCTGTCCGCCGCTTCCACCCCGGCGTAGCCGATCTCCGCTACCCGCGCCATCGTCCCCCAGTAGTCGGCTTTCGCTTCGGTGCCGACGATCCCGATCAACCCTACTTTCATACCGTTTCCCCCTTTGGTTTTCCGATTCCGGCTGCCAGCATGTCGTGGAGCGGGTTTCCGACCACTCCCGTGAGCGGGAGCGTCACGCGCTCGTGCCGCTGGGCGGACGCGTAAAACGCGAACAGTATCTCGTTCGCCACGAGTGCCCGTTTGTACGACAGTTCCGGCTCCGCGCCCGATTCGAGACAGTCAAACGCGTTCCTCACTAAACCTATCATTTGCTCGTCCGGCACTTCGTCTACAGTAGGAAATTTCCAGTCAGGCGCGCTATAGACGACAGCATGGCGCACCTGCCCCTCCCAGGACGCTTCCACAAACCCGTCGCTCCCTGTGACGCGCACCCCACCCCAGAAATCCATGTTCACAGTGCCGGTGCGGATCGTGCCGTAAACACCGTTCTCGCAGTAGAACATGCCGCTGAACATTCCCTCAGCGAGAACGTTGAAATAGTTCACGGTCTCCGTCAGGTCCACGGCACCGTGTACCCACTTTACCGGACTTTCGTCGTTGAAAGATAATGCCTGGTCAAGCGTATGCGTCCCGCAATCCAGCAAGTGTGGCGGGGAAAAGAGGTCCATGCGCTCGATCTTGCCGAATCGTCCCGCAGCGATTAGTTCGCGGACCTTGAGGTTGCCGGAAGCGAACCGGCGTTGGTGCGCGAAAGTCAATATAACACCGCTCGCGTCGGCGAGGCGGGCGATCTCCTCACACTCACTCCAGGTCGCTGCCATCGGTTTTTCTGACAGAATTACCTTGACGTTTGCGTCGATACAGTCGCGGATAACCGGCAAGTGAAGGGCGGTCCAGAGCGTCGCGACGACCACATCGGGACGTTCCCGTTCCAGAAGCTCTTTATGGTCCGTGTACCGTTGAACATTCAGTGAGTAATCCGTCGCAAATGATGCGGCAGACTCCGGGCGGATATCGGCGAGGGCGACGATCTGTACGCGGTCGTCGGCGATCAAGCCGGGCATATGGGCGCGGGCGCGTCCCCCGCACCCGATAATGGCGACGCGGTAAGTCCCGCGATCTGATAAATGCATGATTACTTTGCTTTCCTGGTTGACACCATGACAATGGTTCGGGCGAGGAGACGAGAATCCCTTCCTAAGAAAAAAGTAGAAGATTTCAGAGTGGAAACAAGGAAGACTGTATCAGAACAACAGAACACATTGCAAGCGAGTCAACTTTCGTATATAATCGGGCTAAGTAAATAATTTCGCAAACTAAAACTGGCATCAATGATAGGATACGACTATGAAAGTCATCATCAAACCGTTTGGGTTCGTCGTGTTGCTTTCGGCAATCGTCCTTCTCGCAGTGCTCGCATTCCGACAGAAGGGTCTCCGGCAACTCCCGCCGGTAAATGCCACCAGTCCCACATCGGCGAACCCGTCTCCTGCCCCGCCACCACTCCCGAGGGATGGCAACTTGCTTACAAACGGTGACTTCGAGGTGGGCTTCATCCCCTGCGCGACCGATACGAAAGACAAAGTCGCGAAAGTATCTGGCACAGTCCCCCGGTCGTGGTTCGATAATTCCGCCTGGGCAAACATCACGGTGCGATACGATCCGGACACCACCGTTTTCCATACCGGCGAATCTTCACAGCGCGTTCGATTGGAGAGAGCGCAGATGGGGCACATTCAGTTCGCGCAGATCCTCAATGTTCCGACGGACCGTGACTATGAAGTTTCCGCTTGGGTCCGTGCATCCAAACCGACGAAGGTAACGCTCGCGATGCGTGTCGGCGAGAAATCTCTTCTAAGCACGAAGGATCTGAGCACCGGTTCCGAATGGCGGCAGGTTTCGGTCAAAACGTTTCGCCGCCGACTCGCGAAGGGTGAGGACAACAACACGTGGGTGATGCTGTTCTTGCGTGAGCCGGGCGTCACCTATTGGATAGATGACGTAAAAGTGCTGCCGCTCAACAACGCCGTGGCGACCAAGTAGCCGGGACTAAACGTTAATGAAGCCTTATGTTTTATTGGTCGTAGCCGTTTCCTCCACAACCGCTCCCGCTATCGCGCAGTCACCGACCGCCGCCGCAATCAAAACCTCCGAAACGACGCCAAAATCAACTGCGGCAATGGTTTTCGGCAAGGCGGGGGAAACGTGGGGGTACATTCTCGCGGACCGAAAGAGCCTGGACGAAGCGATACGGACCGGGCAGTTACCCGAGGTGCATGACATCGTCTTCTCGTTGCGGGATAGTGTCGTAACCCTTCCTTATAAATCAGCGGCATTGGGTTCGGCGAAAATGGCGGCGTTGAAAAAGCGGGTCGATGTGATCGCGGCTCTCGCCGAAAACGTCGATAAATACGCGGACGCGGGCGACGCCGACCGGACAAAAGCAGAATACGCGAAACTGCTGAAGGAGTTGGACACTATCGAGCCGCTTTATCCGACGAATGCTCTACCGAGTAGCGGCGGCAAGCCCCTTTCGGCGGCGGACAAAAAACTGTTCCTCATCCCCGGCGGGTTATACACGGCAGAAGACATTGCCACAAACGGCGGAACATCCCCCTATCAAAAATTCGCCGCCGTGATCCCGATGCATGAGGCGAAAGTGAACCCGGGCGACCCGGTCTGCCCGATCTCGGAAACGAAACCGAACGCGAAACTGCCCTGGATTATCGGTGGCAAGACGTACATCTTCTGTTGCCCGCCCTGTATCGGCGAGTTTTTGACGAAAGCGAAGACTACCCCTTCCCTGATAAAATCGCCCCAAGAGTATATTAAAAAATGATCCGTTATTTTCCGGGTATTGTCGCCCTCGGCGTTCTGCTCGCTTTGCCCGTGTCTGGCTTAGCGCACCCCGGCGACGCGCCTCCCGTAATCAAGATAGCCCCCGGCATGACGTTCGCCGACGCGAAAGAGCCGCATGTCGCGGTCGGCGCGGACGGGCGGGTCTATGTAGCTTTCGGGATGGGGAACTCTATCTACTGCGCCGCCTCGCCCGATGGTGGAAAAACGTACGATGTGCCGGTACTCGTCGCACGGGTCGATAACCTGGCATTGGGCATGCGGCGGGGTCCCCGCGTCGCCGTCACGAAAAACGCTGTCGTCATTTCCGCCATTGCCGGGGTCCAGGGGGCGGGTAAGGATGGCGACTTGATGGCGTGGACCTCGCCCGACAAGGGCAAAACCTGGGGCGGGTCGGTGCGCGTCAATGACACGCCCGACGCCGCCCGCGAAGGGTTGCACGCCATGACCGCTACCGATGACGGTACGGTCGCCTGCGCGTGGCTCGATCTGCGGGGCAAGGGCACCCAACTCTACGCGTCGCTCTCGCGGGACGGCGGCGTCACGTGGGGCAAGAATGTTCGTGTGTACACGTCGCCTGATGGCACTATCTGCGAATGTTGTCACCCGTCTCTGGCGTTCGATGGCAAAGGCAACTTGCATGCGCTGTGGCGGAACGCGCTCGGTGGCGCGCGCGATATGTACGTCGCCGAGTCGCGCGACGGCGGGAAATCGTTCGGTGCAGCGCAAAAACTGGGGCGGGGAACGTGGATGCTCAATGCCTGCCCGATGGACGGCGGCATGCTCTCCGTGTCTCCTACCGGGACGGTGACAACATTCTGGCGGCGCGATGGCGAAATCTTCTCCTGCCAACCCGGTAGCGAGGAAAAAAGCCTCGGCGTCGGGCAACAGGGTTGGGTCGCGTCCACGGCGGACGGTCCCTATTTCGTCTGGTCCGGCGAACGTACGGGTGCCATCGCGTCCGCGCCCGGCCACCCCGAACAGTGGAAATTAGCCCGTAACGCCGTCAACCCGGTCGTCGCCGCGCCGGTTAGAGGGCGCGGTCCGGTCGTCGCCGTATGGACCAGCCGCGACGGTCTGGAGTCCGCAGTACTCAACCACGGCGCGACAAACTGAGACCGTGGGCATACCTTTCAGATCAAATTGAGCTCCGGTTTTAATACCCGGTAACTAATGTTTTCCCGCATCGCCTCTTTCCCTTATTTGCGCCATCTCCCGGAGGTGAATGCGCGAATACCGCGAGTATCGACTTTACCGCCCAGTGGTAGCTCTCACGTTGCTCGTGTGTCAAGTCGCCATTCTCTCATTACAAGGACGTGCGAATAAGGGTTTCCACATGGTATCTTTGGTGAGTGCTAACTCCTGATCCGGTAAATCAAAAACCGATTGGCGACGATGACGGCGAACTGTTAGGCGTTGCCGAAGATGACAACGGAGCACGGGTCTATTGGTTCGACTTCGGCGGAACTCATGCCGGATTCGGCGGTGATCTATCCGGTGAGGATCAGGGAGCACCGGATGATGGGACGACAACATTCGATGATCTGCGCCGCTTTCATCGCGGTCACGTGCGGAGCGACGCGCAATCACCATATCACTGACAGAAGGAGCCATTTTTGTGAGCACATATCGAGTACATATAGAAACCGAGTTTGTCGTTGAGATAGACGAGACAAACCGTGAGGTGGACGGTCCTGCCGCGCTACAGGGCGATACGTGTCTTTCTGCCGTTCGCCGTGCGCTTTACTCGCTCTACGGGTCCGATTTGGCACGTCACGACGTCAAAACATTCCAGGAATCTCACTCTCGCCGCCGCAAATTGGGGGTGAAGAATATCCTGGTGCGTGGGAAGGAACAGGATATTCGCGTTGAGACGGTTCCCACATCCGTAGAACTACCCTTGTAACACCTCTTCACATACATAAGCATTTGCACTGAAATACGTTCAACTTTCCGACGTATTTCAGTGCAAATGTTTGAGCCAGACGGATTTCCTTGCAGGTCACAGATGACCTTCGCACAAAAAGCGCGAACCAGCGGGTCGCCCCGCCGGTTCGACTTTCCCGTCTGCAGACGGGGTAGCACTCGGAACTTTGTTTACTTGATGAACAGCATTTCCTGGTACGTCGGCAGGGGCCAGAGTTCGTCGGACACCAGTTGCTCCAGTGCGTCCGCCGCCGTGCGCACCGCCAGCATCGCCGGGAGAACCTGGTCGCGGTAGTGAAGCGCGTGGTCGATGGATTCGCCCTCGGTTTCATGTGCCAGCGCGTGTTCGAGCGTTTCGATCCCGGTTTCCAGATCGCCCGCGAGCGCGGTG
>JAYULM010000555.1:0-23473 GCA_043763605.1 Armatimonadota bacterium | reverse complement strand
GATATGCCCCTCGCTCGACAGCGACAGCCATTCGAGAGAGGACAGCGTGAGTTCGCAGACGGCGAGATTGTCGAACGCTTCGGGCAGGGGAAGCGATTCGGTAGCGGGGGGAGCGGTGTCGGTTTCGCTACCGGGTGTGAGCGGGGCGCGGTACACGTCGCGGCTCATCGGTTGCATTTCCCGCCACGCTTCCGCGCTGACGGCGTCGCTCCGATGGATCGTCACCGTGCCGTGGGCGCGTACCTGGAGTTTCTCCGCCGATCCATAGAACAGGGCACACGCTGCCGGGTTCGCGCGCAGCCCGGCGACTTTCGGGGAGCGGGCGTCGGCGTGGAACCGGATCGTTCGGCGTTCGGGGTCGGCTCCGCGAAGTACCAGTGTCCGGGCTTGCGGGCAGCCGTCGCCGTCCACCGTCGCGAGGGTAAACGTGCGGAAACTGTGCCGCCGGTTTATCGCGGCGGCGGCGATCTCGTCCCAGACGATTTGGTAGCCGAGATTGAATTGGGCGTCGTCCATAAGTCGCATTGCCGCGTGGTTGTCGGATTGTTCCGGGCGTGTTTCCCGGAGTTTTTCGGAGCGTGAACGCTTCCGCTATGCGCCTTCGGCGGACGCTCTGCGAGCGGGGAGACCATCGGTGCGATGCTTCCCTAAACCCGAAGGGTTCCCGCCGAAGGCGCATAGCGGAAGCGTTCACGCTCCGAACCGCTCCGAACCGCCAAAAACCACCGAAACAAACCGAATTCCCGGGAAACCCCCGGAAAGCCCAAAACCCCGAACCGCTCCGAAAACCACGCCTATTCCCGATCTACCGCGACTCCGTATCTACGGCGTCTTCGCCGTCGAAGCCGGTTTTGCCGACGGTTTTTTCGGTGCCGGTGCGGCAGACGCGCCATAACTGACCTTCGCGGTTGACATCAGGTACTGCACCCACTGGGTCACCGCTTGCGGGTTCTGCGACTGTATTGCCACCTGCTCCTTATTGTACGCGGCTTTTTCGGCGGCGGGGGCATCAGTGCCTTTTTGGATCAGCTTGATAATGTGATAGCCCACGCGCGAGCGTATCGGAGACGGGGTCATATCGCCCGGCTTGGCGAGGTCAAACGCCGCCTTGTCGAATGCCGGGTCCCACAGGCTTCTGCCGGTGTAGGGGAGTACGCCGCCGTTGGGTGCGCTACCCTGACCGTTCGGAGTCTTGTCGGCGGAAAACTGCCGCGCGGCGTCCTCGAATGTGATCTTTTTTGCCACGATGTCGGCGAGAATCCCCTCTGCTTTCGCCTTCGCTTCAGCGTCGCGCTTCGCTTCCTCTTCCGGCGTTTTCGGCGTCGCGTCGGGCTTGGGCGGCGCGAGATCCACGGTCGGAATCAGGATGTGGGCGACTTTGATCTGTCCCACGATGCTCGGGATATTTTTCTCGATTGCCTTCTGGAACGTCTTGCGGGCGAGCAAGCCGAGGCGTACGTTGTCGGCGACGTAGCCGTCGGAAACGCCGTTACGCGCCGCGATCTCCGACCACGGCATCATCCCGGCACCGCTGTCCCGGAGACGGTTTATCTCGTCCTGTTTCGCCCGGGCGACCTCCGCCTTGAGTTCGGCGGCGGTGACGGTCGCACCGTATTTCTTCGCCTCCAATTCGATCACTTTAGCCTGTACCGCGCGCTCTAAAAGCGGCCGACCGCCCCACGATTTCAGCATGGCGGCAAGCGCGTCGTAGGTCAGATCGGCACCGTTGACGCGGGCGGCGACTCCGGCGGGCAGTTTGACGAGCGGCGGCAGAACCGCCGGCGGCGGCATCCCCGGTGGCGGGGTCGGGCGCGGTGCTTTGGGAGCGGGGAATGGCTTCGGTGCCGGTGCGGGAGTCGGTGCCTGTTGCGGCGCGGGTGCGGGTTGCAGTGCGGGAGCAGGTGGCCCCGATTGTTGAGGTGCCGCTGGTTGCGGGGCGGGAGCCGATGGCTCCTGTGCGGTCGCCGGTGCGTTGACGGCGGCGGCGATTAGGGTCACGGTTGCCGCGAAATAAGCGGCACGGGAAAAGGACATGAGCGGCGATACCTCGTCGTTGTAAGACGTTTCTTTAAGATGGTGGGGAAAGACTTCCCCGGCAAAGTTGCCGTGAAATGGTACCCGAAACGAAGGCTTTGGTCAAGGGACTTGACAGGAGAATCGGACCTGCGGTATAAAATAGACGGAACTGTATAATATGTCGGAAGAAACGGAAAGCGGCGCGGGCGCGAAGACCCGGCGCGGGCGACCGGCGCGCGCCCCCGGGCGACGACCGCTGACGGAAGGTGACGCCGACGACACACGCCAGAGCATACGCCGCCACGCCGTCCGTCTTTTCAATGAGCGCGGTTATGCGTCGGTTTCGATGGGCGACATCGCCGAAGCCGCCGAAGTGACGCGGGCGACCCTCTACTATCATTACCGGGGCAAAGCCGACATTTTCGTGGAAAGCGTGACCGACATGCTCGGGTATGTCCATGCGGAAGTGATCCGCGTGCTGAACCTGCGCGAGTTGACGGTCAGGGAGCGGTTGGGTCGGTTCGTTTCCGGGCGGCGCGAGGGGCATTTGCCGGAATTTGAAGCCAACGTCGGGGAGGACATCTCCGAAGCGATGGTATATGACGCATTACCGCATCTGGCACCGCGTCAAAAGGCGAAGGTGGGACAGAGCATGGCGGCGTTGCATGAGGCGACACGCGCCCTGTTCGCCGAGGGCGTCGCGAATGGGGAACTGCGACCACTTCCGGTTGCCGTGCTCGATTACCTGTTCTGGCAGATTTTCCAGCCGGAAAGTTTCCCGGAGGGGTTGGAAATCCCCCGCGTCGAGTGGGAGGCGCATCTTATGGACGCGTTTCTGCGCGGGGTGGGCGGGGAACTTGGTTCGTCCGCTGGTTTCGGGGAACTGCGTTCCTCCGCTGGAAGTGAAGCACTTGGTAATCCTGCGGATTAGGGAGACGGTGCGGTTCGCGGGGCAACGTCGCGTTTTCCGCGTTCCGCAGGAACACCAAGTGCTTCACTTCCAGCGGAGGAACGCAGTTCCCCGACTCGACCGAAAAAAGCGAAACTATGCGTTGAAAAATAATCGAACTTGTCTGTATAATTTGTGTTGTTAGGACTGTCATGGACAAACAATACGGTGCGACGGTCGTTCCCGGCGAAAACGCGCTATCGGGCAGGTGGGGCTGTGTGGTGCGAAACGGTCGGAAAACTCCGACAGGAAAGTAAAGGAAGCGACATGAAAAAATCAACCTATCTTCACGCGGGAACCGCCACGTTGCTGACGCTGGGGCTACTCCTGTCGTCAATCCCGGGCGCGGCGCAAACCCCGCCCGAACCGGAAGCCAAGGCGAAAAGTACGCTGATCGTCACGTTCGACAAACTGCGGAGCAACAAAGGCGTACTCCATGTCCTGTTGTTTTCGCAGGATAAAGGCTACCCCGACAAGCCGGGGCAGGCGTTCAAGATGCGCGACCTGACCCTGTCCCAGTTTATGGGTGTGGGCGCGAATCAGGTGACGATCACGTTCGCCGATCTGCCCCCGGGTACCTACGCCCTTTCCGTGCATCACGACGAAAACAGCAACAACAAACTCGATATGCACTGGTACGGCAAGCCGAAAGAGGGGGTCGCCGCGTCCAACAACCCGCGCCCTAAAATGCGCGCCGCTCGTTTCAATGAGGCGAAATTCGACATGGCGAACACGGGCAAGGCGATCTCTGTGAGCCTCTGGTATCCCTAAAATTCGAGCGGTCCGGAGTGTCGTACGCGGCGGGGTCGTCGCGGGAGAATAATGTGAAGTTTCCCAAACCCTTAATTTTTCTATTGCCGGTCGCGGTTGTCGGCGGCTATTTCCTGATGAACCGCAAGCCGCCCGGGGTAGCGGTGGTGCATCCGGTTACGCGTACGGTCGCGGAAACCGTTGCCGCGTCAGGCGAGGTGCGCGGGCGCACAGAAACCAATGTCGGGGCGCAGACCGGGGGACGGGTCGCCGAACTCCTGGTGCGTGAGGGCGACGTGGTGCGGGCGGGGCAGGTGATCGCGCGGCTTGACGACAGGGTGCTCCGCGCGGAGTCGGCGCAAAGCGTGGAAGCGGTGCGCACGGCGGAAGTCTCGCTGGCACAGGCACGGGACGCCGTTCTCACCGCGCGGGCAAGCCTCGCCGTCGCGTCGCGCCCGGCACTCGCATCCGATATTGCGAAAGCGCAGGCGGACGCGAGGCAGGCGGTCGCCGTCGCCGAGGCGAACCTCGCCGGGAAACGTCAGAGAATCGCCGAACTGCGCGCCGGTGCGACCGGCGAGCAGCGCGGGCAGATCGCGGCGCAGGTGGCGCAGGCGAAAGTGAATTTGAAGCAAGCCGAGCGCGATTACGCCCGCCAGAAAAGCCTCGCCGCGCAGGGCGCGGTCGCGCAGTCGGTCGCGGACGCCGCCGAAACGGCGCGAGATTCGGCGCGGGAAACGCTGGAAAACCTGTTGGCGCGCGAAGCCGAACTCAAGAAGCCCGCGCGCCCCGAGCAGTTGGCGCAAATACAAGCCGAGATACGCGCCGCCGAAGCCACGGTTGCGGGGGCGAACGCCAGCGGCGACGCGGCGATAGCGTCGCTCCAAGCCCTCCCCCGCGTCGAGGATGTTTCTGTCGCCCGCGCCCGTGTCACGGAAGCGGAGCGGGCGGAATCCGCCGCCCGGAACCGGCTCGCCGAGGCGCGGCTGGCGTTGCGCGTGACCCGGGACCGTCTCGGGGACGCCGTCGTCACCGCTCCGTTCGGCGGCACGATCACCGGCATCGTCACCGAGGTCGGAGGGGTCACCGGACCGAGTCAGGCGTTGGTGAAACTGGTACGCACCGGGAAGCCCGAGATCCGCGTCGCGCTGGACGAGGACAATCTCGGGCGGGTGCGCGTCGGGCAGGAAGCGGTGATTAGCGCGGCGGCGTTCCCCGGCGAAACGGTGCAAGCCGTCGTGCGCGAGATCGGCGCGGAAGTGGACGCCGACAAGGGGCAGGTGACGGTGAAACTGGACCCGTTGACCGTTCCCGCGTGGCTCCGACCGGGGCAAACCTTATCCGTCAACATCGTCACCGCGAAAGCCGCGCCGCGCCTGGTGGTACCGCTCCAGAGCGTGACCACGGCGGGCGGCTTTTCCACAGTGCTACTGGTGGAAAATGGCAAGGTGCGTAAGAAGACGATTACGGCGGAGTCGGCGGGACCGGATGGGGTGCCAGTGTCGGCAGGGCTAACAGAGGCGGATTCTGTGGTTGCCGATCCGGGGACGGCGTCGCCGGGGCAGGTGGTGACGCCTTCTCTCACCCCCCCGCCCCCTCTCTCATCGGAATGAAAGAGGGGGAGTTCAGGGGCGACACGCCGCCGCGTTTCCCGGACCGCCCGACAAGCGGGACCACTAGACTAACTCGGACTCCCCCTCTTTCATTCCGATGAGAGAGGGGGCGGGGGGGTGAGAGGAGTATAAAATATGCGATTCGAGATGATGCTTGCCTTGCGGCACTTAACCAGCAACAAAGGACAGACCGCGTTGACTGTCGGCGCGGTCGCGGTCGGCGTGGTCGCGATCTTGTTTATCCGCTCCATCATCGCCGGGGTGCAGTTGCAGATCGTGGATGATCTGATCGGCTCGCTCCCCGCGATTGTCGTCAAGCCGGTCGAGAAAACGACGGTGCGGCTCGCCGACACCGATTCCCGGGACGCGGTCCGGGTCGCGTCTGCCGCGAATATCATCGCCACACGCGATCAGAAGCGGCAGCAACAGCGCGAGGAGATCGAGGGATTTGAAAAGGTAGAAACGCAACTCAAGAGTTTCGCCGGGGTGCGCGCTGTGGCGTCTGTCGCGCAGGGTGGGGCGACATTACGGCGCGGCGCGAAGCGGTTCAACGTGTCGCTGACCGGCGGCGACCCGGCGGCAGTGGATGGCATCGTCGGGCTGTCGAAAAACCTGATCGCCGGGAAGTGGGTCGGCATCGCGCCGGACGAAATCGTGATCGGGTGGCGTCTCGCCGACGAGTCCGGGGTGCGGCTCGGGGAGCGGGTACGTCTCGAAGGTGCGAACGCTAACCTGACCGGCTCGTATCGCGTCGCCGGAATTTTCCGCACCGGCACCGAGGGCGGCGACCTCGGCTTGATCTACTGCACGCGGCGCACCGGGCAAAGTCTGCTGGGACTCGGACCGAACGTTTCGCGAATCATGGTGCAGGTCGATAACCCGTTCGACGCCGACAAAGTCGCGGCCCGTATCAGCGGTTCCCTGCCGTATAAAACGGACAACTGGCTGGTGACGAACAGCACCGAACTGCAGGGGATTCAGGGCATGAACGGTTCGCGGGACATGATCTCGCTGTTCGCCCTTCTCGCGTCGGCGTTCGCGATAGCGTCGGTACTGATCGTTTCCGTGGTCCAGAAGGGCAAGCAGATCGGCATCCTGAAAAGCATGGGTGCGACCGACGGGCAGATTCTGCGCGTGTTCACTATCGAGGCGGGACTGATCGGGCTTTCCGGCAGCCTACTCGGTGCGGGCATCGCGCTGACGCTACTCCTTTCGCTGGCACAGATCCCCGCGCCGCCCGGACCGACACCGTTTCCGAAACACGGGACGCTATTTCCGCTGGAGTTGAACGGCTGGATTTTCACCGGCGCGTGTTCGGCGGCGACGTTTTCAACGATGCTCGCCGCCGTGCTCCCGGCGCGGCGCGCGGCGAAGTTGAATCCTGTTGAGGCGATCCGGGGATAGTGCGTCGCTCCCTCCCCCTCGCCCTTTTCTCTCTCACCCCCCCGTTTCTCTCTCACCCCCCTGCCCCCTCTCTCATCGGAATGAAAGAGGGGGTGTCCGAGATAGTTCGGCGGTCCCGCTTGTCGGCGGTTCGGGAAACGCGTTAACGTCTTGCCTCTGGACTCCCCCTCTTTCATTCCGATGAGAGAGGGGGCAGGGGGGTGAGAGAGAAACGGGAGCGACGCACTATCTATCGAGACAACTATGAAAGAACTTTTACTACCCTTTCCGGTGCCCGCGAAAGGTACCGTGGTTCGCACGGTGAATTTGACGAAAACGTACGGCATCGGGGGGGCGAACCCGGTCGCGGTGTTGCACGGCGTCAACATGGAAGCACAGGCGGGTGAATTCGTCGCGATCATCGGGCAGTCGGGGTCGGGAAAATCGACGCTACTGAATATACTCGGCGCGCTGGACGTGCCGACCACGGGCGAAGTCCTTATCGACGGCACGAACATCGCTACGCTGGATGCGAACGGACTCGCGCGGCTTCGCGGGAGTACCATCGGTTTCATCTTCCAGTTTCATCACCTCCTGGACGAGTTCACGTGCCTGGAAAACGTCCTGATGCCGGTGACGATTGCGAAAGGCACGCCGTCGCCGGACGACATTGCTTATGCGAAAATGCTACTCGGGCGTGTGGGACTCTCGGATCAGTTGCACAAGACACCGGGGAAACTGTCGGGCGGGCAGCAGCAACGCAACGCGATTGTGCGCGCGCTGGTCAACAGACCGAAGGTCGTTTTAGCCGACGAACCGACCGGGAATCTCGACTCCCGCTCCGGCGCGGAAGTATTCGCACTTCTCCGGGAGATCGCGAAGGAAACCGGCGTCGCGTTCCTGATGGTGACCCACGACGACCGACTGGCGAGGCAAGCCGACCGCGTGTTGCGCATGGAGGACGGCTTTCTCGAAGCGGCAGATCTATAGGCGCGAGCGACAAAGATCCGCCGCCTACGGGTTGCACTCATCGGAACACACACGGTATCGATTGTGACCGCGTCGCGTTGCGCATGGAGGCGAGATGCGCGGAAAACCTCTCCCGCAACTCCCGCTCCGGGACGCCTGCAAGGAATCTTATAACGTTTTGTTGCCCACCAGAAAAAAGGTATTGACAGGGTGACACCTGCAAGTTATAGTAACACAACTCTATGGTGCTTTGCAGCAGTTTTGCCATGCAGTTGGTCAACAGTAATCACCCTCTTCGTCAGGAGTACCAACATGCTGAACTATGTGCGACTTGTCTTTGTTTTTTCGCTCGCGAGTCTGATCGCGTCGCCCCTTTCTGCGCACGCAGCCACGGCGAATGTGAGCGTGGAAGCCGTGATCTGTCCCAAACACACCGGGAACGGTAAGGATGTGGTCACTATGTCCGGCTCGGTGCAATGGAACACCGTGGAAACAAACGCCCGTGCGAGTCGAATCCTGTTTCACGAGGTGACCGTCAACCGCGATGCGGGCGGTAATCCTGGGGTGCATTATACTGTTCTCTCCAGTGGATCAACTTACGCGCCTGGTACATTCAGTGATCGGGTGGAGTACGGGGGGCTTTGGGAATTCACTTCCTTATCTCAGCATCTTCCGTGGCAGGAGCGGAAGTTACTCCTACTTAGGTCGTGCCGAAGTGTATCGAGTCGGTGGCACTATGAACGGCGAGGAACTCGCGACGAAGGAAATTACAAAGTTTGGTCAGACGATCCCTTAACACTTTTCTGAGGAAGACGATGCGAATGCGCCATTTTTTTCGCGGGGGGCAACGGTGTCTCCCGCTCTTCATGCTGTGCTTCATGGCGGGCGGGGTAGCGGCGGGCCCTCCCCCCGCCCGCGCCGTTGTTGAAGCAACGTCTAAGCCCGGTGATTCGGTTGCGCCTCAGTCTTTGCGCGACGACCCACGCCTGCAAAAGATCGTGTCGGTGTCGGGGCGACGGCGGATCGGTTCGATCATGACCCGGATAACACGTGTCTGCAAAGTGCCGCTCACTACCGATGAGAAGGACATCGAAACCGGCGAGATTATGATCGAAGCGAAGGGTGTTCCCGCCTGGCAGGTGATGGACGCCATAGCCGGGCTGGCGACGAATCGGTGGGTGTATGTTGAGAAGAATCGGGGATACTTGCTGATGGGGTCGCGGCATGAGTACGACATCCTGTTGCCGAAGAATGAACACGAGCGGCTTCGTAACCACCTCGGCTTGGAAATGGCGGATCGTATCCGGCGCGAACTTCCTGCCGAGCAACAAGAACTCGTGTCGTCCAAGGCGGGCATTCTGCTGAAAAATCTTTCCCCTGACCTTCAGGATCTGGCGCACAGGATGCTCTGGGCGCAGATTGCCAATCGCTTGCAAGAAGGGCAGTTACAACAATATCTTCCATTCCGTGAAGGCGAACCTCTTGCGCCACCAACAGTGTTCCAGTTCCAGTTGGAAGAAGATAAATCCGGCTACAGGCAGTACAAGGTCAGCATTGACGGTATGGGGATTGGCGGGATGGGGTTCAGCGTGAACGATTACCAGGAGCGGGTCAGGAAGCGGGACGAGATCGCGTTGTCGCGCCGCCGCTCGCCTGGCGCGGGTGCCGGGGCTACGACACCCGCCCCGTTTTTCTACGATCCTGCGGAGGACGTGTGTTCCCCGAAAGAACTCGGTGATGTGAAGGCGTTGCGGCACCCGGTGCGTCTCACTCCGACCCGATTGACGTACCAGCAGGCCGTGCGGGCACTCGCCCGGCAGGCGGATGTTCCCTGCGCGACACTTTGCGAGCGCGTTATCGAGCCGAACCCGTCCCTCCCGATGCGCGTAGAAATCAAACCGATGCCTTTGCGTGAGGCACTGGACTACCTGACGGAAACATTCTATGGTATCGGCGAATGGGAGTGGCGGAAGTCAGGAACGCTCGTGGCGCGTCAGCCGCGCCTGATGAATCACTTTTCCACGCTACAAACTGCAAAACCCGCAGTGCCATCGCCCGCGAAACCGGACCCAATGACTATTCCGCCGGAATGATCGGAAATACTTGAACCGGCGGCGGCGGGAACCGTCTCGCAAATCCCGCCCCGCTTTCCGCCCGCCGCCATCTGTCCTTGTCGTATCGGGCGTGGGGTTCGCAAAAAACGTGAATCGTCCTTGACGAAACCGGGTCACACAGGGTACAAAGCGATGGGGTTAAATCGTTTTCACCCACCCGTGCAAAACGGCGCAAAAAAAGTTTCGCGCAGGTGCACAATCGTTTGACTTGGGAAGCAAAGAGGGTTCCATGCGGCAATTCTGGCGCAACTGGTCGAAAGCGTTTTCGTCTCCGATAGCCTACGGCGTCGGCGGACTTCTTCTCGCCGCATCGTGCATCGGGGCTGGCGTCGGAAGTCCCGAAAGCCCCCCAACCCCCAATTCTGGGGGAGCCCGAGGGGAAGATGCAGAGGCGTCCCGGTTGACCGGCAAACGCCTCGCCGCCACTCCCTCTCTGGCTCCCCCAGAATTGGGGGCTGGGGGGCTTTCGGGACTTCCGACGCCGCAATTCGTCCGCGATGTCGCGCCGATCCTGGACAAAAAGGGTTGCTCGGTCGCCGGGTGCCACGGTAAGTTCGGCGGGCGCGGCGGGTTCGCGGTTTCCTTGCTGACACTCTCGCCGTGGGACGATTTCGACCCCATCGTGCGCGGCGCGAAAGGGCGGCGGATCAATTTCGCCGAGCCGGAAAAAAGTCTTCTGCTTCTGAAAGCGACCGGGGGCACCGGGCACGGTGGCGGGGCGCGGTTCAAGGTCGGTTCTCCCGAATATAAAACGATCCACCGCTGGATCGCCGCCGGGGCACCGTTCAGCACCGATGCGGATGCCCACCTGACCAAACTCACCGTCTCGCCCGCAAACGCTGTGATCCCGACCGTCGGCGCGAAACTCCCCGTCACGGTGCGAGCGTCGTTCTCGGACGGCACGACGCGCGATGTCACGGAATATGCGCAGTACGAATCGAAAGACACCGCCGTCGCCGATGTGGACGCCAGCGGGACCGTCACAGGAAAGCGATGGGGCGGAACCGCGATCATCGTCCGCTATTTAGGCACCGTGGAAGCCGCGTTCCTGACCCTGCCGCGCGCCGACAGCAAGCCGTACCCCGTCGTTTCCGGCAACAATTTTATCGACGGTTTCGTGCAGGCGAACCTCAAAAAGATGAACGTCGTACCATCGCGCCTCGCCACCGACCGCGAGTTCATCCGCCGTGTGATGTTAGACGTTTGCGGGCGGCTTCCCGCCGACGCGGAAATCGCGGCGTTCGTCGCGGACAAGGCACCCGACAAGCGGGCGAAACTGATCGATAAACTGCTCGACACGCCGGAATATGTTTCGGTACGCACCCAGCGTCTGGGCGACCTGCTCCGGATTCACCCGCAACGCGTCGGCGGGAATATCTCCGGCGAGCGCGGCGCGGTGCTGTTCGACGACTGGGTGCGCGACGCCGTGGCGTCGAACATGCCGTACGATCAGTTCGTGCGAGAGATCCTGCTGGCACGCGGCTCCACCATGCGCAACGGTCCGGCGAACTTCTACCGGATCGAGCAGAGCGCGGAAAACCGGATGGAAACAGTCGGGCAGGCGTTCCTCGGGCTGCGCATGGCGTGTGCGCGTTGCCACAAAAACCCGTTCGACCGCTGGACCACCGATGATTACTGGAACTTCGCCGCGTTCATGGGCAAGGTCGCCGTGCGTCCGGGACCGGTGAACGAGGAGACGGAAATCTTCTATGCGTCGTACGGCGAGGTGCGCAACGCGTCCGTGACCGGGCGCAACAAGGGCAAGATCGCCCCGCCGACGTTCTTAGGCGCGACCGACCCGCTCACGTTCCCGAAATCCCCGGACGGACGCGTCCCGGACTACGTTGAAAAGTTCGCCGACTGGTCGGTGGACAAGAGCAACCCGTACTTTGCGAAGGCGACGGTGAACCGGCTGTGGGGGCACTATCTCGGCAGGGGGATCATCCACCCGGTGGACGACATGCGCGCAACCACGCCGCCCGCGGTGCCGGGGCTGTTGGACGCCCTCGCCCAGGATTTCGCAGCGCAAAAATACGACATCAAGCACACGATCCGGGTCATCCTGAACTCGCGGACATACCAGACGGCGGCGGAAGTGAACGCGACCAACAAATTAGACGGCCAATTCTACAGTCACTTCTACCCGCGCCCGCTCCCGGGACCGGTGCTCCTGGACGCCCTCAATCAGGCGACGGGCACCACGGAGCGGTTCGGCGAATTTCCCACGGAAACGAAATCCATCGAACTGACCCTGCCGGTGAACTCGTTCTTCCTCGACACGTTCGGGCGGTCGCACCGCGAATTCTTAGCCGAACTGGAGCCGAACATCGAACCGACGCTCGTACAGGTACTGCACATCCTGAACTCGCCGTATGTCAACGACAAGGTGAAGCAGGGCGATGGCACGGTCGGCAAACTCGCGAAAGATAAATCCGTCACCGACGCGGTTCTCGTGAACGCGCTGTTTATGAAAACGTTCAGCCGTCCTCCGAGTGCTAAGGAGAAGTCGTCGGCACTGGCGGTTCTCAAAAGCGCGAAGACGCCGCAGGAGCGCGAAGAAGCCGCGCAGGATCTGATGTGGGCGTTGATTTCGGCGCGGGAGTTTTATTTTGTCAGTTGAGGCGAAACAATGACACAAGCCGATTACGAAGCATTTGTTGCGAGTGACGATTATCCGGTGTGGAAAGGTTTGCGTGACAAAACCAGGCGCGGCGAACTGCTCACCGAATCGGAAAATGCGACCTACGAAACAATAAAAGCCGGGCTAGACGCGCAAGAAAATCGGATGCTTGACCGGGCAGTTCTCACACAGACCGCCGAACTTCGCCGCCGCGTGGCGTCGCTCGAAGCCGAGGCGGAACGTTTACGCGAGAAACGGCTTGCGAACGCGGCGCGAATCCGGGCGTTGGAAGGGCAATCAGGATCTGCGCGGGAGTTTTACTTTGTCTGCTAATGAGACGCGAACGACCGGTGGCGAATGGCGACCGATCACGGACCTTCCCGACGATTGGCGGACTCTTGCGGCGACCGATGTACAAAGCCTCGCCGCGATCTGGCAGGAGCGGCGCGATACGGCTCTCAAAAATAGCGAAGCGTTAAAGCAGTTCAACGAGCGACTGGCGCGCGAGTGGGCGATTGAGACCGGGATTATCGAGGGGCTGTACACGATAGATCGCGGTACGACGCAGGTATTGATCGAGCAGGGGATCATCGCGAGCCTGATCCCGCACGGCGCGACCGATAAACCGGCGGGGCGGATAGTGGACATTCTGAACGATCATCAGGCGACACTAGAAGGGATTTTCGATTTCATCGGGCGGCAACGCGAACTATCGACGGGTTATGTCAAAGAGGTTCACGCCGCACTGACACAACATCAACTGACGACAGAGGCGTTAGACAAGTTCAACCGGCGCGTGGAAGTGGAACTGATTCGCGGCGAGTGGAAGACACAACCGAATAGCCCGACGCGCCCGGACGGAAACATACATCAATATTCGCCGCCCGAACACGTAGCGGCAGAGATGGACCGATTAGTCGCCCTCCACAAAGAGCACGACGCGCAGGGCGTCCCGCCGGAAGTGGAAGCGGCGTGGTTGCATCATCGGTTCACGCAGATACACCCGTTTCAAGACGGAAACGGAAGAGTAGCGCGGGTATTGGCGTCGTTGGTATTTTTGCGGGCGGGCTGGTTTCCGTTGGTAGTAAACCGCGATGAGCGAGTTACATACATAGACGCCCTCGAAAAAGCGGACCGGGGGAATATTCTTGAGTTAACAGCGTTGTTGGGAGGGATGCAAAAACAGCGCATGTTGCAGGCATTGAGTCTTTCAGAAACAGAAGATGCAGGTCATGGGAGGAAAACAAGCCGTGAGCAAATGTTCGCGGCGTTAGAAGAGAAGTTAGCATCGCGCCAAGACATAACGCAAAGTGTCAAAATGGACCGCGTTTTTGAGTTAGCACAGGTGCTAATGCGCAAGACTGAGGGGGAATTCGGCGTAGTTTCCGAACGAATTAAGATTCTTCTCCATGAGTCGAATGGCGGTAACTCGTACACATTAAATGATTTTAGTCAATCACTCGTGTGGGTTGATGTGGTCAATCGTATCGCAACGGAACACGGATACACTCCAAATTTTTCGGTGCCCAACCCGTCTGTTGCGCTAACAATTCATGACGATAATCTGTGCCGAATTTCTGTACATGTTCACGGGTTAGGCAGGCCATTTACGGGAGTTTTAGTGGCACTCGCGGTCTTCAGCACAAGATCAGAAGAAATCAACATTACACGCGTCCCGTTTCAGTTCACTTATAACGAAATAGAGGATGATGTAGTGGTACGCTACAAGCCGTGGCTTGATGAGGTAATTCTGCTCGGCTTGGACGAATGGCGAAAACGTTTGTGACGCAAACCGATGTTGCCTGCGTCCGAAGGACGCTCGGCACGAAGTGCCCACGGGCATGGGTTTCAACCCGCGATGGAAAGTGACGTAGAAGGAAAGCAAATATGACCGACATGAACAACCCCGAATACGACCCGAACGCTTGTTCGGAATATAACCGCCTCCTGACCGGCGCGGGAATGACGCGGCGCGAACTGCTCGGTTCGGGGCTTCGCGTCGGGCTGCTTTCCGCAATGGGCTTGGGGCTGACCGACCTGTTCGCGCTGACCGGGGCGGCGAACGCGGCGGGACAAACGCCGGTCGTCGCCGGGGCGGGCGCGACCGCGCAGAGTTGCGTGCTGATCTGGCTCGGCGGGGGACCGTCGCACTTAGATACGTTCGACCTCAAGCCGGATGCGCCGCGCGAGATTCGTGGCAGTTTCAAGCCGATTGAGACCAATGTCAAGGGCATCCGTATTTCCGAGCATTTGCCGATGCTGGCGAAACAGGCAGACAAATACACCCTGATCCGCTCCGTCACGTCGCCCGAAGCCGCGCACGAACGCGGGGCGCACTACATGATGACTGGTTTCGAACCGCTTCCCGGGTTCGCCGTGCCGTCGTACGGCTCGGTCGCGGCGCAACAACTGACCCGGCGCGGCGCGATCCCGCCCTATATCGCGGTCCCGTCGCCGGTGATGTACGGCGGCGCGGGCTTTCTGGGGGCGGCACTCGACCCGTTCTCGCCGGGTGGCGACCCGAACGACGGCGGGTTCAAAGTCCGCGATCTGGAACTGCCGGGCGGCGTGACCAAGGAGCGAATGGACCGACGGCGCAACCTGCGAGACGCGGTCGATTCGGCGTTCTCGCGGTTCGAGAAAGGCTCCGACCGGGCACGTACCGTGAACTCGTTCTACGATCAGGCGTACAAACTGCTCGCGTCGGAAGATGCCCGCGCGGCGTTCGACCTGACGAAAGAAAAGAACGAACTGCGCGAAGCCTACGGGCGCAACACACTCGGACAAAGCCTCCTGCTCTCGCGCCGGTTGATCGAGGGCGGCGTCCGGTTCGTTTCGGTGAACACGGGCGGCTGGGATACGCACGGCAACGGGTTCAACGCGCTACAGCACAGCACGCTCCCGCCGTTCGACCGCGCCCTGGCGACGTTCCTGAGCGACCTGGAATCGCGCGGGATGCTCAAATCCACGCTGGTATTCGTCGTCGGCGAGTTCGGGCGCACCCCGATCATCAACCGCGACGGTGGTCGCGACCACCATTCGCGCTGCTTCTCGGTGTTGATGGCGGGTGGCGGGATCAAAGGCGGAACCGTGGTCGGCGCGTCCGATAGCAAAGGCTTCGAACCGTCGGAACGCCCGGTCAAGCCGGAAGACCTGTCAGCGACGGTGTATTCCTGCCTCGGCATCGACTACACGCAAAGCATCTCGTCCCCGGAAGGCGTGCGCGTCACCCTGTCGCGCGGCGGTCGCCCGGTAGAGCAGGCGTTAGTATGAGTGGTCAGTGGTTAGTGGTCAGTGGTCAGTGGGTGGCGGCGGGTATTGTCTCGCTGTCCAGGGTGGCATTGGCCGCGCCGCCTGTTGTCGCGCCGAAGCCCCCCGCATCCGCACTGACCACTGACCACAAACCACTGACCACTTCCTATGCGTTCTCCGTCGCCTTCTCGCCCGACAACAAGCGGGTGGCGGTGGGCGGGTATAAGAGAGTGACATTGTACGACGTGGAGACGGGGAAGCGGGTTGCACAGTACGTCGTCGGCAAGGACGCGGTTCGCTCGGTGGCGTTTTCGGCGGACGGAAAACGGCTGGCGGCGGCGAGCGGGGTTCCGGCGATGGGCGGTACCGTTGCGGTGATCGACGCGGCGAACGGCAAGTCGATACGGATGCTTTCCGGGCATGACGATACCGTGGAGGGCGTCGCGTTCGCGGGAAATCTGGTGTTGTCCGCCGCCGATGACGAAACCGTGGCGATTACGGACTTGGCGTCCGGGAAGGTCGTGGGGACGCTCCGGGAGCATGTCGGGCGATGCCTGTCGGTCGCGGTGCCGAGCAAGACGAGCGACGCCGACGGCGGGAATATCTTCGTCACGTCCGGGTCCGACAACATGGTAAAAGTTTGGGACGCGGAAAAGCGGCGCGTGGTGGTCAACTTCGATCAGGCGACCGCGCCGGTGTGGAGCGTGGCGGCGTTTCCGCGCCCCGGTCGCTTCATCGCCGGAAGCGCGGACGGGCATCTGCGCTGGCATAACATCTACACTGAGCGGGAACGCTCCCTGCCGAACGGCGACAAGGAACCTATCGTCCCGCTCAACGGCGACCCGCAACCGCGCGGCGGCTACATTGAGCGGGACATCATGGCGCACGAGGGCGGCGTGTACTCCGTCGCGCCGTCGCCGACCGACGCGTTCTTAGTATCCGGCGGCGCGGATGGCAAGGTGATCGTCTGGCGCAACGACGGCGGGAAGATTCGCGAGTGGGCGGACTCCCCAAAGGATATTGTTTCCGTCGCGGTGTCCCCGGACGGCAAGCGGATCGCGTCGGCGTCGCTGGACGGGCGCGTGCGCGTGTACGACGCCGAAAAAGGGTCCGCGTTGTGGCAGTTTCCCACGCCGCCGACCAAAGCCGCCGGGGCTGGGGGCGGACTTTCGGCTGCCTACTGGAACGGCAAGGATATGTCGGTCGAGCCGCTCCTGAAGCGCGTCGAACCGCAGGTCGATTTCGATCTCAAAGGCGCGAATCCGATCAGCGGGATACCGAGTGACAACGTCTGTGCCCGCTGGGAAGGTTTTTACGAGGCTCCGGCGGCGGGAAGATACACGTTCGGGACGCGCTCCGACGACGGCGTCCGCCTGTGGATCGACGGCAAACCGGCGGTTGACAACTGGACGGATCACGGTCCGACCGAGGACCGCGCGAAGGAACCGATTGCTTTGAAAAAGGGGCAACAGGTCCGCGTGAAACTGGAATACTATCAGGGCGGCGGCGGGGGCGAGATCCACTTGCTGGTGGCGCGGGAGCGAACCGCTCGCGGTCGTGCCGAAGGGGCGGTTGTTTCCGTTGCCGGTTGTTAAGTCGCCGGTTGCTAAGCCATAGGTGTATCGAGTCGCTCCCGTGGTTGCTCGCGTTTTGCCCCCACCCCCCAGCCCCCTCCCCCGCTCCGCAGGAGAGGGGGAGCAGATGCGCGGGTGGCGAAGCGTTTACCGCGTACCCTCTGGCTCCCCCGCTCCGCAGGGGAGGAGAGCAGATGCGCTGATGGCGAAGCGTTTACCGCGTGCCCTCTGGCTCCCCCTCTCCTGCGGAGCGGGGGAGGGGGCTGGGGGGGTGGGGGCAAAACGCGAGCAACCACGGGCGAGAAGCATCACCAATAAACCATGAAACGACACTCATTCAAAACACTACTCGCACTCTGCACCGCAGCCGTTACCGCTACTACCGCCGCACACGCGCAGGATGTCCCGCGCCTGTCGGGCGTGTTTCCTGCCGGGGCGCAGGCGGGGCAGTCCGTGGAAGTCACGGTGCGCGGGTCGGCACTGTTAGGCGCGAAAAAGATCTGGTTCAGTGGTCCCGGTGGCGTCATGGAGGACGGCTTGACCGGCGAAATCGCGGGCGGAAGTATTACCGTGGATGCCGCCGCGAAGCCGCTTCATCAGGCGAAGTGTGCCAACTGCCACGAACTGCGCTCGCCCGCGAACCGCTCGCTTTCCCCGGAGCAGTGGGCGCAGACCGTGGAACGGATGGTCAAGCAACACGCCGCGCCGCTTTCCCCCGAGGAAGCCGCGAAAGTCATCGCGTACCTGCAAGCCCTGACCCGCGCCGGGGAACTGAAAGTGAAAGTCAATGTTCCGAAAGACGCCGTGCCTGGGAAGCGCGAGTTGCGCGTCGTCACCGCGAACGGCGTCACCACGGCGGCAACGTTCGAAGTCGGCTCGCTGCCCGAAGTGCTCAGCGAGGGCGTGAAAACGTCGCGCGAAACGCCGCAGAAACTCGCGCTCCCGGTAGTCGTGAACGGCACGATCAAGGAGAGCGGACAACGCGACTGGTTCTCGTTCGCGGCAAAGAAGGGCGAGCGGGTGACGATCAGTCTGCAGGCATTCCGTCTGAATCAGGTTTCGCCGACGTTCTTCAATCCCGCCCTGTACCTATACGATGCGACCGGAACCTTGGTCGCTAAATCGTCGGGCTATGACAACGTGCTTTTCGGAAACGACCCGGTGCTCGAACTATCCCCGCCCGCCGACGAAACGTATACCCTGCTCGTGCGCGATTTGCTCTATCACGCGAACCCGCTTTCCAATTACCGACTCGCCGTCGGCGCGAGTCTGCCGGTGGACGCGCGGTTCGCGGGCGGTGTGATCGTGCGCCCCGGCGACACGGTGACGCCGAGCCTCGCCGCCACGCCCCCGCTCCCGGCGGGCATGACGCAGGCGACGGTGGCGGTTCCGGCGACAGCGTCCTGGGGCATTTTCGCGGCACGGACGCCTGCCGGGGACCTGCCGATTGTGATCGGGAACGCCCCCGACGGCGGCGCACCGATCACCGGCGACCCGGCGACCGCGCCCGCGACGCCGCTCCCCGCCGCGTTCCACGGCGCGATCACACAAACGGGTTCGGCGAGCGACGTTAAGGCGCGGAACATCTTCAAAGTCAAAACCACCCGCGCGAACGTGCCGGTGTATTTCACGTCGCTCAGCCTCGGCTCCCGCCTGCGTCCGACGTTTATCGTCCACCGCGCGACCGGCGAATATGTCACCGGGCACTACGCCGACCGCCCGATGAACTTCCGGTTGGACAACGCTTTCCGCGAACCCGGCGAGTACATCGTCCATGTGTTCGACGCCGACAACAAGGGCGGTGAGAACTTCGGCTACGTATGGGAGACGTACGACGCGACGCCGGAGTTCGCGCTGAGCGCGACGCCGGACGCGGTGAATCTGCTCCCCGGCGGTACGGCGGCGGTGACGGTCGAAGTGAAGCGGCGCGAAAATATCGCGGGGGCGATCAGCGTCTCGGCGCGCGACCTGCCACCCGGCGTCACCACGCTACCGTGTATTATTCCGCCCGATCACGACCGCGCGACGCTGGTATTCCGCGCCGACGCGAACGCCGCGATCAACGCCAAGCCGATGATCGTCGAGGGCACCTACACGGCGGCGGATGGCAAGACGACCGTGCGCCGCGCCCTGCCGGTCGAGTTCTATCGGGGACCGAACAACGACCAACGCCCAATTGAGCGGAGCCTGCAGTCGGTCGCGGTGGTGGACAGCGAACCGTCGCCCGCCGTGTCCGTGGCGGTCGAGGGCGCGGAAAACGGACTCGCCTTGCGCATCGACCGGGAAACCGAAATCAAGGTCAAGATCACGCGGCGCGACGGCTTCAAAGGCGACCTGTTCGTGGTGCCGATGAACTTCCCGCCGGGCGTGTCGCTACGCGGGAATACGTACGTCGGCGGCGATAAGAGCGAGGCGGCGTTGACGCTCTACGCCGACGGCAACGCGAAGTTCCTGAAAGGCGAGCGTCCGGCGAAAGATCTGCCCCCGATGACCCTCGCTTTCGCGATCCGCCCGAACGGCGTCGGCGAACGGGATTACATCGCCTGCACAGCACCTATCACGCTACGGTTGAAACCGGAGGAGCTGAAGAAGTAGTTTGTGGCGGCGGCGGCGGCGGCGTGGCTTCCGGTCGCTTCGTTCGATGCGCGGTCGCGATCCCCGCGAACCTGCCTTGCAATGTCGGTGCGACCCGCGCTAACTGGTCCGGCTGTTTCAGCAGGAAGCGAATCGCCTGCACGAATCCGGGGTCGCCGTGGGTGCCGACCAGAACGCCCCAGAGCACGAATACCAGACGTGGGAGTGGCGAAAGATGCTCGTACACCGCCAGCGTGCCGTTGTGGGAAGTATTGAGAGTCGCCTCACGGTTCAGTGTGCCGCGCTGGTCCTTGTCGTGGCGCACGGCGGGGAAGTGGTCGAGAGTGAGTGCCGGGTCATACGCGACGCGCCAGCCCGCCCGCCGCAGTGTCAAGCCTGTCACGATCTCGAAATGCACCTGCGCCCCGGCTCCCCATAGACGGGTGTCGAACCCGATGGCGCGGAGCGGTGCGGTCCGATAGGCGCAGTTGGCCCCCTTCACGAAGTCCACGTCGCGCACCGGTCCCGTGCCAAGGTGGTGATTGCCGACCGTGCGCCCGTACCACTGGACGATCCCGACCACCGTTTTGTCGCGCACGGTGATCCCCGGCTGGAGGTCCAATCCGCCGAGTGCCCCGAGGCGCGGGTCGGCGTCGAATGCCGCTTCGATCTTCTGAATCCAGTCCGCGTGGGGGACCGTGTCGTCATCGGTCAATGCCGTCACGTCGCCGGAAACGATGGCGACTCCGGCGTTCATCGCCGCAATCACCCCGCCGACCGGGGGGGCGTCGGCGATGCGTATCGGGAGCGCGCGTGCCTCGGGGGAATCCCGCAGGAAGTCGCGGGTCGCGGCGTCGGTTTCGCGCACGGCGAGTACGATTTCGTCGGCGGGTCGCGCCTGATCGCGGAGTGCGGCGAGGACGCGACCGAGGTTATCCGGTCGGGCATACGTCGGTATGAGAACGCTGATTTTCATAGATCGCGAAACAGTCGGCGATTACCGCACGAAAATATCCTTGAACAGGATCACGACGAACAGGGATGCCATCAGGATGAACCCGACGGTGAACACGCGGCTCGTTTGCTCCGCCGTCAGTTTGCGCCCGCGCGCCTTTTCGAGTGCCATCAGCGCGAGGTGCCCGCCGTCCAGGATCGGGATCGGGAACAGGTTGAACAAGCCCAGCGAGAGCGAGAGCTGCCCGAGGAGCGACACGACCGAACTCCCGCCCTGTTGCGACGCGCTGTTTGACTGTTTCAGGATCGCCACCGGACCGCCCACACTCGCGCCCAGTTCCTTCGGCGTCGTGAGCACCTGCGCCATCTTCGTGAACCAGAACGCGGTCAGTGCCGTCCCGCGCGCGAACGACTGCCCCAGGCTTTCGCGGCGGTAGTCGCTATACTCGCTGAGCGGGGCGATGCCGATCAAGCCGATGGTCTCGCCCGGCTTTTCCGGGTTCGGGGTCGCGTCCGGAGTCAGGGTCACGGAGCGGGTTTCCTTTTTGGCGGACTCCACGGTGAGCGTGATCGGCGTACCCGGGAACGAATGGATCGTGTCCACCATCTCCTTGCCATCGGCGACCGCTTTTTCGTTGATCGCGACGATCTTCTCGCCTTTTTTCAGACCCGCTTTCGACGCCGGTTTGCCGGCGATTACCTGCTCGATCACCGTGGTGCGTATCTCGGTTTGCGGGATACCGAACGTCGCGCCGATCAGACACAGGGCGAGCCAGCCGAACAGGAACGAGAACAGGGGACCGCCCAGGATGACCCAGAATCGCTGGAAGATCGGGCGGTTGTTGAACCCATCGGGGTCCGCCCCGTCTACTTCGGAGGCTTCTTGCGCCAGCGTGGACATGTTCGTCGTTTCGTACCCGGACGTGTCCGGTTCCGCTACACTATCTACAGCCCGCCTCATCTGCGCATTGTTTGCGGTGTTGAATGGTGCCGTCAAGCCCGCGACATCTCTACCCGGAGTCCCTGCTATCGGGTCGGTGGTCTTCGCGTCCGCGCCGGTCAACCGTCGCTCGGTGGCGTCCTCGATCTCCATGCCCTTGATGCGCACGAACCCGCCGAGCGGCAGGGCGCGCAGGTTGTACTCGGTTTCGCCGTCGTGGTACACGCGCAAAAGCCGGGGACCGAAGCCGATGGCGAACTCTTCCACCTTCATCCGGAACAGTTTCGCGAACAGGAAGTGCCCGAGTTCGTGGAAGAAAACCAGAACCGCTAACACTAAGATAAAGGTGAGGACCCCGTAAATACTCATAAGATTTGTGTTTCAGAACCTTCGCTAAAATTGCCGGACGCTCTATGCACCCAGCCGGTCCGCGACCGCCTGCCGCGCCGCAGTGTCCGCCGCGCGAACCGTTTCCAGTGTATCCGCTTCTTTCGGTACGTGGCTTTCCGTTACCTGCCTGACCAGGCGACAAATATCGGTGAACCCGATCGTGCCCGACAGGAACGCCGCGACCGCCGCTTCGTTAGCCGCGTTCAACGTCGCCGGGGTCGTCCCGCCGCGCGCGAACGCCGCCCGCGCCAGACCGATGGCGGGGAACCGCTCGTGGTCAGGCTCCTCGAACGAGAGCGTGCCCATCTGCGCGGGTTTCAGGCGCGGGAGCGAAATATCGCTTTTGTCCGGGTGCGTCAGCGCGATATGTATCGGTAGACGCATATCGGGCAGTCCAAGTTGCGCCAGTAAGGCACCGTCGGTCATTTCCGCGAATGAATGGACCACGCTCTGCGGATGCACGACCACGGAAACGTTTTCCAGCGGCACCCCGAACAGGTGGCACGCCTCAATGATCTCCAACCCTTTGTTCATCAGAGTCGCGGAATCAATCGTGATCTTGCCGCCCATGCGCCACGTCGGATGCTTCAGCGCATCCGCGATGGTCGCCGCGTCGATCTGCTCCTGCGACCACGTGCGGAACGGTCCGCCGCTCGCCGTGATGAACAGGTGCGCGATGTTCTCGGGAACCCGGTAGCCCTGCACACACTGGAACAGCGCGGAGTGCTCGGAATCTATCGGCAGGATCTCCGCGCCGTTCTCCCGCGCGGTCCGCATCACCAGTTCCCCGGCGGCGACCAGCACTTCCTTTGTCGCGATACAAAGCCGCTTCCCGGCGCGGGCGGCGGCGAGTGTCGCCGCAAGTGCCGCCGCGCCCGCCACCGCGACGACGACGGTATCCGCCTCGGGCAACGTCGCCAGCGTCGTCAGGGAATCGTCCCCGCCGTACGCATACACCCCATCGGGCAACGCCGCCCGCAACGCCGATAACTCGCCCGCGTCGGTGATTGCGACATGACGCGCCCCGGTTTCCCGCGCCTGTTCCGCCAGCAAACCGACATTGCGCCGCGCCGACAAGCCGATGATCCGCGCCCGGTCCGCCCCGAGCCGCCGCACGACATCTATCGTTTGTGTCCCGATGGAGCCGGTCGCGCCGAGCAGTACGATGTTTCTTCCCACGTGCCTATTGTACCGCCTGCGAAGCCGTGTCCGTTTCGGGTTTTTGTCGTTCCTCCGGCGCGCCGCCGTTTTCCCTTCTTCCCTCCCCCCAGCCCCGCCCGCCTCGCTTGTCCTCCCTCCCCCCAACCCCCTCCCTCATCGGAATGAGAGAGGGGGAGTCCGGAGGAGCGGGGCGGTCCCGCTTGTCGGGTGGTTC
>JAYULM010000554.1:0-5888 GCA_043763605.1 Armatimonadota bacterium | reverse complement strand
TCCGTGGGGAAACCGGAAACGACGGATTCGCGGGAAAACAGCAAGGGCGCAGATGTAGCGAGTATCGCGCACCGCAGGTAACAACGATGCAACGCCCTCGCGGAAACTGCGTTTCCGCTGCGTTGCCCCCCACGGGAAGTGCTCCCCGGAGGGGCGGGGGGGAGAAAGACAAAAAGAAAGAGGTTCCTATGAAGACGATTACTTTGCCGGGAACGGCGTTGACGGTTTCAGTCCTCGGCTTCGGTGCCGCCGAAATGGGTACCGGTGTTTCGGGGGACGATGCCACGTTGCTCGTCGCCGACTTTGTCGAAGCGGGCGGGAATTTTTTCGACACCGCCCATTGCTACGCCTTCTGGAAGCCGGGCGGTCTGGGTGCCAGTGAGCGCGCGTTAGGTGCCGCCCTGCGCCGACTGGGGTACGTCGGAAAGGTCATTATCGCCACGAAGGGCGGGCACCCCGAGGTGGGACCGGACTACCGCCGCCCCGATGATTTTCTGGCGGAAAACGTTCTGGTTGGCGACATCGAGAGCAGTCTGTTTCGGCTGGGTGTCGAGACTATCGATCTATACTATCTGCACCGCGACGACGGAAAGACGTCGGTTGGGGAAATAATCGAGCGGCTGAACGGCTTCATTCGGCGCGGCTGGATTCGGTATATCGGTGCGAGCAACTGGTCGGTCGCGCGGATCGAGGAGGCGAACGCGTACGCCGTCGCGAACGGTCTGCACGGTTTCGTCGCGTCGCAGATACAGGGTAGCCTCGCGGTCGCGAATCCGGTGCCGACCGCCGACCCGACCACCCGTTTTCTGGACGCGCCGACGGCGGCGTGGCATCGAAAGTCGCTACTCCCCGTCGTTGCCTATTCTGCGACGGCGAACGGCTACTTCTCGAAAACACCAGCCCCGCTTGGCGAAACGCTGAACAAAAACGGGGAGAACGAGATGCGTCGCGAGCGGGCGAGGGAGTTGGCGGCGCAACGGGGATGCACCCCGACCCAGATCGCCGTCGCGTATCTCTTGAATCAGCCCGGTCTGTCGATACTGCCGCTGTTCAGCACGACGCGTCGCGACCACCTGTCGGAGGTAATCGGAGCGGAGGCGATTACGCTTTCCCCGGAACAGGTGGGTTGGTTGCGCGGCGAATCTTTGTGAGCGACATGGAATAGAGCGAAGCGGGTACCATAGATTCATGCAACTTACCGACACCCAAAAACAGGAATTTATAGAGCGCGGTGTACTCAAACTGCCGGGGATCGTTTCGCGGGAGATGGTGCTACGCGCCCGCCGCGCCGTGAACGCGCACCTCGGCGAGAACGGGATGCACCCCGACGAACTGCCGCGCCTGCGTGCCCAGTCCTACTGTCCCGGCTTGGGAGGCGATCCGGTAATCACCGACCTGTACAACGCGTCGCCGCTGCGCGCCATCGCCGAGCAGATGATCGGAGAACGACAGGTCAAGCCGGTTGGAGGCGGACAGATCGCCCTGCGCTTCCCACGCGCCACCGACCCGGAGGAACTGGTCTTCCGCCCGCACATAGACGGCATGTATACCCCGACGAACGGCGTCAAGGAGGGCACCATCGGCAACTTCACCGCGCTGGTCGGCGTCTACCTTTCCGATGTGCCGGAGCCGAACAGCGGAAATTTCACGACGTGGAACGGTACGCACCGCCTGTACGAAGACTACTTCCGCATTCACGGTCCCGAGTCGCTTCTAAAGGGCATGCCGCCCGTAGAACTGCCGGAGCCGGAGCAGTTTACGGGACAAGCGGGGGATGCCGCCCTCGTGCATTATCAGATCGCGCACGGCATCGCGCCGAACATCTCCGCCGACACGCGTTACGCCGTTTTCTTCCGCCTGTCGCACGTCGAGCATGAGCAAAACCACTGGAGTTGTATGACCGACATCTGGCAGGAGTGGGCGGGGATGCGGGAGTTTAAACGGTAACCGGGAGCCGATCCCTCTCGGGGGTATGGATACCCCCGCGAGCGGGAAATTTATTCATCCCCGTCGTCGGGAAGGTGAGGCGGGACGTGCCAGCGATTTTCCACGAGATTCCCCCGGCGGCGCAATCGGCGGGCGCATCGCTCAACGAGGTCACGGGCGACGAGGGTTTGCGGCAGGAATACCACGCCCTTCGGCATGGGAGCCTCCGCGATAGGGGATTCGTCCTCGACCCAGTCGCGTAGTTCGATGATCCCCTCACGGCGGCGTTCCGGAGCGAGGCCTTCTTTCGGCTCCTCTGGCAAGACGGGACCGAAGGCGAACAGGACCAATCGCGACGTTTCAGGATCGACATGGTACCGCCCTGCCTCCGTGTCCCGGTCGATGTTGTATGGGTGGCTTGCGTCGGTAGCAAGACGCACCCCCCACGGCAGGGCGGTATCGGTGTCGCGCAAAAGTCGGATGAGGCTACGGGCGGTGCGACGGGGACGTAAATCGTCGCGCTCGTCGGTGGCAAGCGGAAGCCAGAGCAGGCTCGCCGCCCGCCCCGTGCTATCCATCGGTATCAAACGCCGCGCGCGCCGCTCCAAAAACCGAAGCAATCCTGTAATCTCCGGCTCACTCGCCGAAAAACGTATCATCAATCCCACGGTGCGATTGTATCATGTGTTCCATAGCGGACAAGCGAGAGGGCGCGAAATCTCGTCAGGCGCGATATAAAGCAGGGTGAAATGCGTTTGAAAACCCCCTCCGAAATAGCCGCGATGCGCCGCGCGGGTGAAGTCGTCGCGGTCGCCCTGCGTACGATGGCGGCGGCAATCGTGCCGAACAAGACCACCACGCTCGAACTGGACGAAATCGCCGCCGCCGTTCTGAAACGGTACGGTGCCAAAGCCCCGCTTTACGGCTACAAGCCGTCCTTTTCCGAAGTGCCGTATATGCACAATACCTGTATCAGCGTCAACGACGAAGTGATCCACGGCGTCCCGGATGCACGGCGCGTCCTCCAAGAGGGTGATCTCGTTTCGCTCGACATGGACGGTAGCGTGGACGGCTGGTGCGCGGACGCGACGATCACGGTCCCGGTCGGCAAGGTGTCGGGCAAGGCGAAAAAACTGCTCCAGGTCACTCGCGAAGCGTTGCAAATGGGCATCGCGCAGGCGCGCCCCGGCAACACCATCGGCGACGTAGGATATACGGTCCAGCGGCACGTGGAGAAGAACGGCTTTTCCGTGGTGCGCGAGATGGTCGGGCACGGGATCGGGCGAATGCCGCACGAGCCGGGACTCGATGTTCCCAACTGGGGCAAGCCGGGCGAGGGGCAGATCATCCAGGTCGGGATGACGTTCTGTATCGAACCGATGGTGAACGCGGGAAAGCCGGAGATCGCGCACGTGGACGGCGACCCGTGGACTATCGTGTCCGCCGACGGCTCGCTGGCCTGCCACTTCGAGCACACCGTAGCAATCACCGCAGACGGACCGATCATCCTCACGCTCCCGCCGAAGGATTAGTTTTTAACCGCCAAGACGCCAAGTTCGCCAAGATAAGAGAAGGGGAAGAGAGTTTTGGATTTGTAGATTGGCAAGTTGTCGAGACGTCTTGGCGTTACCGGCAAGCAATTTCTGAAAACCTTCATCCCCTTCTCTTAATCTTGGCGAACTTGGCGTCTTGGCGGTTAAAAACCCACTTTGAAGTCTTCGTAGCGCGGTTCGGCGTCGTTTTCGTACAGGGCGTGAACCGTGTCCACTCGGGCAGAGTTCGGTCCGGTCGCGAGGCGGGTCAGAAGGCGTTCGATGGCGATGCGGTCCGCCGATTCCGCGACGACTTCGACAGTACCGTCCGACTGGTTGCGCACCGTCCCGGTGATGGGTAGTTGCAGGGACCGGACTTCCGCCGCCGTCCAGTGGCGGAAGCCCACACCCTGTACGCGCCCGGTGACGGTGATCGTGGCGCGACACACGTTGCCGTCGCTACTACTCATAGCGCACGGAGCGGTTGATGATGTCGTAGACGAATGTCCGGTCGGATTTGATCGCCTTGCCGTCCTTCATCGCGGGGGTCCAGACCCATTTGCTCAATGCGTCCGTCACCGCTTTGTCGAGCTCCGCGATGCCGGTCTTCGACTGGAGATTCACTTTGCCGACCTTGCCGCTGGATTCGATGGTGACTTTCACTTTCGGCTTGGTGCTTTTGGGGACGAGCGGTCGGTCGAGATAGGGGACGATCACCGGGACGATCACCTGCAGTTTGGCGATGTCCGTAATCTTCGGGACATCTGGCACCGTCGGTTTTGTCGGTTCCGCGCCCGGGGCAGGTTCTGCGACCGTGACTTTGGTCATCTTGTCGCCGACCGCGATCTTTTCCGCCACGTCCTGCCCCGAAATCACCTGCCCGAAGATCGTGTATTTACTCACGCCATCAGGATATTTCTCGTCCAGAAACTCTGCGGGTTTGGTGATCACGATATAGAACTGCGACCCGGCAGTATCGCGCCCGGCGTTCGCCATCGCGACGGCACCGACGGTGTGCTTTAAAATCTTGTTCGTTTCACTTTTGATGTCGTAGCCGGGACCGCCGCGCCCGTCGCCCTGCGGGTCGCCGCCTTGAATCACAAAGCCGGGTTCGACGCGGTGAAATGTCAAGCCGTCGTAGAACCCTTTTTTGGTCAGGGTAATGAAGTTCTGCACAGTCAGCGGGGCGTCTTCCGGGTAGAGAAGGATGACGATGCGCCCTTTCCCGGTTTCCAGCGTGACGGTCGGGCGAGTGACTGGTTTGGTGTCCTGTTTCGGGGCGAGAGCGGGCGGTGGGTCGGGGACCGGTGCGGGAGCGGGTTCTTGTGCGGCGGCGGTGGTCATACCGCCCGCCCACGTCAACGCCGCGAACATGGTAAGCAGGAAAGCGGTTTGTCTCATTGATTTTTCACCGTAACTTTGATCATCTTGTCTCCGATGGCGATCCGCTCCGCCGCGTCCTGCCCGGAGATCACCTGTCCGAAAATGGTGTAGTTGCCGTTGTCGAGGTGCGGCGCGGGCTTGGTAATCACGAAATAGAATTGAGAACCCGCCGTGTCGCGCCCGGAGTTCGCCATGGCAACCGCGCCCCGGTTATGCTTGAGCAGTTTGTTCGCCTCGTTCTTGATCGCGTAGCCGGGTCCGCCGCGCCCGTCCCCTTGCGGGTCGCCGCCCTGGACGACGAAACCGGGTTCTACGCGGTGGAAGGTCAAGCCGTCATAAAACTTTTTGTTGATCAGTTTCACGAAATTGGCGCAGGTTAGCGGTGCTTCCTCGGGAAACAGTTTGATTAAAATCGTTCCCTTCGTCGTCTGCATGGTGACGATTGGGTGTGCGATTTTGGCGGCGGGGCGCGCCGGTCCGGGCGGAGCGGGTTTCTGCGCGTTCGCTACAGTGGCAAATGGCAGGATTAGTGTCGCCGCAAGTGCGGTCATGGCAAGGCGAAAAGGGTGTTTCATCAAGTCCCTATTGTAATCCATCGAAGCGTTATCCGCAAAGTCGCGTCCGTTGGGCGTTTCCGTCGGTCGGGTTTATCGGTTGCGTCCGTTGGGTGTGTTCATCGGTTTCGATTATCGGTTTCGATCAATGGTTTCGATCATCGGATGCGATCAATGGTTGCATCCGTCGGTCGCGTCCGTGGGGCAGTTCATCGGTAGCGCCCATCGGTAGTGCCCATCGGTTGCGTCCGTCGGTTGTGTCCGTCGGTTTCGATCATCGGATGTGATCATCGGTTTCACCGACGCCTGTAGGTGGCTCCGCCACCGAGCGTCCTCCGGACGCGCCGAACACGTAACATCGTCGCGGTTGCCGGACGGTCTCGACATGCCCGCGTCCGGAGGACGCTCGGTGGCGGAGCCACCTACAGGCGTCGGTGAAACCGATGATCGAAACCGACGGACTCCGACCACCCAAAACCTAACACCCAAAACC
>JAYULM010000553.1:0-23660 GCA_043763605.1 Armatimonadota bacterium | reverse complement strand
CCCGACGAACGGAATCGCCCCGCTATCTCGGACTCCCCCTCTCTCATTCCGATGAGGGAGGGGGTTGGGGGGAGGGAGGAAACACGGGAGGGGGGAGGAAACACGGGAGGCGGCTACGGGGAGGGAGGAGAACGCGACCTGATGGCGTTCGACGTTTGACGAAAAAGAGGGCGGTGGCTCCGAAAAGTCACCGCCCGTAGACGTAGAAGGATCACTTAACGAACATCTGACCCGCTACGGCGTGGTCGGGTTGCGCCGCCAGTCATTATTGTTATACGAACGCCATGTCGCGTCGCCGTTCGTAGCGGGAACAGACGTTCCGCTCACGTCGGTGCCTCCCTGCCGTGGCGTCGTTTTTACCCACTTGACGTGGCCATCGGCGTAGGCGAAGTTCGTCCCCTGCGAGTGGCGGATCGCCGGTCGTGCCTGGGCATTGACGCTGAAGGCATACGGTTGTGGGTACATGCCGCCGCGCGACGGGTTGTACGTTTTCGGAGCCAGATCGTACCGGTTGGCGTCCCCGATCAGAATAAAGTTCGCAGGGCTGGAGATCGTTGCCAGCGGCGTATCGTCGTTCACGCCGAAATCGCGAAGATCAATAGTGCCGATGCCGGAGTAGTTGGCAGCCTGATTGTTCGGGGCGGGGAAGAACCTGGCGTCGCTCAGGTGGAAACCGTAGTCGTTCGGGAACCAGTTCCCGGTGACATCCCAATCGACTCCCTTTTCTCCCCAATCCGGCGCGGACGAATCTTTATAGACGGCATCGGTTTTCACATACGGATCGATGCGTTTGCGGTAACTGTACAGAGCGTAGTAGGCGCGCAACTGATCCGGCGTCGTGACGCCCGGGGGGGGCGGCGGTGCCTGTCGTTCGGTCGCGGTCGGGAAGAACGTCTCGTCGTAATCCTGGAGGTACTGCAGGACGCCGAGACCGATCTGCTTCAAGTTCGAGGCACCGGTCGCCTGTCGGGCTTTGGCGCGTGCCTGGGCGAACACAGGAAACAGAATAGCGGCGAGGATCGCTATAATGGCGATAACTACGAGTAGTTCGATGAGTGTAAAACCGCGTCGGGTCATGGTGTTAGTCTTTCGTTTAGTTCAATGCGTCGGACAGCGTGTGGCTGTGGAAAGTAAGAAGCGGGCGATTCAATCACGGTTCCCGGTGCCACCCAAGCGACCGGGAACCGCGCGGACACAAGCCGTGTGCGAGGAACATCATGGGCATCATTGCACCTTCCCCGCGCCGCTCACGGAGGCGGTTTGTGTCGCGCCCGGGATGTCGGCGAAAAGTCCGGTCAGCGCGGAGCGGTCCTGACGCAGGTACCCGGCTTCCTTGCTCCAGTCGGCGAACGTCAACACGGAATCTTTGAGCGGGTCCGCCGTGATCTCCGTGCGCGACAACGCCGTCTTCAAAACGTCGTCGGGAATCCCCTTGCCGCTGTTGAGTTGGGTGATCCGGGAGCCAATGATCTTGCGGGCGGCGTCCGGGTCCGCGTTGATCGCCGCGACAGCGGCTCGGTGCGCGGCGAGGAATTTCGCCACCAGTTCGGGATGCTCTTTCAGAAATGCGGAGCGTACCACAACCACGGCGGTAGAAAACTTGCCGTTTTTCCAGAGCGTGCGTTCGTCCGCGACGACTTTCGCGCCGGTTTCTTTTTCGAGGCGCGTCACCCAGGGTTCGGGTACCCAGGCGGCGTCGATCCGCTTCTGCTGGAACTGGTTGAGCGTATCGGCGGGCGCGAAGTCCAGAATGGTGACGTTGCCGCCTTTATCTTTGGGCAACAACCCCGCCGATTTGATAGCGTGATGCAGGGAAAGGTCTTGCGTACCGCCTTTTTGCGGCACAGAGACGGTTTTACCCGCCAGATCAGCGACGGACTTGATCGGCACGTCCCCCCGTGCGACGAGAGCCGCCCCACCGGAAGCCGCCCCGGAGATAATTTTCAACGCGTCACCGTCCGATTTCAAGTAGCCGTTGATCGCCGGTCCCGGTCCGATGTAGCCGAGGTCTACTTCGCCCGCGAACAGGGCTTCGATTTCAGCCGGTCCCGCTGTAAATACGCGCTCCTCGATTGTCGCGGATTCGCCGAACGCCTTCTGGAAACTTCCCGTGCCAGTGCCGTATAACGCGGCGGCATGCGTGAGATTGGGGAAAAAAGCCACTCTGACTGTCACCGGTCCGGTCGACTTCGCGGCAGTCTTGCCTTCCCCGGTATCGCACCCGGACAGAATCGCGGACGCGAAACCGGCGAACAGGGCGGCTGCGGCGACGAAAAACGAGCGGCGGCGGGCAGGGAAGAATCGGGCGACATTTTTCATGTACCGACATTATCCCCTTATCCGGTCGTTTTTGTCAACATTAAATTGCCAATAAAACCGATATATTTTTGCGGGTTATTCTATCGTAGGGGTAACGGGTTCAAAATGCCGTCGTTCAGTGTAGGGCGTTGCGGTCCCGCCGGTCGGATCGTCGCCGACTCAGGATAGGCGAGGCGCGCCGCGACGCGTGCCATGCTTTCCGCCGCGATTACCAGACACATCACTGCGGCGCGCCCGAGGCGGCGCGCCAGCGGCGGCGCGGAAATGTCGTGGCGCAGGATGGTCAGGATTTCCGACTGCTCGGTGAGCACCGCGCGGTACTGCACCGCGACTTCCGCCGCCGCCGTTTTCTCGGTCCCCTGCCCGGATTCGAGCACCCCGGAGACTTTTCCGTTCAACTCGGTCACGGCGGCAACCAGCCGTTTGACCCGCGCGAACGTGCCGTTTCCGCCGGGAATCGAGGTCAGGATCGCGCACGCTTGCCAGGCATACCGCGCGGAGCGGAGGGCGACGGATTGGTCCTGCGCGTTCTGGGTAGCGCAGAGTACCCGGGGGCGTTGCGCTTTGGTCAGGGAAGTTTCCAGTAATAGACTCCGCCCCCGCTGTTCGATGCGCTGGGCGATCTCGATTCCTTTTTGTAGCGGTCCTAAGACACCCTCGGTCATACCGCCCATCTGGGGGCGCATCGCGCGGGTCAGGGTACTCTGGGTCAGGTTGACGAGATTCAGAAGATCGACGTTGAACGAATCCAGGATCAGTTCATTGTTCTGCGCCCCCGCGAACCCGTGCGCGGATTCCTCCGACTGGGTGGAAACGACGGTACCGGTGTTCGCCACTCGATCCGTTGCTTCAATGAGCGATCCGCGTCCGGAGTAACTGACCGCCGCGTCCTTCGGGGCAGGTTCCGTGAGGGAGGGGATCTCCTCGCCGCCTTTTTTTGTTTTCGGTCGGAGAAGCGATGATATAAGGGAACTGCCACGGCGCAACATAATTTATCAGAATACTCTTTTCAAAGGGTAGGAACCGCCCCGTACGCTTTGGAGACGCTACCTGTTATATTGTCGGTCAATTAACGCACACTCTTTCGCGTATTTCCCGGCGGTTGGATGACTATTTTTCATAGCAATCGCTGTGCCATCGAGCCGTTGACGGGAATTCTTTCGCCTGTCTTAGCGAAACGCGGTCGGGGGCATGAGCATTCCCAGTATTTATACCTTGATAGGGGAGCCGTACGATATTTATTTTAGGACTTACGCGCCTTTCCGAGCCCTCAACCCCCTACTCGTCGTCGCCCTCCATCGCCTTAAAGCGGGCTTTACGCTCCTGAATCCCGGTCCGCGCACGCGTGAACGTTTCTTCCTGCGCGGCGCGGATGGCTTCTTTCTGCTCCTCCTGCTTGCGGACGATGGTTTCCTTCACTTGCGCAACGGCGGCTTGCGCAGTTTCGCGGGTGCGCCAGAGCGACAGGCGGCGGTTCGCCACGTCGAGAGGGAGCAGGAACAGCGCGGCGGTCAGGAGGGGCAGGGCGAGCGGCGTCGGGACACGTTTGGAGCCGCGCGTCTTTAGAACGTCCGCGCCGCTTTTTACCACCTTGCCGCCCGACACGTCGGCGAGGCGGGCTAACAGTGCGGTGTTCGGAGCGAGTGCGGCGAACTCCGGCGAATACGCGACCGCGAATCCGACCGGCACCGCGCGTTCCGAGCCGTCCGCCTCCCGATAGAGCACACTCGCCGTGTAGGAGCCGACCTGTCCGGCGTCGAACGACGCGGCTTCGTAGCGTCCGGGACTGGTCTGCGGGAGCGGGACGGTTTCCGAGTCGCCGTTCGGCTTGCTGATACGCGCACGCAGTTGCAGATTGTTGACGAACGTTCCGGTTTCCGTGTCCACGGCGTCCGCGACCAGCCGCGCCTTGCCGCCGTCACGCACCACGCGCACGGTCAGGAATCCGTCCACCCCGCTGTTTTGCGGCGATTTCAACGTGTAGCGCACGGCTTGCGCCCAGAACGGGGCGAACCCGTTCCAGGAAAGCCAGCCCGCCGACCAGCGCGGCGCGGCGTCCGAGGTCCAGGCGACCGACTTGCCGAGACCGTACTGCCACGCGGCGAGGAGCGGGTCGTCCCGGTGCGTCAGCAGGATAGATTCGGCGGTGGGTTTGGCGAACGCCACGTCATAGCCGAGGAGCGGCGGCGACGCGTCTATCCCGACGCCTTCCAACAGCGGATGCGTCGCGCCGTTCGGTCCGAGTTTCGGCGCGAACGGCTCCTCGATCAGCGGCGGCTTACGGATCGTCCGCACTTCGCGCGTATAGATTTTCGGCAGTTCGGCGGCATCTTTGACGAAATAGTACCGCCCGCCGGTCTGCGACGCGACGCGTTTAAGCGGTTCAAGCGAGTCGGCGGACTGCCCCTCGTCGATCACGACCAGCGTGAATGTCATGTTGCGCTTTTTGTAGTCGGCGATCAACTGCGCGTAGTCGTGCGGGGGCGTTTCGCCGTCGGTGATCAGGATCGCGTGTTTGACCGGTAGTTTCGCGCCTTTGAGCATGTCGTAGCACGCCTCGACCCCGGCGGACATATCGGTCCCACCGCCGCCGCCGAGTTCGCTAATGCCGCTGTGTACCGAGCCTTTTTTGGTCGCGGGCGTCAATCCGACAATCGTGGTCGCGGATGTGTCCACCCCGATCACTCCGACGTTATCCTGACCGGCGAGCGCGTCCACAGCGCGGTGCGCGGCTTCCTGCGCGAGTTCCATTTTCGAGGACGAACCGCCGCTTTGCGGCGGCGAATCCATCGACCCGGAAATGTCTACCGCTAACGCCAGCGCGACCGCCGGATACCGCTTCTGTTTCTTCGACTCCATCTCGACCGGCAGCGCGGCTTCCACCGGCGTCCCGAGCCAGCCGCCCGCCGCATAGCCGTATTCGCCGCCGACCATGACCAGACCGACCCCGAGGTCGCGCACCGCCGACTGGATCGCCGCCATCTGCGCCTTATCGAACCCGTCGGCGGGCGTGTTGACCAGCACGATGCCGTCATACGCGAGGAGCGGCGCGGGTCCGGTCGCCGGGATCATCTCCGGTCCGCCCTCGGTGACGGTGAGCCGTTGCCCGCGCAGTGTCTTGACCAGCGACGCCGTGTCGGACGGGTCGCCGCTCGCCGGATCGCGGATGACCAGGACACGCGGCTCGCCGGAAACGCGTACGAAACCGACGGCGCGGTTGTTTTCGGCGACGGTATCGGCGGATTCCGGCAGGGTCAGCCGCGCCTCGTACGTGTAAAAGCCGGGTTCGCCGCCCCGGTCGTTCACCGTCAGAACATTTTTCCCGGGCGAGAGCGTCACCTTCTGCGTACGCCACGGTTTGCCGTTGCGATAAACGGTCAGGGTGCCCGCGCCCCCGGTGCGCGAGTTGACTGCGACGGAAAGGCGGAACGGCTCGCCGCGCCGCGCCGCGTTCGGCACATCCATCCGCTCGACCAGCGTTTCCGGGGAGTCCTTTTTGTCGTCGCCGAGCACGAGCACATCCACGGGAACCCCGGCGGACTTCGCGCCCCGCGCCGCCTCCAACGCCTGCCCTGCGTTCTCGTTGCCGTCGGAAAGGACCACGATGCGCCCCGCCGTATCGTCCGGGAGCGCGGCGAGGGCGCGGTTGATGCCCCGCGCCAGATTGGTAGTCATCGGCTCTGGCGGTTCCGGCAGTTTCACGGGCAGGGTGACGGCGCGCTTCTCGTCCGGCGCGACGGCGAGCGTCGCGTCCCCGCCGACACTCACCACGCCGAGCCGGTCTCCACCGCGAAGCGTCGCCTGTGTGTCGGCAATCGCCTTGCGCGCCGCGCCGCGCCCCTTCTCCCCGACGCTGTACGAACCATCGGCGACGAAGATCACGGTCTGCTTGCGCGACGTTTGCACACATTCGGTCCCGGCAAGCGCGAAGACGATACAGGAAAAGAGAATAACGCGCAGAACGATAGCAAAAACACGCTGACGCGCGTCGGGCAACGCCGCGCCGCGCCCGAGCCATACGGCGAAAAGAGCGAGCGGCAACAACGCGAGTAGCCACCAGGGCTGGAGAAAGGCGATGGGAGGAAATACAGGCGGCACGACGGGTTCAGTATACCATCGGGTCAGTGGTCGGTGATCGGTGGTCAGCCTCCGCAATGGGTAACGCGGGTTGAAACCCACGCCTGTGGGCGACTGCGTCGCCGGACGTCCTTCGGACGTAGTTGAACGCGTTCGCCCACCGATGAACCGCCAGTCTCCTTTCCGTCCGAAGGACGTCCGGCGACGCAGTCGCCCACAGGCGTGGGTTTCAACCCGCGTTACCCTGCGGAGGCGCACTGACCACCGACCACTGATCACCGACCACCATTACACGACAAAACTTCCGGCGTCGCGGGTACAATCTTCCGAGTTTACTCAAACTAACATTGCGAGATCGTATCTAATCAGGCGTTGTATAAACCGGTGTTTTCAGGTAGATTTTCTTCCAGCCCATGACTGAAGCCGAAGCCCGTGCCCAATTTCATCAAGGAGAGAAAGCCGTTGTCGCCTTTCTCCTGGATTTATCTCGTCGGGTGCAAAACGTTGAGGATTCACGTTTAGACTAAATTGTGCTGTTTGCGATCAGGTCGCCCCGATTTAGAGAGGAGCCATAACGCTCCCGATTGCGTGGGCGGAATTATTGCCGGGTTGGGTCTGGGCACCCCATACACCAAGTCTACAATAATTCGGCGGGTTCTCGTGAGAGCCGATAGCCTAATCTCAAACCGCGCTACTGATATGCCGCCGCAAGGCACCAGTTAGTCTAAACGTGAAACTTGACCAATACAGCGTGTAAGCAGGGAATGTCGGGTTGTTTTTAATCAGAATCTGCCCCCCGTATTCATTTTTGATTTGGGTCAACAGTTCAAGGTCTGTGTTTGTGAGTTTGACTTCAGCCCTTATCGAAAGCGGTGTCTTTTTAATAAAGCCTTTCCGCAACCGCATGGAGCCTGCGCCATCGAAAAAGCCTGCAACGTATTGAGGGCTAATTATGTTTACTGCCTGTTTGAGCATAGCAGTATTACACCACAAAATAGAAAGGTTGGGGATATGCCTGAAGGAGGCATTCCCCTTGTCACATTTATTATGGATTCCGCCGAGACACTTCGCGCTGAAATCGCGACGCATATCCACAATTCCGATGCGCAACGTTTCGAAGCACTTGCCCTGCGTATTTTCGCCTACCAGTTCGCAAGCAACAAGCGGTACCGGATGTTTTGCGAGGGTCGCAACGCGACACCGGACACCGTCACGGCTTGGCGCGATATTCCCGCCGCACCCGCCGCCGCGTTCAAGCAGTTCGCCCTGACGTGTGTCTCGGCGCACCAATGCACCCCGGAACACGGAGGACAGACTTTTCATTCGTCGGGCACGACCGGCGCGGAAACCAGCAAGCATTACATGGACGCGAACACGCTCCAACTCTACCGGCAATCGCTCCACACGTCGTTCCGGCATTTCGTACTGACGGGAGAGGAATCGGGCGAATGCGTACCCTATTTCCTGATGCCACCCCCTGCCGACGCCCCCCATTCGTCCCTGTCGTACATGGCGGCGAACCTCGACCTGCTCCCGTGGGATAATTTCTGGTGGCGGGACGGCTGGCGCGAGGAGTTGATAGAGCAACTCGACGGCACGGATACGATTTCCGTTCTATTCGGGACGGCTTTCGCCTGGGTACAACTGATGGATTTTATGGAGGAAAAGTGCGTCAGCCTCGCGCTCCCGGCGGGTAGCCGCATCGTCGAAACGGGCGGCTTCAAGGGGCGTTCGCGCGAAGTCGAACGGGGCGAACTGTACCGAATGTTCACCGAAAGACTGGGCGTTCCCGCGACGCACTGCGTGGCGGAATATGGCATGAGCGAGATGGCGTCGCAGTTTTACGACACGACGTACCGGGATCGTGTTCTGGGCGTTACCCGGGAACCGCGCAAAATGGGGTTGCCGCATCTGGTCCGGACGCGCGTCATCGACCCCGTCACCGGGGAGGAAGCGGAGCGGGGGCAACCGGGCGTACTTGCACACTACGACATCGCGAACCTCAATTCGTGCCTTGCTATCCAAACCGAGGATTGGGGCTACGCCCACTCTGACGGCGACGGGTTCGCACTGCTCGGGCGTGCGCCGGGTGCCGCTCTGCGCGGCTGTTCGCTGACCGCCGAGGAGTTCGCCGCGCGGCAGGCGGTTCGTTAGCATTTGTCGGGTGCATACAGAACGTCGGTTCGCAGTACATATTTACCCCCCTCCATTCCTGGCTTGTTTCGACGAGATATTTGCGGGGTACACCGTGCTTCAGAATGTAGAGGGAAAAAGATTTTGAACCGACGATTGTTTTTTGCCGCCGCTGTCGCGGCGTTCGCGTTCGTGCCTGCCTCCGTGCAAGCCGCTCCGCCACCCGCCGATCCGCAGATGAAAGCCGTTTTGCAATCGCTCTCGGAACTGAAACCGAAGCCGATAGACAAGTTATCGCCTGCCGAAGCGCGAAAGCAACCGGGTCCGCCGGACGCGGTGAAGCGCACGTTGAAGAAGACGGGCAAGCCGATCAGCCCGGAGTCGGTTGCTAAAGTGGAGGACATCAAGATTCCCGGCGCGGTCGGACAGATCCCTGCCCGCGTCTACACGCCGCGCGGGACCGGTCCGTTCCCCGTGATCGTGTACTACCACGGCGGGGGCTGGGTAATCGCGAGCATCAACGCTTACGACGCGTCATGCCGAGCCCTGTGCAACGCCGCCGGTGCCGTCGTGGTGTCGGTCGGGTATCGGCTCGCGCCGGAGACCAGATTCCCCGGTCAGCACGAGGATTCGTACGCAGCACTCCAGTATGTGATGAAAAATGCCGTGACGATGGGCGGCGACCCGAACAAAGTAGCCGTGGTCGGCGAATCGGCGGGCGGCAATCTGGCCACGGCGGTCTGCCTGATGGCGCGAGACCGCAAGGGGATGATGCCGGTACATCAGGTGCTCGTATACCCTATAACGGACACACGCCTCAACACACCCTCCTACGAGAAGAATAAAGACGCCAAGCCGTTGAACAAGCCCATGATGTCATGGTTCATCAAACACACGATCCGCAAGCCGTCGGATAAGAACCACCCGTACCTTGCCGTCTTGCGCAACCCGAATCTGTCCGGTCTGCCACCCGCAACCGTAATTACCGCAGAGATTGACCCGTTGTTATCCGAATCGAAAGCATACGCAGATAAACTGAAGAAGGCAGGGGTTCCCGTCCGGTATAAATTTTATCCCGGTGTGACACACGAGTTCTTCGGAATGGGAGCCGTGGTAGATAAAGCTAAAGACGCGGTAGCGTTCGCCGCCGCCGGACTCAAGGAGTCGTACAGAAAGTAGCCGCCACGGTATGGGATTCGATGCAACCGGAAGTGTCACTATTGTACAGGAGTGCACTTCCGGTTGTGCTATCCGCGAAAACGGTAAGGTGCCGTAGCAGACTCCGCAAAGGGTGCGATACAATGTTTCGGTCAGAGAAGTTACGGAAGCATTGATACGCGATGACAGCGGAGAATTCCACCCCCAATTTAATCACACGGCGAACGCGTAATACGGTACAGCGTCGCGCCGTGTTGCAAGCCGTCCGCGACCTCGGCACGATCCACCCCACCGCGTCGGATGTTTTCGTGCGGGTGCGGGAAACCACGCCGACGATGTCGCTGGCGACCGTGTATCGCGCTCTGGATGCGCTGGTTGACCAGCAGGAGATCGGGCGCGGTTTCGTTGGCAACGTTGCCCGGTACGACGTTTCGTCGTCGCCCCATCACCACATCGTCTGCCGTGACTGCGGTTCGGTAGCCGACATGAATACGCCGCTCCCCGCCGGGACGGTGCGTCTCCTCCGCACAGCCGCCGACGGGTATGCGCTGAATCTCGATTCGATCCAGTTCACCGGAATCTGCCCCGCCTGCATCCCGTCCGAAAAGTAGCACATCCCGGGGCAACGCTAATGGGTATCGTTCGCGTCCGGCTTCCCGTCGCCGTCGTGGTCATGCCCGACGGCTTCCACGGTCGTACTCTTCGCGGCTTGTTCGCTCGCCCGGTTGATGGCTACCAAGGCACCAATCCCGCCCAGCACGACGACTACTAATAAGGCGATTCGCCCAAAATCATTGTTCGGTTTACGCACGTTTTATCTTCCTCCGCGAAACAGGTTTTGCTTATTTTACGGAAGGCAGGCATTTCACGCACCAACAATTTACTGTCGGCGCAAATCATTTCTTACTGCAAACAACTGGCGTTGCCGAGAAGGTTCTTATCCGCCGATCTGCGCCATGATGCGCAGGCTTCCTCCTCTGGAAAGCCGCCCCTCGAAGTCGGACTGAACCGGCTTATGTGTCAGCGCGTCCCGGACATGTCCGATAATATCCGTGTCCGAACAGTCGGCGCGTAGCGGCGTCATCAGATCATACTCGTAGTTATCCGCGAGGCAGGGTATCAGTCTGCCGTTCGCGGAAAGGCGCAGGCGGTTGCACGCCTCACAGAACCGGTGTGAGATCGGATTGATCACCCCGACCGTTCCAAGTGCACCCGCGACGCGGAACGTGCGTGAAGTCGAGGCGGCGTCGCTTTCTATTGGTTCCAACACGCCCCACTGCTCCTCCAACCGTGTCAACACCTCCTCGTTCGATACATAGCGCGCGCGCCAGGCGGGCGGCGTGACCATCCCGATAGGCATGTATTCGAGAAACCGGACGTGGAGCGGGGTTTCCACGGTCAGACGCGCGAAGTCGTTGATCTCATCGTCGTTGATCCCGCGCATCACGACGCAGTTGAGTTTGATCGGGTCGAACCCGGTGGCGAGTGCGGCCTGGATTCCTGCATGTGCGCGAGCATACTCCGGACGGCGGGCGATCTCGGCGAAGCGTTCCGGTTTCAGCGTGTCCATGCTGATGTTGACGCGGCGAATCCCGGCAGCTTTCAGCGCGGCGGCGTCGCGCGGGAGCAGGATGCCGTTGGTGGTCAGGGTGACTTCACGCACCCCGGGGATGGCGTGGAGTCGGGCGGCGAGTTCGGGCACGTTTTTACGCACGAGCGGTTCGCCCCCGGTCAGGCGTATTTTTTTCAGCCCGACCGCCGCGAGCACGCGCACGATCCGCTCGATCTCGTCGAACGAAAGGACGTTATCCAGATCCTCATATGGAACCCCTTCCTCCGGCATACAGTACACGCACCGCAGGTTACACCGGTCCGTGAGAGAGATACGCAGGTATTCGACGCGGCGACCGAAGTTATCGGAAAGCATAGGTAGCGACAAGCGGGGTGTTTCGAGGAGCATCGTCTTTCGATTGTACCGCAAAGCGAACAATAGAGTATCATTTCCCCTCCTTAGCCCCTCCCCCCAACCCTCGCCCGTCTTCCTCCCTCCCCCCAACCCCCTCCCTCATCGGAATGAGAGAGGGGGAGTCCGAGATAGCGGGGCGATTCCGTTCGTCGGGTGGTATAGAAACCGAGGAAGGTCTCTCCTCCGGACTCCCCCTCTCTCATTCCGATGAGGGAGGGGGTTGGGGGGAGGGGCTAAGGAGGGGAAGGAAACCCGAACAGTCACGTCGCATTGTTCCCCCATGAACCCTCGCCTCCCCCTCGCCGCGCTCCTCTCACTCGCACTGATTGCCTTTCCGTCCGCCGCGCAATCCCCGGTTGCCGACGATTACCGCCGCACGACCGACACACTGATCGAATCGGCGATGAAATCGTCGTTCGCCTACGACAGACTGGCGTACCTATCGGATCGGATCGGAAATCGCCTCTCCGGTTCGCCGAAATTGGATCAGGCGATTGCGTGGGCGAAGCGGGAAATGACCGCCGACGGACTGGAGAATGTCCACACGGAGATGGTTATGGTCCCGCGCTGGGTACGTGGCAAAGAAAGCGCGGAACTCGTCGCTCCCACGAAACGCTCGATGAAAATGTTAGGACTTGGCGGTAGTGTCGGGACCGTGAGACGCGGCGTGACCGCCGAAGTCGTGACCGTGTCTGACTTTGCCGAACTCGACCGGCGCGGGGCGGCGGGCGAGATCAAGGGTAAGATCGTGTGTTACAACGCCCCGTTCACGCAGTACGGCGAGACGGTACGGTATCGCACCGGCGGCGCGACGCGGGCGGCGAAATGGGGTGCCGTCGCGTCGCTGACGCGCTCGGTTGGGACACGAAGTCTGCAAACCCCGCACACCGGCGCGATGCGGTATGACGACAAAACGGCGAAAATACCCGCCGCCGCGATCACCGTCGAGGACGCCGAAGCGTTGGCGCGGATGCAGCGGCGCGGCGAACACCCGGTTGTCACACTCAAAATGGAGGCACGTACCCTTTCCGACGTGCCCAGCGCAAACGTGATCGCCGAATGGCGCGGGCGAGAAAAGCCGGAGGAGATCGTGCTCATCGGCGGGCATCTCGATTCGTGGGACGTAGGGACCGGTTCGAACGACGACGGCGGCGGGTGCGTCGCGGCGTGGGAAGCGGTACGCCTGCTCAAAACGCTGAACCTGCGCCCGCGCCGCACCGTGCGTGTCGTGCTGTTCACCAACGAGGAGAACGGATTACGCGGTGGGAGCGATTACGCGAAGGCGCACTCCAATGAGATCCCGGACCACGTGTTCGCGCTCGAATCCGACAGTGGCGTCGGCAAACCGCTCGGGTTTTCGCTGAACGCAGGCACCATTGCCGCGCTGAAGCCCCTGCTTGTGGATTTGTTGAAAGAAACCGGTGCCACAAACATCGAAGTCGGCGGGGGCGGGGCGGACATCTCGCCGCTCCTTTCGAGCGGCGTTCCCGGGGGCGAATTGACCAACGATATGACGACCTACTGGCAGATCCATCACACAGAAGCGGACACGATGGATAAGATCGACCCGAAGGAATTTAAACAGTGCGTGGCGGCACTCGCCGTTCTGACCTACGTGGCGGCGGAGGCACCCGAACGATTGCCCAGGACACGACCACGATAATCGGCCGCAGTTCGCCGGATTTTTTTGGTCCTCATGCCATGCTTGTTTCAACCTCCCATAACCCGGGTAAGAGTCGTTGACCTAATCAGACAGCGCGGCGTAGAGTACGCGCATCGTTCACAGGAGTACACATATTATGGCAGAACAATTCGAAACACCCGCCGAGCGCGAGGCTAAATTCAGTGTGCAGAACGCGCGACTTAACGAAGCAATCGCGGAAGATGTTGCGGTGACGATGGCGGCGGAAGCCGATCAGGAGCGCGCCCGCGCTAACGCTATAGCCCGGGGCAATATCAATTTACAGCGCGAGGCAGAAACCGCGCGGTTCAATAGCCTCTACGCGAGCAATGAGGCGGTCGCCGCGAAACAGGACGCCAACAAAAGCAAGTTCAACTTCTGGTTACTCGCCAGTGTGCTCGCCGCAACACTTCTTTTCGGATCGATTTGGGCGGCAAACCGGAAAGACGATACGGCGACCGCCTCATCTGCCTCCCAGCCGCAGGTCGTGACGCGAACGATCACGGTTTCGCCCTCGCCCGCAGTTATTCGTGAGTACGTCCCGGTACCGGTTCCGGTGCAACCGGTTCCCGTGGTGCAACCGGTTCCCGCCTATGAGGAACCCGCCCCTGTACGGGGGTATGTCCAGCCGACACCGCGCCCGGCACCCAGCCTTGCCGCCCCGGCACCGGCACCCAGCCTTGCACCGGTAGTACCGGCAACTTCTCCGGATCAGCCACTCGGCGGGTTCATCGAGCGATAAATCGAATCGGTCGCGGGTGGCAAAACGCCGCCCGCGACCAACCGGTCCCGCTACCGGTCGCTCCGAAATCCGCGAACGTCATTTGCGCTTTCCGGTTGGACTTGACATCCCCGTCACAAAAAAGCCGATTCGCCCCCGCGCCCGTCGCCCCTATTTTCCCGGAGCCACCGTGCGTGGTTTAAATCTTCCCGTTCGCAAACCGGGCGAAGTTTCCGGTCGAATACTCGCAATGCAAGTTCGCTACTCATCTTGTTTGATTAAACCACCAGATCCTGAAGAAGCGTTGAAACGCGGCTATAACGGGGCGAATTATTGAAACTTTTTTCGTGAGTGGGCTATCTGCTGGCGAGAATCGCGTCCGCACATGCCTCGCCGCTGGCAATGGCGGCGTTGAGGCTACTTGCTGCCGTGAATTCGCCTGCGAAGTAGAGTCCCGGCGTTGCCGTCACGCTGTCCGGAAGTGTTCCGTAAACCCCGACTGGCTGCGCGAACTGCGCGTACGGAATGCGGTACAGTGCGCACGGGGTCAGGCGGGCGAGGGCGTCGAGGGCGCGCCGATCCCCCGCCCACATGCGGCGCAGGTCCTGCAAAGCGCGTTCGTAGAGCGCACTGTCATTGCCCTCGGGTATGCCTAATACTGTCGCGGACAGAAGATGCCCTCCCGGCGGGGCGTATTCGGGCGCGATATTGTCGATCTGTACGGCGTTGTTGACGAACGGGTCGGGGTTGGCGTGCAGGATAATCTTCTTTTCGTCGTAAACCGACGCCGGTCCGACGAAATAAAGGCATGTCGTCCCGACACTTCTTTGCGGCATCGGTACGCCGGTCAGTCGGGAGGCATCGGGGGCGGCGGTGGCGACAACCACGGCGTCGGCAGCGAATAACTCGCCGCTCTCCATTCGCACCCCCGTTACGCCTCCGCTCGCGTTTCGAGACAGTTCGCGGATCGGAGTATCGAGCCGGACGCAGGACGCGGCGCGCAGTTCCGCGCCCAGTTGCGCGCTGATCTCCCCCATCCCGAGCGCGGGCACGACCGTATCCCCCGACACGAACATCTTCCAATTGAACTGGAACGCCTTCGCCGATGTTTGCAGACTGCGGTCCAGAAAGACTCCGCCGAAGAACGGGCGCGCGAACCGCTCGATGAACGCCCCAGAGAAGCCACGGCGTAACAGATACTGCTCGGTTGTCGCATCGTCGCCGTCCATGATACGGTTTACAGAGCGGTTTTTGAGTTCGGCGGAAAGCAACGCGGTGCGTAATTTGTCTTCGAGTGAAACGACATTCGACAGGATCGCAGAGGGGAGTGCAGACGGAGTTCGTAGCGGATCGGAAAGTTCTCGCCGCTCGGCTGCCAGCGCGATGATCGCCCCGGGATCGAAGCATCGGGAGTCTAACTTCGCGTAATCGAGTTGCCGCTTCGCCGCCGGGTACGCCGTAAAGAGCACCTGGAATCCACGGTCAAGGGTGTAACCGCGCACCCGGTCGGAGCGGACCCGCCCCCCGACGCCGTCCGATTTCTCGAACACGGTGACATCGCACCCCGCACGGTGCAGAATCCGCCCTGCCGTCAATCCCCCCAACCCGGCACCCACAATCGCAATACGCATATCCATAGTATATGCGATCCCGCAGAAAAAGTGTCTGGATCAGGTAGCGTCGATTTCCCGGGCTATCGCCTCGGCGGCTCCGACGGGATCAACGGCACCGGTGATCGCCCGCCCGACGACGAGATACGTCGCCCCGGACGCTACCGCCGCACCCGGTGTCGCTACCCGCGCCTGGTCATGCGTCGCGCTTCCCGCCGGTCGGACGCCGGGAATCACGGTCAGGAAATCGGGACCGCACGCCGCGCGGATCGCGGCAAGTTCGAGCGGTGATGCGACTACGCCGTCCAACCCGGCATTCTGGCAAAGCGTGGCGAGATGCGTCACCTGCGCGGCGACGGTCCCGGGCACGCGAAGGTCGGCGTTTAGGGTGGCTTCGTCGATGCTGGTAAGAACGGTAACGCCAATCAGGAGTGGAACGTGGTCGCCGGAGTGGGCGGCGTCGGTCGCCGCGTTCAGCATCGCGGAGCCTCCCCCGGCATGGACGTTGACCATCCATACCCCGCGCTTCGCCGCCGCTCGCACCGCCCCGGCGACGGTGTTCGGAATATCGTGGAACTTGGCGTCGTAGAAGATGCGCGTCGCCCCTGCGTCCGTAAGGCGCGAAAAGATGTCGAACCCGGACGCGTTTACCAACTCCAGCCCGACTTTGACGCCGCCGACTTTTCCCGCCAGCGCGCGGGTCAAACGAACAGCATCCTCCGCGTTATCGTAATCCAGCGCGACCAGTATCCGCTCGTGCGGAAGATTGATTTTATCCACGAAATTTCCTTCCCGGCATCCCGGTTTTACCGCGTCCAGATGCTCACCGACGAATTCGTGTACAGCATATCATGGGGCAGTGTCTGCCTCGGAAGGTCATACCACGGGGCACCCGGGAGGGCATAGATCGGGACCACCGGGATGCCGAAAAGAGTCACCGGGTTCGTGAAGTTTTTGTGGACCGGGTACAATGCGTTAGCGTCTTTGAGAAATGACTGCGCCTGCGGATACCGTGTCCTAAGCCAATCGTTGTAGTGCAGTTCACCGAACGCGACAGCGTCCACGGTTGCAGGCACTGTCAGTAGCGACTGTGTCCATTCAATCGCCTGCAACACGCCTCTCTCGTTGCGCTCCAGCGTACCGTCCGCGTAGTACTTTACCGAGGGGATAAGGCGTAGCGGTTCGTTGAGTAGCGTGGCTTCCTGAACCACGAACGGGATCGGGTGCGCAAGGAACGGGTTCAGGCTCGGGGAAAAGTTCCAGGGACCGGCGGCAAAAGCGATGGTTTGGAGGGACGGCGTAGCCCGGATAAACGCCGCCGCCTGATCGCGCGGGTCGGGGCGAGTCATGGTCTGGTCCAACGCAACGGAAAAACCGAGCGCACTGACGATCCCGCACACCACGAAAGCCCGAAATGAAGTTCGCGCTCGCGCGTTCTGCCAGCCGTCCCAAGCCGCCCCGATGAGCAGGAACAGCGGCGGGAAGAGCGGCAACGTATAGCGCGAAAACTTCACCGCCGCGATACCGATCAACAGATAGTATGGCAGGGCGAATGCAACCAGAAGCGCGTCCCCCGGTCGGCGACGGACCGCCGCGACGCCGATCCCGAATAGGCAGACCAGAAGGAGCGGGAGAGTCAAACCCCATCGGAGATTGTACGCGATGTGATAAATCAGCCCGGGGGGAGTGTCTGTGAACACCGCTCCGTGCCCTTCGGAAACGTGTTGCGCCTCGAAAAGCACGTCCCGCATCACGGCGGGGAGGTTCAAAATGATACCCGGACACCCGATCAGAAATCCCGCCGCCGTTGCGACGAACAGGAGTATGAACGGAAGCGGCTTACGCGGCGCGGTTAGCCACCATGCCGCGATTCCTGCCAGCAATACCAGCCCGCAGTTATACTTCGCGGCGGCGGCGAGTCCGGCGAAGATTCCCGCGAGGAGCAGGTTCCGTAGCCCCCCTGCCCTCAATTCCGGGGGAGCCGGAGAGGGAGCAGAGGCATCGCGTCCGACCGGCGAACGTGTCTCCCTGGTACAGACTCCGGCTCCCCCGGAATTGGGGGCAGGGGGGCTTTCGCCGATGTGCTTTGCGGCGAAATACAGGCTTCCGGCTATCCAGAACACGGCACCGATGTCCACGGTGGCGAAATGTGCGTGCTGAACCGCGAGAGGCGCGACCGCGTACGCGGTCCCGGCGACGATACCTGCCGCTTGCCCGTAGAGAATCCGCCCGGTGCTGTACAGGAATCCTACCGTCCCCGCCCCGAGGAAGGCGGTTATCAATCGAGCCGTCAGGAGTTCGGGAGCAGTCGGCACGGCGAGACCACCTGGGCGGAAATCGGCGGGTGCCGCTGACATCAATCCGGCGGCGCGCCCCGCATGGATCACCAACCCGTCGACGAGCAACGTGAGCGAGCCGTAGTTGTAGAAATTGGGATCGAGTTTCCCGGCGAGCGGGTTCAGGTCGAGCGCGTGTCCGACTACCATCGACTCATCCACGTGATACGAGAAGTAACGATTGCCGTCCGGCAACGCCCACGTGATTCCCCACAAGCGCAATGCCAAGGCGGCGATTATCAGCAAGAGGGGAACGTATCCGGCGAGCGAATTGTAAGGGGGAGAAGCAGGTTGTGTTTTTTCGGGTGTCATCGGTGGCATGGCATTGTAGCAGGTGCGGCTCCAGATACCAATACGTAACCGTAACCTTTGAAGGGTACAATTGCATCCGTGACAACTTATTCCGCTACCTCCGCCGAAAACAACGCCGAGTCCGCCCGTATAGCCGCGTCCGAAAATGACCCGGACGGCTGGCGATTCTGGGGACCCTACCTTTCCGAGCGAGCATGGGGAACAGTGCGCGAGGATTACAGCCGGGATGGTTCCGCGTGGGAACATTTCCCGCACGACCACGCCCGGAGCCGCGCCTACCGCTGGAACGAGGACGGACTGGGCGGAGTCTCCGACATCCGACAGGATTTATGCTTCGCGGTCGTGCTGTGGAACGGTGCGGACCCGATCCTGAAGGAGCGCATTTTCGGGCTGACGGGAAACCAGGGCAACCACGGCGAGGACGCCAAAGAATACTACTATTATCTGGACGCGACACCGACGGCGTCCTATCTGAAATTCCTGTACAAATACCCGCAAAATCCCTTCCCCTACGCCGATCTGGTCACGACGAACCGCGCCCGATCCCGGACGGAATGGGAGTACGAACTGCTGGATACCGGCGCATTCCGCGAGAACCGTTACTTCGACGTGTTCGTGGAATACGCCAAAGTCGATGCGCACGACATCTGTATCCGCATCACGGCACACAATCGGGGACCGGAAACCGCGCCGATTCACCTGCTACCGACGCTCTGGTTTCGCAACACGTGGTCCTGGGACGACCGACACCCGAAGCCGCGACTCTTTCGCGCCGATTCGTTCGCGGACGGAACCGCGCCGATTATCGCGGAACACAAGCGACTGGGCAAATACTACCTTTATTCCGAAACCGGGTCCGGGACGGATCGTCCGGATCTTTTATTCACGGAAAATGAAACCAATTTCGAGCGACTTTTTCAGTCGCCGAATTCGTCGCCGTTTGTCAAGGACGGCATCGACCGCGCCGTAGTTCACGGCGAGCGCGGTGCGGTCAATGCCGCCGCTGAGGGAACGAAGGTCTCGGTACACTATCGTAAAGAAGTCGCATCCGGGGAATCGGTGACAATTTGCCTCCGGTTGTGCCGGGCGCGAGACGCGTCTCCGATAGCGAACGCGGACCGAACTCTGTTCGGAGACGCGTTCGCGCAGATTTTTGCCGAGCGGATCGGCGAAGCGGACGCATTTTACGAGCGTTTTACCCAAACTTCCGAAGGCACCGCGCTTTCCGAGGACGCGCGCAACGTGCAACGGCAGGCGTTCGCCGGGCTGATCTGGTCGAAACAGTTTTACCACTACGATGTGGCGAAATGGCTTCAGGGCGACCCGCTAAGCCCTCTCCCGCCGCGTTCGCGCGCCGACGGGCGCAATCACCAGTGGAAAACATTCTCGGTCGCCGATGTACTTTCCATGCCGGATAAGTGGGAATACCCGTGGTTCGCCGCGTGGGACCTGGCGTTCCACATGATCCCGTTCGCGCAGATAGACCCGGACTTCGCCAAGCATCAGTTGCTCATGCTGTGTCGTGAGTGGTACATGCACCCGTCCGGGCAACTCCCGGCGTACGAGTGGGCGTTCGGCGATGTCAACCCGCCCGTCCATGCCTGGGCGGCACTGCGCGTATACAAGATCGAACGTAAAGCGCGGGGCATGAAGCGCGGCGAGCCGGGCGATATCAACTTCCTGAAGCGTATCTTCCATAAACTGTTGCTGAATTTCACCTGGTGGGTCAACCGGAAGGACGCGATGAACAACAACGTGTTCGAGGGCGGATTCCTCGGACTCGACAACATCGGCGTCTTCGACCGGTCCGCCCCCCTCCCGCTCGGCGGGACGCTGGAGCAAGCCGACGGCACCGCGTGGATGGCGATGTATTGCCTGAATATGCTCGCTATCGCCCTCGAACTTGCCGCTGTGGACCGGGATTATGAGGATGTCGCGACCAAATTTGCCGAGCACTATGTTTATATCGCCTATGCGATGAACTCGATGAGCGACAATAATCTGCCGCTCTGGGATGAGGAGGACGGATTCTATTACGACCTCTTGCACCTGCCGCGCGAGTGTCACGACGGAGGGACGCAATATCTGCCGCTGAAAATTCGCTCCTGGGTCGGCATCATTCCGCTATTCGCGGTGGAGGCGTTCGATGCGAACACGCTCGCCGCAGTGCCGAACTTCCGTAAACGCTTCGAGTGGTTTCTAAAGCACCGTCCGGAACTCGCGAAGGGTGTCGCGCATATCGGCAGACGCGGCAAGGACGACCGTGCCCTGTTTTCGCTGGTCGCCCCGGAGCGGTTAAAGCGCGTCCTGCGTCGCACACTCGACGAAGCCGAGTTCCTCTCCCCATACGGTATCCGTAGCCTTTCCAAACACCACGACGCACACCCATACCGCTTGAATCTGGACGGCAGGGATTATTCCGTCGAATATACGCCCGCCGAAAGCGTGACCAGTCTTTTTGGCGGGAACAGCAACTGGCGCGGACCGATCTGGTTCCCGCTCAACTACCTGTTGATCGAATCCCTGCAAAAATTCGACTATGTTTACGGGGACAGCCTGACTGTCGAAATGCCGACGGGCTCGGGGAATCAAGCGTCGCTATGGGAGGTGTCTGTGGAACTGTCTCGCCGCCTTAACCGGCTGTTTTTACGCGACGGGGAGACGGGAAAACGCCCGATTTACACCGGGATCGAAACGTTCCAGAACGACCCCCATTTCCGGGATCTCGTGCTGTTTTACGAATACTTCCACGGCGACAATGGCGCGGGACTGGGCGCGAGTCACCAGACCGGGTGGACGGCACTGGTGGCGAAGACACTGGCGCAAAGCGGCGAATGAACGGCCGAAGGTACCCACCCCCCGTAAAATGTGTTAGACTACGGGCGTTCGTAACGCTATGCTCGACGGGTGCGCAACCGCACCCGATATAATCACGGGAAACACGAATGATATTACGCGGCGGCCGGGTGATCGATCCGGCGAACCACATCGACTCAACAGCAGACGTACGTATCGAGCAAGGCGTGATTGTCGCTGTTTCCACGGACGGTGAACGCATCGAACCCAACCCGGACGAAACCGTCGTTTCCTGCGACGGAATGGTCATCGCGCCGGGACTTATCGACATTCACGTCCACCTGCGTGTGCCCGGGCAGGAGTACAAGGAAGACCTGACTTCCGGACTCGGCTCGGCAGCGGCGGGAGGTTTTTCGGCGGTCGCCTGCATGCCGAATACCAGTCCTTTTCTCGACTCGGCTCCGGTCGTGCGGGATCTGTACGCGCGGGCGTCGGAGATCCGGGGGGCGCGTGTCCATGTGATCGGCGCGCTCGCCAAGAACATGGCGAACAAAGAGTTAGCCGAAATGGGCGATCTCAAGGATGCCGGGGCGGTCGCAGTCTCCGACGACGCGTACGCCGTTCAGGACGCCGAATTCATGCGGCGCGCAATGGAATACGCGCGCATGCTCGGGTTGCCGGTTCTCGCGCACTGCGAGGATGCCTCCCTGACCGAAGGCGGGGCGATGAACGAGGGATACAACGCCACGGTTTTAGGCATCAAAGGGATGCCCGGCGAGGCGTACGAGATGGACGTGTCACGCAACTGCCTGCTGTCGCTCCTGACCGGGGCGCACCTGCACGTGTTACATGTTTCCACGCGGCGTGAGGTAGAAATTATCCGATTTTTCAAATCGCAGGGCGCACGTGTCACGGCGGAAACTGCGCCGCACTACTGGTGCCTGACCGACGCGGCGTGCCGGGGCTACAATACGAATGCGAAAATGAACCCGCCGCTCCGTACGCAGGACGACGCGGACGCGATGATCGCGGGCTTGATCGACGGCACACTTGACTGCATCGCCACCGACCACGCTCCCCACGCCGAATATGAGAAGCAGGTCGAATTCGGCTCCGCGCCGTTCGGGATTCACGGACTGGAAACATCGCTCGCGCTCGGCATCACCTACCTCGTCGAGCCGGGACATCTGACGATAACCGACCTGGTGCGAAAGATGTCCACTGAACCGGCGCGCATCCTGAATCTGCCCGGGGGCAACTTGACGGTCGGCTCACCCGCCGATATAACGGTATTCGACCCCGCCGCTTCCTGGACGGTCGATCCCGAAAAGTTCGTCTCGAAGGGCAAAAACACGCCGTTCGCCGGGCTGACCCTGCGCGGGATGGCTTTAATGACCATCGTCGGCGGAAAGATAGTTTACTCCGTATGAAAGCAATTTTAGCACTCGCCGACGGCCAGACATTTCCCGGGACCGCGTTCGGCGCGACCGGCGAAACTTCCGGCGAAGTCGTGTTCAACACCGGCATGACCGGATATCAAGAAGTCCTGACCGACCCGTCGTACGCCGGGCAGATTGTCGCGCTGACCTACCCGCTGATCGGCAATTATGGCATCATCGGCGGCGACGAGGAATCGCGCCGCGTCCAGGTGTCCGGGTTTGTGGTGCGCGAACTCGCCGACGTATACTCCAACTGGCAGGCGGGCGGGTCTCTCGAAGCGTTCCTGAAGGACGCGGGAGTGATCGGCATCTCCGGCGTCGATACCCGCGCCCTGACGCGCCGCCTGCGGCACGAAGGCGTGATGACCGGTGTCCTCGCAACTGGCGACAGCCTCGATCCCCTGGCACTGGTCGCACAAGCCCGCGCGAAACAGAACGAGTATGCATCGGTCGATTGGGTCAAGCACGTCACCACCAAAGAGCCGTATCACTGGGGACCGGAGGAGGCAGACGCCAAGTACCGTGTTTCGGTGCTGGACTGCGGCGTGAAATACAACATCCTGCGCGAACTCGCGTTACTCGGAGTACGCACCACGGTTTACCCGGCGACTACAACCGCAGACGAACTGCTTTCCGACAACCCCGATGGCGTATTCCTCTCGCCCGGACCCGGCGACCCGGTTCACCTCGGTTACGCCGTCGAAACGGTACAAAAAGTCCTCGCGTCCGAAAAGCCGATGATGGGAATCTGTCTCGGCAACCAACTCATCGGCAAGGCACTCGGCGGTAAAACGTTCAAATTGCCGTTCGGGCATCGCGGCGCGAACCACCCGGTAAAAGACCTGCCGACCGGACGCGTGGTCATCACGTCGCAAAACCACGGCTACGCGTTGGACGGCGATTCGCTCTCGCACGCCGACGTAGACGTAACGCAGATCAACCTGAACGACGGCACCGTGGAGGGCTTGTCGCACAAATCGCTCCCGGTGTTTTCGATCCAGTACCACCCCGAAGCGTCCCCCGGTCCGACCGACAGCAAGTTCTATTTCGGGCGGTTCCTCGAAAACATTGAGGAGGCGCGGCGCGGACACTGAAGTGTTCCGGTGGAAGCC
>JAYULM010000552.1:0-23672 GCA_043763605.1 Armatimonadota bacterium | reverse complement strand
CGTTAATTCCAGCAATTTGAGAGGGAAACCCTGTGCATCAGAGGAAAAAAAACCCCAAGTTACCGGAAAGTCCTAGCAAAACGGGGCTATTGATACCCGTATTTTACCGGAAACTAAAGTTTCACATGGAGTGCGAAAAGAGAGACGCCAAATTCGCGGGAAAACATCAAGGGTTATCCCGACTCGCGCGAATCCTAACGAAGAAGCAGCACCGCAGGTACAACGATCCAACGTAAGGTTGGCGCCGTCCGCGTAGGACAAAAAACATCGAAAGGAGTAAATCAAAATGTTTGAAACTTATACGGATCGCGCTCGGAGCGCGATTTATGATTCTCAGGAAGTGTTGCGGCGTTACAAGCACACGCAGATGGACGCCGAGCATCTGCTCCTTTCCCTGTTGGAGCAGGAAGACGGACTTGCCGGTCAGATCGTCGAGCGTATCGGGGCAGACCGAACGTCTATTATCCGGCGGCTTGAGGAATCCCTCGCGCGGACACCGAAGGTGTTTTCGACGGATCAGGGCACCGAGCAACAGATTTACATGACCCCGCGCTTCAAGCGGATACTGGAACTCGCCGACGGCGAAGCGAGCCGACTCAGGGACAAACTCGTCGGCGTCGAGCATCTCTTGTTGGGCATCATCAAAGAGGCGGACGCGCCCGCCGCACGGATTATGAGCGCGGCGCGTATCACCGAGGAGCAGATCTACCGTGCCCTGCAACAGATTCGCGGCGACAAACGTGTCACCGACCCTGAACCGGAGGCGAAATATCAACTGCTCGCCAAATACTCGCGCGACCTGACCGCGCTGGCCCGGGAGGGCAAGATAGACCCGGTCATCGGGCGCGACGAGGAGATCACCCGCGTCGTGCAGGTGTTGTCCCGCCGCACGAAAAACAACCCGGTCCTGATCGGCGACCCCGGCGTCGGCAAGACCGCGATTGTGGAAGGGCTGGCGCGGAAGATCGTCGCCAACGACGTACCCGAATCGCTGCGGGACCGCACGTTGCTTTCGCTGGACCTGGGCGCGCTGGTTGCCGGGGCGAAGTTTCGCGGCGAGTTCGAGGAACGCTTGAAAGGCGTCATGGACGAAGTCAAGAAGGCGGCGGGGCAGATCGTGTTGTTTATCGACGAATTGCATACCGTGGTCGGCGCGGGCGCAGCGGAAGGCGCGATGGACGCGTCCAACATGATGAAGCCCGCCCTCGCGCGCGGCGAACTGCAGTGTATCGGCGCGACCACGCTGGACGAGTACCGAAAAAACATCGAGAAAGACGCGGCACTCGAACGGCGGTTCCAGCCGGTTTTCGTCGGCGAACCGACGGTAGACGACACGGTGGCTATCCTGAAGGGACTGCGCGACCGGTACGAGGCGCACCACCGCGTGAAAATCACCGACGAAGCACTGGTCGCGGCGGTTAAACTGTCGTCGCGCTACATCACCGAGCGGTTCCTGCCGGACAAGGCGATTGACCTGATCGACGAGGCGTCATCGAAAGTGCGCATCCAGATGTCGAGCATGCCCGCCGAACTCAAGGAGATGGAAGCGCGACTGGGCGAACTCGTCATCGAGGGCAAGGCGGCGGCGGATGAACGCGAGTACGAGCGCGCCGCGAAACTGCGCGACGAGGAACAGGCGTTGCGGGCGGCGTTTACGGAGGCACGCGAAAAATGGGTGACAGAGACCGGGCGCGATTCGGTTGTGGACGAGAACGACATTGCCGGTATCGTCGCCAAAATGACCGGCATCCCGGCGTCGCGGATGCTCTCGGGCGAGGCGCAGAAACTGTTGGAACTGGAGTCGCACCTGCATCAGCGGATCATCGGGCAGGATGTCGCTGTCACGGCGATAGCCGAGGCGGTGCGCCGGTCGCGGGCGGGACTCGCCGACCCGAACCGCCCCACGGGGTCGTTCTTGTTCCTCGGTCCGACCGGCGTCGGCAAGACGGAACTGGCGAAAGCGTTAGCCGAGTTTTTGTTCGACGACGAAACGGCGATGGTGCGGATCGACATGTCGGAGTACATGGAAAAGCATGCCGTGGCGCGGCTGATCGGCGCGCCGCCAGGCTACGTCGGCTACGAAGAGGGCGGGCAATTGACCGAGGCGGTCCGCCGCCGCCCGTACCGCGTTATCCTGATGGACGAGATCGAAAAGGCGCACCCGGACGTTTGGAACGTCTTGCTACAGGTCTTGGACGACGGACGACTGACCGACGGGCAGGGGCGCGTGGTCAACTTCAAGAACACGGTGATCATTATGACCTCGAACATCGGGTCGCATCTGATCGAGGCGATTCCGGCGAACGCGACGCCCGACGAAGCGGAGCGACAATACGAGCGCATGTCGGCGTCGGTGTACACCGAACTGCGCGGGCAGTTGCGCCCGGAATTGCTCAACCGCATCGATGAAGTCGTCGTCTTCCACGCCCTGAACCGGGAGCAGATCGGCGAAATCGTCGAACTGGTACTGCGCAAGACCGAGAAGGCACTCGCGGAGCGGGAAATGAAACTGCAGGTGACACCCGCCGCGAAAGCCGCGCTGGTCGAGCAGGGGTACGACCCGCTGTTCGGAGCGCGTCCGCTCCGGCGGACGGTGCAGCGGCTGGTGGACAACCCGATAGCGTCGGCGATCCTGCGCGGCGAGTTTCAAGGCGGCGACACGATTGTCGTGGATGTCGGCGCGAACGGCAAACTCGTGCCGCGCCTGCTCGTGCCCGGCGCGACCCGCGAGACGGGGGTGAGCGCGTCGTTCGCGGCGTAGGACGAAGGTGCCGCCACTGCCGGTTAGCGAAAAATCGCCGACCGGCAGTATAATTGGATTGGGAGAACAAGCGATGAACGCGACAACGTTAGCGATACAGCCGAACATATTCTATACGCCGGAGGAAGTCGCCGCGCTGTTGCGTGTCCCGATGCAAAGCGTACAAGAATTGCTGGAAAACGGAGTCGCGCGCAGCGTCCGTATCGGCACGGACTATCGTGTTCTGGGTCAGGATCTTCTTCGCCTGCCGGAAGCCGATGCGACGAACGATTCGCGGTTGAATGAGGCACTTCTTCGCGCTTCCGAGCCATCGTTCGCGACCGTGTGGGAGAACGACGAAGATGCCATTTACGACACCCTTTAAGCGCGGCGAAGTGGTTCTAGTGCCGTTCCCGTTTACCGACCAGACGGGATTGAAGCGTCGTCCTGCAGTGATTCTGAGTACCGAGGCTTATAACACGCGACGCAACGACATCATTATCGCGCCAGTCACAAGTAACCTTACTACCGGGCAAGTGGATGACGTGGTTCTGACCGACTGGGCGGCGGCAGGACTGTTGAAACCGTCTGTGGTGAAAGCAATACTTGGCACGATTGCTCCGTCTTTGATCCGCCGACGGATGGGCACGATAACCGCCGCCGATCTGGCGAGTGTCGAAAGAACGTTCGCCACCGTTCTTGGTTTGTGAGAACCCTATGGGGCGTGGATGATTCTTCAAACTGCCCTGCTCCGCCTTGCAGTCAAGCAACGGCGAAAGGGGTCTGCACTCGCGTTTCGGGGTGGTGAAAGGCGATCACGATGTTGGAGGCGGGTATCCCGGCTTCCAGCAGACGGTTGGCGACGGCTTCCCGCGTCCCGTCGTGCTGAACATAGACTTTGTCGCCACGAACGTCCACGTGGATGATCAAGCCGTGTAGTCGCCGAAACCCTTCCCAACCCTGCATCAGTAGTTGATAGTGCCCCCTTTCGTCGTCGAGGATCGTTTCCATTTCTACGCTGTCGGCGTTCGCGGGCGGGAGTGCGGCGTACTCGGCGATGAATTCCTTGATGACGGAAATGGCTAAGGCGCGATCCATTGAATTATCCTTTGCGTCCGGGGACTGATCACAATCAAGCGCAGGTTGAGTTTCGGCATGACCAAATCGCGGGTGTCCGACTCACGGAACACGTCTTCGTAGGCATTTTCTGGAACGGGAAGCCAGAGTATGCGGTCCGGTTGCGAACGTTCCAGAATCACGCCATACAGCATGTACTGTCCGATGGCATCCTCCTGGTCAGCTACGCCGGACGGATTCCGAACCCTTTTATTTGCACAGCGATCTTCTGTCCGTCGCGCTCCGCTCCAACTGACGATTCCGCCCCGAGGTCGATGTACACGTTCGTCCGACCGAAGGCGAGCGTGAGCGGGTCGTTCGTTATGTCCAACCGTCGGCGATTAACGCGGCGCGGACGGAGTCGTGGAATAAATCGCGGCGCGACATGCTCCGTAGTTTACCAGAAACACGCGGTCATTCCGCCCGACAGAGGGACGCCGCCCAATCAATCAACCTGCGGGCGACGTATTCACTTGACGTTCATCTGACTGGATGGCATACTGAAAACAACTCGATTACCGCGAGGAGTTGCTATGAGCCTGACCCTTGAACTAAGCCCTATACAAGAAAGTGAACTACAAACCGCCGCCTCTCGCGAGGGGATGCCGGTATCTGACTACGCCCACCGCTTGTTCGTCACCGCGCTACGGGTGCAACTACCTGTCCGACTAGCACTTTCTGTGCCCGATGGGTCGGACGGTCGCGCCGTGCTGGAAGCGGACGCCGCCCGCGCTTTTGTCGCCTCCGGCATGAGCGAGGAGGAGTTAGACGAGTACGCCGTAGACGTAACCAAGCAGGTACGGGCAAGTTGGCGCGAGCAGGATTCCGCCCCGTGAGCGGCAATGAGATGTGGGACCAACCCTGCGTTGTATTTGACACCGGTATCATTGTTGCAGCGGCGTTCAATCCGATTGGCGTGGCAATGCAGACAATACAACGTATGGAGCAGGGCAAGATCCGCGTCGTGATGAGTAACCGGTTACGGGCGGAATATGAAGCGACGCTCCGTCACCCGGCGCACCGGGAACGGTTCCCGCATATCACGGAGGAGTATGTCACCCTGCAGTTAGACCGTTTCGACAGCCATGCCGAGCGGGTTGTCAATCCGCTACCACTCCTGCCATATCCCCGTGACCCGAACGACGAACATATCGTCAATCTTCTGATCGCTACCAAAGCCGACTTTTTAGTGACACTGGACAAGGATATGCTCGCCTTAACGGGCTTTGCGCCGTTCGCTGAGCAGTCGCCGCAGATACGAATACTACGCCCCGGCGCGTTTCTGACCGAGTTGGAACGGAGCGTGGACTAACGCCGCGAGGTTGTCGCCATAGCAGAGCCGCGATTGTCAAAACGTGACCGCCCAATCAATTAACCTGCAGGGGACGCGATCTCGTTAGGCGCGGTCGGCTCCTGTTTCGGCAGTTGCGACACCGCCATCACGGTCAGAATCGCGACGATCACGCTCATCCCAATCGCGCCGAACGCGGGCATCGGCTTGCCGGTCTGGATGTAGCGGAACACGAACAGCCCGATCACCAGCATCGCGGTTTCGAGTCCGAGGAGCAAGCCGTTGTGCTTATTTTGAAGCGAGATGATCCCGGCGGCGATTGCCAGCACCGCGAAGAGCGAACTACCGACCAGAGACGGCACGGAACCGGCGGTCTTGTAGCCCATGTAACCGCCGCCGAACAGCGCGACCGCGTAGAAAAAGTAGACGAATGGGATGGCGTTCAGCATGATTGTTGTTCCTCGCCCGTAGTATACGGCATCGCGTGGCGGCGTCGAACCCATGCGACGGCGTTACCTACCGGCGAAATTATAAGCAAAACGGAACCGGGGGCGGGCAGGATAGGTAGCGGTACATAGAGAATGGAAGCCGTGTAATCATTCCCGACCGAATGTATCGTTTCAAAGGAACCCTGACTTATGAGTGAACTCGCCCCCTGCGTTTTCGTGCTGTTCGGCGCGACCGGCGACCTGACCAAGCGAAAACTCGCGCCCGCCCTGTATGCCCTGCACCGCGAAAAACTGCTCCCCGAATCGTTCGCGATTTTAGCGTACGCGCGCCGCGACAAGGACGACGCCACGTTCCGCGAGGACATGCGCGCGGCGGTCAAGGAGTTCGCGCCGAAGATGCCGACCGAGGGCAAGGAGTGGGATTCGTTCGCGTCGCGCCTGTATTACCAGAAGGGCGACTTCGACAAGCCGGACGGCTACAAAGGTCTTGCCGAACGCCTGATCGAACTGGACGCCGAGCGGCAGACCCCGTGCAACCGGCTGTTCTATATGGCGATTCCGCCGGAGCAGTACGAGACCGTGATCGAGCAACTGGGCAAGGCGAAACTGAACAAGACCGCGCCGGGTTGCGGCGCGTGGACCCGCGTGATCATCGAAAAGCCGTTCGGATACGACCTGGACACGTCGAAACACCTGAACGATACGCTGTCGTCGTTTTTCGATGAGGATCAGATCTATCGCATCGACCATTATCTCGGGAAGGAGACGGTGCAGAATATCCTCGTTTTCCGCTTCGCCAACGAACTGTTCGAGCCGTTGTGGAACCACAAATATATCGACCACGTGCAGATCACGGTCGCGGAAAAGATCGGCGTCGAGGGGCGCGGCAACTATTTCGACACGTCCGGGATCGCCCGCGACATGTTGCAGAACCACGCGATGCAGATTTTGTCGCTTGTTGCCATGGAACCGCCGGTCTCCTTAGACGCGAACGCGGTACGCGACGAGAAGGTGAAGGCGGTACGCGCGATCCGCCCGATCAGCAAGGACGAAGTCCCGTACATGACGGTGCGCGGGCAATATTCCGGCTACCGCACCGAAGAGGGCGTGGAACCCGGCTCCATCACGGAAACCTACGCGGCGTTGAAACTGCACGTGGACAACTGGCGATGGGCGGGCACCCCGTTCTTTGTGCGCGCCGGGAAAGCGTTGCCGTCGCGCGTGACCGAGATCGCGGTGCAGTTCAAGAGCATCCCGCAGGTGTTGTTCAACAAAATGAAGCGCGACGGTATTCGTCCGAACGTTCTCGTAATGCGCATACAGCCGGACGAAGGCATCCACCTGGTTATCGGCGCGAAGGAGCCGGGACCGGCGATGAAACTCGCGCCGGTGGACCTGTCGTTCTCGTACCGCGAAGCGTTCCCGAAAGCCGCCATCACCGACGCCTACGAACGGTTGTTGCTGGACGCGATTCGCGGCGACGCCAGCCTGTTCACGCGTGGCGACGAAGTGCAAGCGTCGTGGGCGTTGCTAACCCCGATTCTCGAAGCGTGGCGCGAGCAGGGGCGCGACGTTCAGCCGTACTTCACGAACACTTGGGGACCGGAGCGCGCGGAATCGTTCCTCGGCGAAGGGCGGACCTGGCGGGAGCCGTAGACGGTATATTAGCGATCACGTCGGTTGGACGGACACTGAAGGGTTCCGGTGGAAGCCTTCGGCTATAGACGCTTCGCGTCGGGGAGTCGCGCGGTTGCCGCGCGAACGATGCGCCCCCGGCGACGCGAAGCGTCTACAGCCGAAGGCTTCCAGCGGAACATTTTAATGTCCGTAGACCCGACCCGCTGTTACTTCACCGACACGCTCGCGGCGAGGCGCGGCAGGTCACGGACGACTTCGATCAGGAACCACGCAGGCAGGTTACGGGCGTTCTCGCTCACCTCCTCGGCGACCATCACGGTTGCCATTTCGACGCTGATCTCGCACAGTTCGCCGAGGATGCGCTTCCCCTGATTCGCCAGTTGCCGGTTTTGCGGCTTGAGCGCGTCGCGTTCGGGCGGGAGTTCCTTGACCAGTTGGGCGCGGACGCTCTGCACGATGAAATACAGCACGTCCCGCTCGCTCGCCGCGCGTGGGAGAGGCTGCTCGCCTTTTAGAATCAGATCGACGCGCAGGTTGCCGTGTAGTTGTTTCAGAAACGCCGCGAACGACCGCGCGTGGTTGGCGGACAGGCAACCCTCCGCTAACAGTTCCGTTTCGCTTTGCTGAACGGTCGCGCCGTAGGCGTGGAGCGCGTCGGAAAGAATGTGCCACGAGCGCGGTGTGGAGAACGTTTCCTCGGTCTTGGGCGGCGGGACATGCAGATGGTCCGGGCGCGTTTCGAGGTACTGGATCACCCACGGGTGAATCCCCTGAGCGTACGCCCAGTCGAGCCAGTCACGGGCGGTCGGGCGCAGTTCGACGTGGAGCATGCGGTTCATCAGCGCGGACGACATCGGCTTGACTATCGCCGAGTCCTGCGCCCGGTTCCCGGCACCGACGACCACGGAGCCGGGCGGCAAACGGTATTCGCCGAGTCGCCGGTCGTTGATCAGCGAGTAGAACGCCTTCTGCACCTCGAACGAACACGCGTTGAGTTCGTCCACGAAAAGCAGATAGGGCGCGTCGCGGGCGATCATGCGCGGCGGGCAGAAAACGCTCTTGCCGTCCTCGATACGTGGGACGCCGATCAGGTCTTCGGGGGCGAGTTGCGAACCGAGTAGCGAAACACAGTCGATACCGACATCGGCGGCGAACCGCTCTACTAAAGCGGATTTCCCGATGCCGGGCGGTCCCCAGATGAAAACGGGGCGCGTCGGGGCGACATTGAGGAGCAGTTTAACGAGTTGCGGTGGCGTGACGGTTTGCATAAAAATTAGCGGGAAGTTACGTAGGTGGGTTGAAACCCGCGCACAGGACTCTCCCGAACCTGTATCGCCGGGCGGGGTACCGTCGATAAACGTCAGGTTGCCCACGTTTTGTTACTCTGTTAAACTGAAGGGATTATGCGCGCCGCCTCTCCTTTGCACTGGACCGTTACCGCCCGGTTGCGTGCCCGCCGCGCCGCCCGCAACACCCTCGGAATCCCGCGCCTCGCCCGCTACTCACTCGGCTGGGACCTCCTTGCCGGCATGTTCACCGGCGCGTACATGGGCATCTCGTTCCCCTTCTTCGTGAAGATCGCCCGCAGCGAACTGCACGCCCCCGAGATCGCTATCGCCGTCATGTCGGCGGCACCGTTCATCGGCAACCTCCTGTCCCCGGTCTGGGCGCGTCAGATGGAAGGACGCGCCAAAATGCCCTTCGTCATCGGCTCGTGGGTCGCGGCGCGGTTCCTGCTCCTGCTCATCCCGCTCCTCGCGGGCGGACCCTGGGGCTTCGTCGCGCTGGTTGGCGGCTTGCAGTTCATCGGTACCATCTCCTCCCCCGCGTACACGTCCCTCATGCGCGACATCTACCCGGACCGGTCACGCGGTCGCCTTATGGGGTACGTCCGTGTCGGCGCACAGACCTGCATGTTCTTTTCCACGATGGCGGCGGGACGGCTCCTCGACCACACGCTCTCGTTCCGCGTACTCTTTCCCATCGCCGGGCTGTTCGGGTTCGCCGCCGCCTACGCGTTTTACAGAGTCCGCCCCCTGCCACATTTCGTCCCCCCGACTCCCACAAGCACCGGTTCCGACGAACTCACGACCGTCGCCGCCAAACCGACCACGCGTGAGTTCGTGCGCGACACTCTCTCCATTCTGCGCGAGGACGAACCGTTCCGGTGGTTCGCCTTTTCCCTGTTTACCTACGGCTTCGGCAACCTCATGGTGCAACCGCTCTACGCGCTTTACCAGGTGGACCGATTGCACATCTCCAGCACACAGATCGCCAACCTCGCGAATTTCTCGTCGCTCCTGTCTATCCTGGGGTCGTTCTGGTGGGGGCGATTCATGGACCGGGTGGGCGCACCGCGCACGGTCCTGTTTTCGATTATTTGCGTGACCCTGATCCCGCTCGTATACCTGTCCGCGCACAACTGGTACGGTCTCCTGCTCGCGGCGGGTCTCATGGGGTTCGGTATTTCGGGGGTCGAGTTGTCCTATATGGGGAGCATCCTGACCTACGCGAACCGGGAACGGACGGCGCAGTACCAATCCCTCAACTCGCTCCTGCTCGGCGTGCGCGGCGTGACCGCCCCGCTGATCGGCTTACCCCTCATGAAGGCGTTCGGCTACCAAAAAGTGTTCTGGATAGCACTCGTGATCATGATTCTGGGCTGTTTCATGCAACACCTCGCGACCCGCCCCGCGCGAACCACGACTACCAGGAGGTGATTTACGCGCAGGTGGCGCATGAATCGCCGGACGTAAATCTGGCAGGGCTGGCGGGCTTGGAGCAGGAAATGACTATCGGTATGGCGGAACTGACGGCACTGCTACAGGAGGCGAAAGCATGAGCGAACTTGTCCCGGCGGGCTACGCCGATTTGTTGTCCGCGCTGAAAGAGCGCATTAAGTCGGCGCAGATACGCGCCGCGCTTGCCGTCAACGGCGAACTGATCCGACTGTACTGGGAAATCGGCGAATCGGTTGTGCGCGAACAGGAAGCGCACCAGTGGGGCGACAAAGTTCTGACCCGGTTAGCCGACGATCTCAAAGCCTCGTTCCCCGAAATGCAGGGCTTGTCCCGTGCGAACGTGTATCGTATGCGAGCCTTCTACCGGGCTTACAAAGAAGCCGACGAAATTGTCGCACAAGTCGTGCGACAATTACCGTGGGGGCATAACATCACGCTCGTGGAGAAGATCAAGGACGAAGCGACCCGATCTTGGTACGCGCAAAAGGCGATACAAAACGGGTGGAGCCGCGCGATTCTGGAGCATCAGATCGAGACGCGCCTTCATGAGCGGCAAGGCAAAGCGGTGACAAACTTCGAGCGGACGCTTCCCCCGGCGCAGTCGGACCTGGTGCGCGACCTTTTGAAAGACCCGTACAATTTCGACTTTCTGACGCTGGGCGACGACGCACACGAACGGCACCTCGAAGCCGGTCTACTCACCCACATCCGCGAGTTCTTGCTGGAACTGGGCGCGGGCTTCGCGTTCGTCGGAAATCAGTACCCGCTGGTGGTGGGCGAGAGCGAGTTCTTCATTGATCTGCTGTTTTACCACCTCGATCTGCGCTGTTTTGTGGTGATTGACCTGAAAATGCGGGCGTTTATACCGGAGTACGCGGGCAAGATGAACTTCTATCTGTCGGCAGTGGATGACCTGCTTCGCAAACCCGGCGACGCGCCAACCATCGGTGTTATCCTGTGCAAGACGAAGGACGCGACCGTGGCGGAATACGCCTTGCGCGACGTGAACAAGCCGATTGGTGTGGCGGAGCATATCACCGCCGCGCTAACCCGCGACCTGCCGGAAAACCTGCGCGGCGTGTTTCCGACCGTCGCCGAACTCGAAGCCGAGGCGAATGCCGTGCCGTTCCCGGACGACGCCGACTCCGCCGCACCGGAGGCGAAGCCATGACATGACATACGGATCATTTTTCCGGGATTCGTGCCGACTGCTTCGACCTTTCGATCAACCGATATAAAGAAGTCGTCCATGCGCAGATTGCGCACGAATCGCTGCGAACGCCCCCCTGGCGACGCGAAGCGTCTACAGACGGCAGTTTACAGTCGGCAAGTGTGCCGACGGGAGCCCTTTAGCGTCCGTTGTCGGATCGTAAAACACCCCACCCCGCCCGAATTCTCCCAACAATGGAGTATGCTAAAGCCACTAAGCGCATCGAAGCAAGGACATTGGACTAATGCAATCAAATCAGGGACGTTCGGACGCGGACGAATTAGTGGCTATCGCGACGCAGGCGATGATCGAGCGGGGCTTGAAGCCGGAGTTTCCGCCCGCCGTGTTGCGGCAAGTGGATAGTACTCCTGGTCCCACACGCGAAACCGACAGCGACATACGCGATCTGCGCCATCTGCTCTGGACCTCTATAGACAACGACGATTCCCGCGACCTCGACCAACTGACCGTCGCGGAACCGTTGCCGGACGGGAATGTGCGTATCCTGGTCGCCATCGCTGATGTAGATGCGCTTGTCCCGCTCGATACGCCCGTGGACGAGCACGCGCGGTTTAATACGACCTCGGTCTACACCCCGGCGCGGATCTTCCCGATGCTCCCCGAGCGGTTCAGCACCGATCTGTCGTCGCTCAACCCCGGCGTGGACCGGCAGGCGTTGGTCATCGCCTACACCGTGGACTCGGATGGCAACCTGTCCGACGAGCAGGTGTTTCGAGCGCACGTACACAGTTACGCGAAACTCGCCTATCACGGGGTCGGGGCGTGGCTGGAAGGCGCGGGAGAAATGCCGCCCGCGATGGTTGCCGTGCCGGGCGTCGCCGAGCAAATACGGATACAGGACCGGGTCGCGCAACAACTACGTGAGCGGCGGCACGACGAGGGCGCGCTCGAACTGCACACGATTGAGGCGAAGACGGCGATTCAGAACGGGCAGGTGGTAGATCTGTACGAGGACGACAAGGACCGCGCGAACGCGATCATCGCCGACTTCATGATCGCCGCGAACGGTGTCACGACGCGCTTTCTTGAACGACATGGCTTCCCGACGTTCCGCCGCGTGGTGGCGACGCCGGAACGGTGGGACCGCATCTTGATGATCGCCGAGCAATATGGCGACACGCTCCCCGCCACGCCGGATTCCGCCGCGCTGAACGCGTTCCTGGTGCGCCGCCGCAAAGCGGACCCGCTCCGTTTCCCGGACCTGTCGCTGGCGATTATCAAGATGATGGGCGCGGGTGACTACCGGGCGCAGGGACCGGGGCAGTCGGATCAGGGGCACTTCGGTCTAGCTGTGCGTGACTATTCCCACTCCACCGCGCCGAACCGCCGCTACCCGGACATCATCACGCACCGTTTACTCAAAGCTGCGCTCGCCGGGGAAAAGCCGCCCTACACACTGGAGAACCTGACGGAACTGGCGGCGCACTGTACGGCGCAGGAGAACGCCGCGAAAAAGGTCGAGCGTCAGGTGCGCAAGTCCGCCGCGTCGCTGTTTATGCGGGACCGCGTCGGCGAATCGTTCGACGCGTTGGTGACGGGCGCGTCGCAAAAAGGTGTCTGGGTACGCACCCTGCTCCCGCCCATCGAGGGGCGCGTCGTGGAGGGCGAGCGTGGTCTGGATGTCGGCGACCGCGTCCGGGTCCGCCTTGTGCGCGTCAACGCCGAAAAGGGGTACATCGACTTCGCGCGGGTTTAGATCTTGAACCGCCAAGACGCCAAGTTCGCCAAGGTAAGAGGGGAGAAGGGTTCCATTTCAAAGGACACGGAGGTTTTAGATGGTTCTGATTTATGATTAGCGACTTTGTGTTCAGATTGAGCGGTTCCTCTCCCCGTTAAGATTGATCAGTTGATGACGGAATAGATATTAACTAATGCGAATTGAATAGCCATTTCAATTTAGTTCTTGATAAATCGGGGAAGGAATGGCGAGTAAATTGTTGAATCTTGTTGTATCCTTGCGTTACGTTGCTTGGTAGCACATTAGGCAAAAAAAGGTTTATAAATATGGCAGATAAAGTCAATTTGGATGCATTAATTCCTCGCGAGGATTTCGACTTCGGTGACGAGCAGAACCGCACAATGACACGCCCGAAAGATACATTTTCGATTAACGAATTGAATCAGGGAGAATTTTTCTACAGTGGGTTAAGGAAGCCTGATTTTCAACGTGAGACGAGTGAATGGGACGCAGAAAAGATTGTTGGGTTGGTTGAGAGTTTTATCAGTGACGACCTCATCCCCGCTGTAATTCTTTGGAGGGGCGGAAACACTCTGACTTTCGTAATCGATGGTTCGCACAGAATAAGTGCCTTAGCAGCGTGGGTAAATGATGATTATGGTGATGGACCTATTTCTAGAGCTTCCTACGTAGATATTCCCCCTGATCAACAACGCAGTGCGTCCTTCACTCGATCTTTAATTAGAGATCGAGTGGGGCGATTTGAGGATTACAAACGCGGTCTATTACATCCAGAGCAAGTAGGCGAAGTGATTGCACAAAGAGCAAAGACCCTCGGCTCCTTAGCAGTTCAATTACAATGGGTATCTGGCAGTGCAGAAAAGGCTGAGGCGTCATTTTTCAAGATTAACCAAAAAGCGTCCCCGATTGATCAAACCGAACTGCGTATATTACAGTCGCGGCGTAAGCCTTTCGGCGTCGCAGCACGCGCCATAATGCGTAGCGGTCGTGGCACGAAATATTGGTCAAGGTTTTCCGACGATAATCCGAAGAAAATCGAAGATATAGCTAAAGAGATCCATGACATTCTCTTTTTGCCGCTTTTGACAAGTCCCGTTAGAACACTTGATCTGCCGATTGGTGGTAAAGAACATTCATCACAAAGTCTATCCCTTGTCTTTGATTTCGTACTAATCGCTAATAACATCTATAAGGACGATGTCAGAGTAGAGGCACGGAAATCCTCTCAGCAAAAAACCGCTGAAACGATTTTCAAAGAGATTGCCGAGGATGGTGATGGTCAGACTACCTTAAACTATTTGATTAACTGCAAAAATATAATCCGTCGAATCAACAGTAGTCACCCAGGTTCTCTGGGATTACATCCCGCCGTTTATTTTTATTCCAAGGAAGGTCTTTATAAAGTCGCTTCTTTCTTTGCCGTAGTCTCGCTTGTTGCCGAATTAGAACAGAAAAAACGGCTAAACTCCTTCACCGATATTCGTCAAACCTTCGAAGATGTGCTCGTAAAATACGATTACGTTTTTCAGCAAATAGTAAGAAAGAGTCGTAGTGCTATTGCAAGCTATCCAATAATAAAAGACGTTTATCTTAGCCTGATAGCCAAACTTCAGGAGGGTAAAACCGGAGACTTAGCGGTAACCGAAATTGTGAACCAACCTGGATACTCGTACATAAATCTAACGGTTGACACATTGGAAAATTCGATGAGTAGCGCAGGAAACACCGATTTCTCGAGAGAAACTAAATCTCGTGCGTATATAACGGAGGCTTTGACGAGGGTTATCAAGTGCAAGATTTGCCAAGGCTTTTTACACATCAACTCTATGTCTGTCGATCATATCCAGCGTAAATCGGACGGAGGATCTAGGTCGATTGACAACGCTCAAATGGTTCATCCTTATTGCAACACTGGTTATAAACACTAAAACCCGATGGCATCGTGTCAAATAAGGTAAACTTTCAGTGACACGTGTTAACCACCTTCTCGACGCCAGACTGAAATACCCAGTCCTTCGGTGCCCGCCCAGTTCCGATGTGGAAGCAGAGGCACGTTCGATCTACTCTGCCCACCACGAATTATCCAGAGCGTCCTCCGCCGCCCGGTCGCCGAGTTGTTCGCGGAGTTCGTTTAAGAGCCAGATCTCCTACCATTGATTCTCATCCGCGTCGGAATTGCGGACCCGTTGCTCCGCCAGAAACCGGTAGCCCGCGATCCCGTCCAAATCGATGACGATGTGCCCGAAACTCGTGATGCCGTCCGTTTCCCCGGCGGTGCGTTCGATCACCCGGTAAAGGGCGTCCCGCAGGTTGGCGTGACCGTTTTTCGTCAGCCGGGCGGCGAGGGCGAACAGTTGCAGACGGCACGTTCCTTCCGCCTCCCGTGGCGTCGCGATGGCTTCCAACGCGTCGCGGACATAGTCGGCGTAATATCCCGGCTCCCCGGTCGCTTCGATAACGTCGAAAAGATACGGGGCGCGGTTTTCCTCGATTTGCCTATCGTAACGCCAGTCTTCGCGGCACGCTTCCCGGATAACGTCTCGGAAACGCGCCGCGTCGGGTCGCCCCCGCAGAAACAGGACGGCGCGCCCGAGTCCGAGCCGTAGCATTGTTGGCAGATCCGAATGTGGGTCTTCTTTTTGTATCACGGTACGGTATCGCGCCGTGCGGCGAAATCACAAAACCGCAAACCCCGTTCTTGAGAAATCTTCGTGCCCTTCATGGTCTAATCCCTCTCCCATCACAGTACGAACCGGAACAGCGCGCTGTCGCTGCCGATAATCTCGTAGCGCAGACCGATGCCGTCCATGCGGGCGAGTAGCGGGGCGAAGTCTTCCCGGCGCGTCAGTTCGATCCCGACCAGTGCCGGACCGTACTCGCGGTTGCTTTTCTTGATGTACTCGAACAGCGTGATGTCGTCGTCTGCTCCCAACGCCTCGTCCAGATAGCGGCGTAGCGCGCCCGGTTGCTGCGAAAACTCGATCAGGAAGTAGTGCTTCAAACCCCGGTCGATCAGGCTCCGCTCGATGATCTCCGGGTAGCGCGAAATGTCGTTGTTGCCCCCGCTCAGGACGCAGACCACGGTCGCGCCGCGCAACCGGTCCCCGAGGAGCGACAGCGCGGCGACGCTGAGCGCGCCTGCCGGTTCGGCGATAATGCCCTCGCTCTGGTACAGCGCGATCATCTCAGTGCAGATCGCGCCCGCCGCGACCGGCAGGACCTCGCGCACCAGTCGCTGACAGATACCGAAGTTATGCTGTCCCGCCGTTTTCACCGCCGCGCCGTCCACGAATGTATCGACCTCGGGGAGCGTGACCGGGTGCCCGGCTCGCAACGCGGCGAGCAGACACGCCGCGCCCGCCGGTTCGGCACCGATCAGCGTGGTTTGCGGGAAATACCGCTCGCCGTAGACTGCCAGACCACTGATCAGACCGCCACCGCCAACCGGGGCGATTAGAAAATCCGGTGTATCTGACAGCTGTTCGCGTAACTCCACGCCCACAGTGCCCTGCCCGGCGATAATGCGCGGGTCGTCGAACGGATGCACGAATACCTTTCCCGCTCCCTGCGCATACGCGGCAGCGAGTCGGTACGTGTCGTCGAATGTTTCCCCGACCAGTTCCACGTGAATCCACGAGCCGCCCAGGCTACGCACACGCTGGATCTTCTGACGCGGCGTGTTCTGTGGCATGTAGATATGCCCCGCGATCTCCAATCGTTGGCACGTGAACGCGACGCCCTGCGCATGGTTGCCCGCACTGGCACACACCACGCCCCGCACCCGCTCGTCCCCGGTAAGCGTACTCATCAGGTTATACGCCCCACGCAGTTTGTACGACCGGACGATCTGCAGGTCTTCACGCTTGAGATACACCGCCGCCCCATACTGCTCCGACAACCGCCCACTACGCTCCAGGGGGGTGCGCGTGACGACCGGCTCCAATCGCCCATACGACTCCTCAATAGACTGCACGGAAACTTCAGGTTCGGAGATGAACATACCCACCATTATACATGCGACCTATGACGCATTATTTTTTTGTCCTACGCGGACGGCGGCAACCGGGCGTTGCATCGTTGTTACCTGCGGTGCTCGTTTCTTGCTACACCTGCGCCCTTGCTGTTTTCCCGCGAATCCGCCGATTTCAGATTTCAACATGGAATGTTGAAATCTGAAATCGGCGGATTCGCGGGAAAGGATCGAAGCCGAACCACGAAGCATCACAAGAGCAAGCAGCACCGCAGGTAACAACGATGCAACGCCCGGTTGCCGCCGTCCGCGTAGGACAAAAAAGAAAAAGCCAACCTAAAATGCCAAAGTCTGTGATCCCGGCGAAAGGTCGCGCGTATCGCCACGCCAGGTGATCGTCCCGGTCGAACCGGCACCCGTTTTGGGAAGAGTAATCTCGGCGCGGAACGAGTTACCGTCGCGGGCGTAGGAAACTGTGATGGTACTACCACCGCCGGGGATCGTTACCGAACCGCTCGCCGTAGTGAGGGTGCCGAGGTGGGGCGTGACCCGTGTCGTTTCCCAGCCGTGGTTGCCGGGATTGATACCTAGCACCGTCGCGAAAAACTCGTAGTTCGGTGACGAACTCCAGGCATGGCAGTCCGAGCGCGTCGGTTCCGGCTTTTCCGCCCAGGTCGTCAAACCCAGCGCGAGCATGTCGTGCCAGGGTTGCAGATGGTCGAGATACTGATCGCCCGCGCCCGAGGCGACCAGTGCGCGCCCGAGGTAGAACCGGAAGTAAAACGTCGCCTGGGTTAGGGTCGGTGTATCGAGTGCCCGCGCCATCAGGGACCGGGTTTCCGCTTCGGTTCCGCCCATTCCGGCGAGGATGGCGAGCAGGTTGCCGTGTTGCGAGAACGACGTTTTATCCGGCGTGTCGCCGACTAACATCGTCGCGCTATCGAGACACCGTTCGCGTACGGCGGCGAGCGTTTTTTGCGCCAGTCGCCGGTAGCCGTCCGCCGTGTGCGGGTCCGACGCGAAAAGTTCCGCCGCCGCCTGGAGTGCCAGCACGAGTTGTAGCGTGATGATCGAACTGCCGCCCTCGCGTGCGCCGGGCGGGACGCCCATCCGCCACTCGTCGCACCAGTCCACGAAGTTCCAGTCGGAGAGCGGACTGAGCAGACCGTCGTCGCTCAGTCGGTCGGCGAACCATCCCAGCACCGCGCGAACGCCGGGTAACAGACTGCCGACGAACGCCGACGAATCCGGCACGTGCCGCCGGTAATCGTGTACCATGCAGACCCACCAGAGCGAGAACGGCGTGATGATCTGCGGCACCCACGACGGATACCGACTCATGGTCAGCCCGGACGCCGCGCGGGAATCGTCGAACTGCATCAGAGCGTTGCGGAAAAGGCGCGGGTCGCCGGTTTCGTACAGCGAAGCGAGTGCCTGGATACGCGTGTCCCCGGCGTACTGCAGTTGCTCATAGTAAGGGCAATCCATAAATGTTTCGTGGGAACACAGACGGAGTGTGCGCCAGCCCACCTCGCGGATTCGCGACAACTCTGGCATCTCAGGCGCGTCGAACGTCGCCGTACGCTCCCAGGGGTAGCCGGTGTAGACCAGAGAGAGAGAGTCCAGCGTCAGCGGTGCGTCGGTGGTGGTGACGGTCAGTTCGGCATAGCGGAACGTCCGCCACCAGAGCGTGTCGAGCGTTTGCGGTTCCTCGGAGTCGCTCGGCTTCCAGGTGTCGATGTAGCCGCGCAGGATTTTGCCCGTGATCTCGTCCCGGTTGCCTTTCGCGAAGTCGTTCGGCGACGAATCGCTCGTCTGCAATGCCTCGGCATATCCGAGCGTGAGCGTACTGCCCGCGCCGCCTAAAATCCGGAGCACCGGGAAACCGCACGTGTTTGCGCCATGATCGAAAAGGAGCGTGACCTTGCTGTTCGCCGGGATGACCATCGCTTCCTTGCCCGTCATCTCCTCGGCACCCGTGACCGAACGTACCACGCCCAGGGCGACCGGCGTTTCCTCCATCAATGGCACCGTGCGTGGGACCAGCCACCAGTATGTCTCGGCGTCCTCGGTCCCGAATGGCACCGCTCTCTTCAGTGCCTTCGCGACTGCCCAACCGTTGTCATCGTAACCGCTCCCGTTCCAGCCGTGGGGATGCCGTTCGCCATCGAAAATCTCGGATGGACCGACTACCGCGTACGTCCGCAGACTGTTAGCATGTTCCGTGGTGAACGAATAGGCACTATCCGACGTGACCCGCCATCCGTTCGGGGTGTTTGCATCCATCCCGGAGTCCGTGTCGCCCTGGACTAAAAGTGCGGGGAAACCGGACGTGGTTTGCGCACCGGGCGGATACTCACCCGCAAAAAATTGGACTCGCGCGGCGAGGATATTTTCTCCCGCAATCAGATACGGCGCGATGTCGATGGTCTCATACCGCCAGTGCATCAGGTCGCCACGCGCCGGTCCGAAACAGACCGACTGCCCGTTGACATACAGCCGGTACCGTTGGTCGGCGGAAACGTGGATCACGAATCGTTCCGGTTTGTCGTTCAACCGCATAGTCTTACGGAAGAGGAACACCGCACCGGAGCCATTCAGTGCGGCTAACGCATCGGGGTGCGCCGCCCATTTCGCGCTCCAGTAGCGGTTGTGCAAGGTCGGCGAAACAGGGGAGAGATCATAAGGGGAAAAAGGCATCGACTGAACTCCTCTTGGAAAAAGCGGGCAATGATTTGAAACGGAACTAATGCCGTGGTTGTCTTGTATTTATACCCGCAAGCAAATGCCGTTCGACGCCGAACCGATTGCGATGACCTTGCGAGATTTCGATAGAACGATTCGGCGAAAAATGACAGAGACTTTTAGTAACAAGAAGAATATGGGTTTACGTGGTTCCGGCGCGTACCGAGCCGACAATGGCTTTGACATCGCGCGACGCGTCGGCGGCGGGAAAGCCCTCGATCTACGATCCGAGCCGCCCAACGAAACGGACCGCGCCCTTACCCATTCCCGCGAACTGCTCGCGCGCCTGCGCGTCATGATGCTGACGCCCCGCTGATACCGGCGGGCAACTCGGAAACCCTTTGTCTGGCAACGCGACATACTTGGCGTGGATCTGCGTCGCCGCGAGAGTTGCCCCCTCCGGGGCGAGGATTCCCGCCGTACCACTACCCATTATGTACGCAGTGTAACCGGTTCGCCCGTCGTGCATCATCTCGGTTTATCGACGTTCCGCTTGACAAACCCGCCCCGCGTTTGCGACACTGACGGCAGAGGAACCCACCCCATGCGATTTTCCCCATTGTTTCTGCTCTGCCCGCTTCTCATGTCCATTCCGTCCGTCGCTTTCGCGCAATCCGATACGCTCGTCGAAGGTTTCGAGGACGTTCCCGCGCTGTCCGCGAACGGCTGGGTGTTCGCGAATAACAGCAGTGTGCCTGCCGTTACGTGGGGGCAGGGGAATGTCGACGTGTTCGCCGCGCAATCCGGGTTCGCCGGGGACTATGCGGGCGTTGGGTCCGGCTCGACGCTGGGAGATGCCCCCGGCGAGACGATCAGTAACTGGCTTCTCACGCCGACCCTGACGCTCACCCCGGACAGCGTGCTGTCGTTCTGGACGCGCACGGTGGACGTGCCGTTCGCCCCGGACCGGCTCGAAGTGCGGCTGAGCACGAGCGGAGACAGCGCGAACGTCGGCGTTGCCCCCACCGACACCGGTGATTTCGTGACCACGCTCCTGACGATCAACCCCGATCTGAACACGACAGATTACCCGAACGCTTGGACGCAGTACACCCTGCCGCTCGCCGGTCTGGTCAGCACGGTCACCGGGCGTATCGGCTTCCGCTATTTCGTTGAGGACGGCGGCGTGTTCGGAGCCAACTCAGACTACATCGGGCTGGACACGTTACAGGTCACCGCCGCCCCCACCGTGGTGCCGGAGGCGGGAGGCGGCGTTCTCGCCCTGCTCGGCGCGGGTGTACTCGCCCTGCGGAATGGCCGTCGCGGTTACGGGGTCCGCCGCTCGACATGCCCGTCCAAAAAGCCCGCCGTGATCAGCCCGTCGCCGTAGTTGTTGTTGTCGCGTATCCACATCACCTCGGCAAGAAAGGGATAATCCGGCAGGTACGTCCCCCCGACTTCGGTATTCAGTTGGAACGGCGTGCCACCGCTTGGCGGATCGAACGTCCGGCTGCCACGTATATACGGGGCGAGCAACGGTTTCAGCGCGGTTATTGTCGTGACCGGAGGCAGATACTCGTCATAGTCTTGCGAATATTGGAGGAGGGCTAAGTTCAGCGCACCGACACGCCGTTGTGACTCGGCAACCGGCGTCGGGGCTTTGATGCCGCGCGGACCCCGCTGTTCGACATATCCGTCCAGATAACCGACCGTCGATACCCCAGTGCGGTGCACCATCGGGTCGCGGATAATTTCCACGGCACTGAAATCAGGGAAGTCATTGTACGACATCCCGCGAAAACCCTGCGCGATGGCGTAGAACTGTTTCGTGTCCGGGCAACTCCAGTACCGGCTACTCCGTAAATACGGCTGTAACACGCTACGCAACGCGGTGTCGTCGGTTTGGAACGGGGTAAGCTCATCGTAATCCTGAGCGTACTGCTGAACCGCGAACGTGATTTGCCGCACCCGGCTAAAGCACTCCGCGTCCGCGTCCGGGAAATACTGCTCGACCCCGCCGCGCTCGACGTACCCGCCCAGAAAAGCCACCGTGCTTTTACCGTCGGGGTGTACCCGCGCGTCCCGGAGCATTTCCGTGGTGTCCGGGTCGAACGCGGCGAACGATTGCCCGGCGACCGCCGGGTTGGGGGTATAGCCCGCACCGGTCGCTGGGCAGCGGAACGGGCGTGTCGAACCCGTGTACAGACCGATCTCCGTGCGGAACCGTGCCGGGTTGTTCCATATCGGCGCGTGTGGGATAGTCTCGTCGTAGTCCTGCGCGTACTGCATCACCGCCTGCGCGAGAACGTTGGCGTTCTCGGCGCATAGTCGGTTACGGTCGGATTGCGCGGATACGACCGGGGCGAGAATGGCGGCGGTCGCGGCGACGATCAACAGCGCGGCGAGTACCTCCAGACGGTTATGCGGGTTTTTAGCAGGTTGCATGCGAACTACTCCTTAATGAGGACAGGCACGTCACGAGCGACAGTGCGAGAAAGTATAGCATATATATGGGGTAGGCAGTCCGCGTAGCGACACGGGAGCGATCTATCTGCCTATCGCATCAACCACGTGTCGATCAATTGTCGCGAGAGCGAGAGTTTCCCCGGCAGTTGCGGCAAGTCGTCCGCGTCGAACTATTTCCTGCCGTCCAACTCCGATTCGTCCACATTCAGCGGGGCGTCGGGGGCGGTCGCGCGCGCGGTGAAGCCGATCATCAGTTGGTGCGGGTAGGGCCAGGGCTGGCTCCCGTGATACACAATGTCGGTCACGCGCAAGCCGACCTCCTCCTGCGTTTCGCGCGCGACGCACCCCTCCATCGTTTCGCCCGGCTCGACAAACCCGGCTAAGATGCTCCACCGGTCGCCCCAGCCTACCTTGTGCGATAGCAAGATCCGCCGCCCCCCGTCATGGACGAGCATCAGAACGGCGGGCGAGACGACCGGGTACGCGCAGTAGCCGCATGCCGTGCAGGTTTTCGCCCAAGCGTTCGGCGTGTTCTCCGTCGCGCCGCCGCACTTCGGGCAGAACCGGCTGATCTCGCCTTATATGGAGCAGGTGTAGTGCGTAGCCGACGGGCAATAATCCGAGCTGCCCACCGAAACGGACCGCGCCCTTACCCATTCCCGCGAACTGCTCGCGCGCCTGCGCGTCATGATTCCCTCCCGCTGATACCGGCGGGCAGTGTGCAAGACCTTGTTGGCGAGGACGATCATGACTCCCGTGCGGATCATCCCGGGCACTCGAGCGGGCGGCGGGTCATGCGCAAACGCTTCCCGGAATCGCGTCGCTTCGGATCGGTTGATCGGTTTCGCCGGGAAGGAAAACGCCGCCCCCGTCGCGAATCCTGCTGACTATGCGATGGATCTCCTGCGCGCTCACACTTGCCGCGTTTCTCGCCCCGACCGTGTTCGCGCAAACCCCGACACCGAAACCGTCCCCGACACCCGCCCCGAAGAAAAAACCGATGAGCGAAACAGGTGCCGACAAGCCCGCCGATAAGCAGTTGGACGAGACGAAGCCCACAGAAGCCGTTCCCGCGCCAATCGTTACCGAGCACCAGATCATCGTGAACGGCACGCCGCTCCGTTACCGCGTGACGACCGGGATGTTACCCATCAAAAACGGGCAGACTGGCGAAACCGAAGCCAACGTTTTCTTCATAGCTTGCACCGTGACTGACGGCACGAAGCACACCGGGACTCGCCGCCCGGTGATGTTCTCGTTCAACGGCGGACCCGACTCCGCATGTCAAGTCCATTTTTTGGTGTAAATCCGGAATCCCTCTCCCGTCACTCTTCCGGGATGAAAACGGTGACACCGGGAATCTACCTTTCCTTCAAGAGAACTTCACCTTCCTTGCCAGCGAACGAAGCCGCACTCGCCTCGACCTTCGTCACTGCACCCCGCGCCTCAAGAAAATCGCCTGGGGCGATTTCTCTGTCCCGCCAGGCAAGATACGCAGCCATGTCCGTATAGACTTTTCCGCAACTCATATTCTCATCGAATTCCATTAAGACCAGATGCAAAATAAGGATAGGCGGTCCTGAGAGCATTTCGGACGGTATCGCGACGAACAAAATGTCGTCGCGAACGCCAGAGGCACCTCACAG
>JAYULM010000551.1:0-1697 GCA_043763605.1 Armatimonadota bacterium | reverse complement strand
AGTGTTCACGTTGATCCTCTGTCAAGCGAACGATGGCATGTTGTCTCATGCTCATTTATAACAAAAATATTTCAACTATTCAACGGGATAAGGTACTCAGTTATAAATACTGGCGCTTCATGCATAAAGGAGACGTTGTACCTGACCTTCCCTTTCATATCACGAGCATGATCCGTATTCTACCTAATGTCATATCTGGATACTCTCGCGAGGGATGCGCTCTGCGGTTAAACGAATCGGGTTACGATGTGCTACGCCTTGTCGGTCCATCCCCCAAAGGCGAAAGGCAAGTATTAGGAAAGTATCGTGGAAAAACTGCGAGTGATCATGGCATCGAATTTTATCGTTCGCGCTTGCTAACATTATGTAAAGTTGATACACCCGACTTCCCGGAAATGTCATATGTTGCGACGAGAGGTGCGGGGAAGGAGACGACTCAAGAAGAATTGGATGCAATTGAGAATGAATTGGGCGACTAAAATTGCCGATCTTGCTCAGGCATCCGAGAAAATGTGTCAAGTGGAAGGTTATCTCGTCTCATGAAGAGGTTCATCGCCGAACCCTGCCCGACCCGTCGCCCGCGACCAACGCTTCGACTTCCGCGACGCTGACCAGGTTGAAGTCCCCGGCAATGGAGTGTTTCAGACAGGACGCCGCTGCCGCGAACTCGACCGTGTCCTGCGGCTTTTTTTCGGTCACGACGCCGTAGATAATTCCCGCCGTGAACGCGTCGCCGCCGCCCACTCGGTCGACGATGAAGTCGATTTCGTATTGCCGCGAAACATGCGCCGTGCCGCCGACACAGAACATGCCGCCCCAGCCGTTCCGGCTCGCAGAGTGTTGTTCACGGCGCGTCATCGCAACGCCGGTCAGCCCGAACCGCTTGGTCAATTTTTCGGCGACCTCGGCTTGCTTTTTTTCGGGGCAGGTCTTCTTCGAGCGTATATCGAACAGTGTTTCGGCGTCATGGTCGCTCACGACTCCGTAGGTGGCAAGCGGTAGTAGTTCCGCGAGTACCTTGCCCGCCTCTTTCGTGGACCACAGTTTTTGACGGTAATTCAGGTCGAAAAATGTCGTGACTCCGGCTTCTCGGGCGGCAGTCAGGGCATCGCGCGTCGCGATACGGCAGTGTTCCGAAAGGGCGGGCGTAATTCCGGTGACATGAAGTGCGGTCGCGCCGCCGAGGATCGTCCGCCAGTCCCATTCGGCGGGATCGGTTTCGGCAATCGCGCTGTTTTTGCGGTCGTAGATCACGGTCGATGCACGTTGCGCCGCCCCCCGCTCGACGTAGTAGACGCCGATTCGCTCCCCGCCCCGCCGCACATGAGCCGTTCCGACCCCTAATCCGCGCATTTCGATCACACACGCTTCGGCGACATCGTTTTCGGGGAGTTTCGTCACGAATGCGGAAGGAACACCCAATTGCGCCAGAGACACGGCGACGTTGAGTTCCGCGCCGCCGAACGTTCTGTCGAAGGTGCTTGCTTGCGAAAACCGGGAATATGCCGGGGGCGAAAGGCGTAGCATTACTTCGCCGAAGGTGACAACACGTTTCATGGGATAGCGATTCGTGAGGAGTTAGGGAAAAACCTGCGTCCGGAAGGAGCGAGAGTTAAACCTTCGCCCGGACCGTGAACGGTTCCGCTCCGCGCCTGCGGCGGACGCACCGGGTGCGGAAGAGCCGGTAGAGTCACGCC
>JAYULM010000550.1:0-5950 GCA_043763605.1 Armatimonadota bacterium | reverse complement strand
TTCTGGCGCAACACATCGTCAACAACCCGCAAGCGGGCGATAAACTTCGGTCGAAGCGAAAATAGTGATCGGAACGGAGGCAAACCGCTGCCCCTTCTCGGACAACGCTCGCGCCGCAGTCTTGTCGGAACTGCGGCGACGTATGCGTCGGACGTATTGGAAACTCCGAATCGTGCCGCTTCTGTTTGCGCTCTACCTTTGGACTACGTTCTCCGTATTCGGTATACCGGGCGAGGCAGGAACTAAACAGACCCACTCCGTCTACCTACTCACATCGCTACTTGTCATCGTCATCGTTAACGCCGTCGCCATTTTTCAATCGGTCGCCAAACTCGCGCACCTATCTCAGGTGAATCACAACAGGAAATCACTCCCTCCACTTAACTTGTCCGAGGACAGGTGGCGAGACTTATGCGGTTTATTGACAGAAGCCGGTCTTTCCCCGAAACGCACGGTCATCCGCCTCGCTCTACTGGACTCGTTTGGGATACGCGCCGCGCACATCCCCCGCCTGTGGCGGCGGGTAAGCGTGATTGCAGTGACCCTTCAGTTCATAGGGTGCGCGAGCCGTGTGATAAAAGTAGACCATGACAACGAAGCAGTGATCATCCTGATCGGTCTTCTCGCGCTCGTCCTGTTTGTCTTCTCCGTTTGCGCCTGGCTTATAGACTCTCGCTTCCCCCGCTTCCATCTAATCGTCAATAAGGCAACACTCGTCATGCTACGGAAGAACCCGCGCTTGGCGCGACCAATTTTTCGGCACGAACTGTCCCACATCCGGCATCGCGATCCCGTCCACCGTCTCTACTGGCTCGGTTATTCCCAATTATTCGGCGCACTACGGTTTTTCAGTGTCGTCTGTTGTTTTTTCCTTCTGTTCTCTTTCGTCTCCGGGAGACCCCTTCTCATCTCTCTTTTCGGCACGGTTTTAGGGATGATCGGCCTTTACGGCGTACACCTGACCGGAAAAGAAACGAAGCGGGCCTTGAGCGACCTGACTTTGTTGCAAGAAATGCGCGCTGATGCCGAGGCGTCTCATTCCGGGGAAGACCATGATGCGCTACTTCTCATGCTTGATGGGATCGCCGTCGAGTCCGTTGCAGAGCGGAAGAGGGCGGAACTAGAGCGGCTAAGGGAGAATGGCGAAATATCCTTCCCACGTTACTTCGCCGCGCTGTTCCGGTCCGCGAAATCTGGGGAGTTGGATTCGGCGGAAGATTTCCAACGGCAAAGGGAGGAAATAGGCAAAAGGGCGGCTTTGTTAAGGGGCATGGACTTGACGGCGGCTTATGGCGTGAGCGAGGAGGACAGGGAGCAGGCACTGGGCGAACGGGTCATTCTTTTGTTCATAGTCTCCCTTTTCGCGATCTGTGCGCTCATTCTGTTCCTGACCGCGCGATAGAAGGGGGCGGCGTGCGGCAAAGCCCGCCGCGAGCAAGCCGCCCCCGACGCGCGGCGCGTCAGAACCGAATCACGGATCGGATGACGTTCCCAGTCCCATCTCGTGGAACGCGGCTTCGACATCCTCTAAGGCTATTTCTTGTCACCATCCGGTCCAGATTCCGTTCGTCTTCCCTATCGCGTCGCTCCAGATGAGTTCCCAATCGGCGCGGAAGAGCGGTGCCGGTTTTCGCATCGGCTTTTGTGTTCGGGGTGCCGGGCGCGAATCCTGCCCGCGACCGGGAACACGCAACTACTCAGGCGAACCCGGCTTGCTTCCTTACCTCGCGCAGTTCCTGTGCCAGTTCCGTCGGCGGGCTTCCCTGCAAGCCTTGCGTAGCCAGCAGTTCGGCGTCCCGCGCCTCCCCGCACTGCAAAGCGAGCCATGCCGCGCTACGGAACAAGACCGAGCGTGTCGGCTCCTGCTCTGTTTCGTTCAGCAGAAGCAGAGCGGCTTCGCGTTCCCGGCGGTAGGCGTTTCGTAGGGCGAGCGACACGTCGGACGGCAACATCCCCTTGCCGTTCTTCAGACGGTGAATCGTCACTTCGTCATAGGAACGCATGGCTTCGTGGTGTAGTTCGATGACTTTGTTCATGGCAAAAATGCTACCTCAATAGTCGGGCGGCTGAACCCGACCACCACGACGTAAGCGGGAAGTCGTGTTGTGTCGGACGGCTTTGTTTGCTCCGTCTTTTGTCGTATACGTTGCTTGATAACACTATCGCTCCCGTCCAACGTTCCGGAAACTTCGAGCCGTGCTTTTCTCTGAAAAGCGGAATCGCCCTCGCTACCCAGCCAGTAGTCCACCCCGGTCCCTTTGACGGAACGCTCCACGACAGTCAGCCCTTCGGTTCTGCAGATAACCAGGATGGCGATTCCAACGGCACCCGCCTCGGTAGCCTCTTTAATGTCTGCCCATGACCGCGTCATCTGATCTGTCACCGCCGGGAAAATGAGTTCCACCGAAAACTCGGTGACCCCGGTAATCACATTTGCTTGAACCGGCGACGTGTGGTTCTTGTGCCGCAGACACACTGCGGCGGCTTCGGCAAATGTCATACCTATGGCTTCGGTCAGTGCCGGGAAGCCCGCGCTAAGTCGGCTCAGATCAATCGTCATAGGGTATCCGTCGGGCGGCGGATCTGCCGCCGCCCGCTCAATTGTGTCAGAAGCGGATTACGGATCGGATGACGTTTCCGGTTTCCATTTCGTGGAACGCAGCTTCGACATCCTCCAGACCGATCTCCTTCGTCACCATCCGGTCCAGGTTCAGTTCGCCCTTCAGGTACAGGTCGGCGAGGAGCGGGAAGTCCACCGACGGCAACGTGTCGCCGCAGTGGCAGACGCGCAGGGCGGCTTTGTTCCAGTACACGCCGGTCGCCATGTCGCCCAGGTTCAGATTCACCGCATCGGTCGCCGCCGGGAAGCCAATAGTGGTCGCCGTGCCGCCGTACGACAGCATTTTGACCGCCTGTTCCGTACACATCGGAATACCCGTCGCCTCGAACGCGAACTCGACGCCGCCGTCCCAGCCGTCCTCGGTCAGTTCGCGCACCGCTTTCAACGGGTCGGTCTCGCGGGCGTTGACGACGTGCGTAGCACCAAACTCCTTCGCCCATTCGAGTTTGGTCGGGTTGACATCTACGGCGATGATCTGTTTCGCGTGCGCGATCTTCGCACCCTGAATCGCCGAAAGCCCGACCCCGCCGCAACCGATCACCGCGACACGCGCGCCGGGGAACACGGGCGACGTGTTCAGTGCCGCGCCGACGCCGGTGATGACGCCGCACGCGATCAGACACGCTTTTTCCAGCGGCATCTCTTTCGGCATTTTGATCGCGGCTTTGCTGTGTACCACGGTGTGCGTCGCGAACGTCCCGCAACGGAGCACCTGCGAGCAGAGTGCGCCGTCGGATTTGCGTGTGATGCGCTGTTTCGGGCGCAGGGCGGCGTAGCAGTGGCGCGGGTCGCCGCGCCGACACGCCGGGCAGTCGCCGCACGGGGCGCGGTAGGCGATGACGACCGGGTCGCCGACCGCGAGCTGGGTCACGCCCTCGCCCACCGCATCGATATAGCCCGCGCCCTCGTGCCCGAGCACAATCGGGAACGCCATCCCGTTGCCGTTCAGATTCTTCACGGTCAAATCGGTATGGCACACCCCGGACGAGTGTAACTTGACCCGCACTTCGCCTGGTCCCGGCTCGTCCACGACAATATCTACAATCTCCGCGTCTTTGCCCGCTTCAGACAAAATAGCGGCGCGTCCTTCAATCGGCATCGTTTCGTTCTCCTGAAAATCATGTTTAACCGCCAAGCCGCCAAGTCCGCCAAGGTGAGAGGAGAGGGGATTTAACCACAGAGAACACAAAGGACATAGAGACCGGAAGAGAAGAAAGATTCAAAGATATGTGTTTCGAATCCGGTATGTTGCCTCGTTAGAGAGCGCATCCTAAAACTCTAAAACCTTCTCCTCCGGTCTCTATGTCCTTTGTGTTCTCTGTGGTTAAATCCCCTCTCCTCTCACCTTGGCGGACTTGGCGGCTTGGCGGTTCATACGAAAACGATTCCTCACCGGGGGGCGGGCTTCCTGCAAAATGGTTTGCGATCTACACCTCAAAAAAATATCTGGCATATCTCTTGACAAATTAGAGTATTTACTCTACACATGTTTTCATGTAGAGTAAATACTCTAACTGAAATGCTATGAACGAAAAAGTCAACAACCGGGAACGCATTTTGGACGCCGCCCTGCGCCTGTTCAACGAGAACGGCACGGGGAACGTTTCGACCAACCTCGTCGCCGACAGTGCGGGAATCAGTGTCGGCAACCTGTACTACCACTTTAAGAACAAAGAGCAGATCGTCCGCGCCCTGTTCGAGCGTTACTCAGACGACACGGATCGGGCGTTCGCGCTCCCCGAAGACCGCGTTCCGACGCCGGACGACCTGGACGCCCTCCTGCGCCTGAATTTCGTGGTCCTGTGGCGGTACCGCTTCTTCTACCGGGAGCGGATCAGTCTGCTCCAGCGGGACGCGGAACTGATGTCCCGCTACCGCGTCGTGCGTCAGCGCGGCTTCGACGGGTTCGCGTATCTACTCCGCGCTTTCGCCGATGCCGGATTTGTGCGTCTTCCCGAAACCCCGGAGGAGGAAAGCCAGTTGGCACAGGTCTGCTGGATCGTCAGCGACTTTTTCTTACCGTTTCTGGAGTCGGACGGCGGGGATTCCGACCTATCCACGCTCCAAGCTCGTCATCAGGAGCAGGGCGCGTCTCTGCTCCGTCTCGTACTGCGTCCGTATTTGATCACGGACAGTATCAACCACCCTGAAAGGTAGAACAATGAAAACTCAACCCACCAAAACACAACAATGGACGACCGGGTTATTGCTAATCGCCGCGCCGCTCCTATTCAACGGTGCCTTCCTCGCACTCGTGTCGCGCTTCGACTACCCGGCGGTTCTGCATCACCCGGCGGGCGAGGTGCTCACCCGGTTCGCGGCGGGCGGCACACCGCTCCTCGCGACCTGGTACGTTATGTTCTCTGCCGCGTTGCTCCTGATCCCGCTCGCCCTTTTCACCGCGAAACCGTTCGCCGGTCGGCACGAAACGGCGGCAGTCACGTTCGGCGTGCTGGCGGGATTGGTGCAGGCATTAGGACTCGCCCGCTGGGTATTCGTGACCCCGTACCTTGCAGAAACCTATATTGGTAGAAATGCAAGCATCGCTACTCAAAATACAATAACAGTTGTATTCGATGCACTGAATCACTACCTCGGCGTCGGAATCGGGGAACATCTGGGCTATCTGTTCACCGGAATCTGGACGATGACCGTGGCGCGCGGTTTATGGGAAGCCGACCGACGCGGGTTCGCAGTGGTCGGTGCCGTATCGGGAGTGGGCATTCTGCTCGGATTGGGCGAGGCAACACGGGCAGTCTGGGCGCAAATCGCTACCGTGGTCGGGTATCTGCTCTGGGCGGCATGGCTGATCGCGCTCGGCGGGGTAACGATCCGGGACACTATCCGACCGGCACGTATTCCGGGGGCGAAAACTGTTTCCCTCGCCGTGTCGCTTCTCACAGTGATGCTCGGCATGGCAGGTGCCGCAAATGCTCAGGAAATGCAGACACCGCGTTCTCAGGACACCCTGTACCTGCATGCCTTCCGCTCGCCGCTGATCGGGCTGGAGTTTCGGCGCGGCGACTTCGGATTGTATGCGGGACGATACACGACCATTATCTCCCGCAACAGCGATGGCAACAGCGAGGACACCTGGTTCAATAAGATCGGCGCGACCTACTATTTCGGTACCCCCTTCGGAAAGCAAGATCGAAACCGATTTGAATCCTTCGTCTCGTTCGCCTATATGCGCGGTACGGAGAACAGTTGGCGCGATAAAAACGCCGGGTTCATTAGATGTTCCGAGAAATAATCGTGGCGGATCGGCGATCCCTATGGTTGCTTCGGACAAATCTCGTTTCTAAGGAAATAAACGGTTTAATTGCACCA
>JAYULM010000549.1:0-5950 GCA_043763605.1 Armatimonadota bacterium | reverse complement strand
GCCGCTCGCAGAGCGTCCGCCGAAGGCGCATAGCGGAACGGTTCACCGTCCGAAACACCTAACACCCAACACCCAACACCTAACCCGCTTGAAACCGGCGCGAAGCGGGTACACCAGCCGTGTATAACCCCTGATTAGAGGAGACGAAAATATGACACCCGATACGCCCGAAACCGCAGTGATCGACGAAATGGAAACCCCGGTCGAGATCAGCCAGGACGAGATGACCGAGGCGCGCTATTCGTACGACCTGCCGCAGAACGACACCGGGCAGAGCGAGATGAGGACCGGCGGCGACGCGATAGCAGCAGCGGCGCCCGCGTCTCCCGCGAGTGAGGCACCGGAGCAGGATAGTCAGAGCGAGATCCCGGGCGACCCCCGCGAATCGCACCAGACACAACCGCCGACGAGTGAGCAGTTTTAGGAGGTAATTATGGAATCGCGCGCCAAATTCCTAGGGCATTCGCTCCACCAGATGATGATCGTTTTCCCACTCGGGCTGTTGGTCACGTCGGTGCTCTTCGACGTTGCCGGGGCACTCGCCAGCAAAGCCGAGATGTACCGGGTAGCGTACTGGATGATCACCGTCGGCGTCGTATCCGGTTTGCTCGCCGCCGCGACGGGCTGGATAGACTGGGCGGCGATCCCGACCGGGACGCGGGCGAAGGCGGTCGGCTTGTCACACGGACTGGCGAACACGGTGATGCTCACCGCGTTCGGTTTGTCCTGGTGGATACGCTATTCGACCAATCCGGCGAGTCCGTCCGTGCTCGCGGTGGTGCTATCGTTCCTCGCGCTCGGCGTCGGCATGTTCGCGGCGTGGCTGGGCGGCGAACTGGTCAACCGCCTCGGCGTCGGCATCGACAACGGCGCGAACCTGAACGCCCCGTCATCGCTTTCCGGCAAGCCCGCGACCGAAACGCCGGTCCCGCTGGTCGAATCAGCCTCCTCCGCGCCCTCGCAAAAGGAGAGTCACGCGTAGGGATTGGCTTCGGACGGTGACGGGTAGGAAGAAACTAACAGTAGCCGGGAAGCAACGCGCTTTCCGGCTACTGCTTTTTTGTTTTTTCGGACACTAAAGGGTTCCCGTCGGCACACTTGCCGACTGGAAGCACTTCGTGCTGTAGACGCTTCGCGTCGCCGGGTGCGGTCCGTTCGCTCGCGAATAAACCGCCTCCCCGACGCGAAGCGTCTACAGCACGAAGTGCTTCCAGTCGGCAAGTGTGCCGACGGGAACCCTTTAGTGTCCGAAAAAACGTCCGAAACAAAAGGTATTGACAATACTCTATCACGCAGTATATAATGCGTTATAGAAATGAACGTACCCGACAAAATCGAACCCGACTATCCCGACGAGCGCGAACTGCTACGCGGGAACACGCCGACGATGGTGCTGGCAGTGCTTCGCGACGGACCGTTACACGGGTACGCCATCGCCCGCGAGGTCAACCGGCGCACCGGCGACGCGCTCCGCTTCAAGCAGGGCACTCTCTACGCCGTGTTGCACGCGCTGGAGCGTGACGAATGGATCGCGGGCAACTGGGAAACGGGCGGCGGGGATCGTCCGCGCAAGGTGTATGCGATGACCGAAGCGGGGCAGGCGGAACTGTCCCGTCGCACGGCGGTTTGGGACCGGTTCGCGAAGGCGATGGCGCGGGTGATCGGGGACGGCGCGGAGGGACCGAATGCCAGCCAGCCCGCATGACCCGACTATTCACGCTGACTCGCCGGTCTCGCGGTCCGAGCGTGTCACGGACTATCTGGACCACCTGTGCGGTCCTCTTCTGTCTCATGTTTCGTTGCGCGAACGACAGATTTTCCGCGCCGAAGCCGAGGACCATCTGTACGCACTGATCGCCGAATACGAGGCGTCCGGTCTGCTGACCGCTGAGGAAGCGACTGACACAGCGTTACGCGAATACGGCGAACCCTGGAAGGTCGGAACGGGGTTTCTCGAAGCGTGGCAAGCGCAAGGCGGGGCAGGCGAATCGGGCGTCCCGCACGGCAACCGCTCTTATGCCGCGCCGCTGTCCGCCTTTGCGTATTTCGGTCTGGCATCAGTGCTGACAATCGGCATACTTCAGGCGAACCGGGTCTTGCTGAAACCGAACCCGATGCTCTGGGCGATTTCCACGGTCTTCGTTTTCGCCTTACCTATACTCGCGGGTTGCGCGGTCGGGTACAAAGCGCACACGAAACCCGCGCAATCCGCCTGTATCGGCATGTTGCCCGTCCTTTGCCACTCCCTGGTGACGGGATGGCTGATGTTACCGTTCGGCGAGTTTTTGGCGTTCGCCGTCGTCCAATCGGTGTACTGGCTACCGGTCGGCGCGGGGTGCGCGTCGCTCGCATTCCATCTGCGTCAACACCGCCGCCGTCAAACCTACCTGCGTAGAGTCCTGTCCTGAAAGGAATCGTCCGATGATTATCCCGAAACGAGCGAGGAAACCCGCCGCGTTCACGATGACTGAACTACTAGTGGTAATAAATATTATTGCCATGTTAGCCGCTTTATTATTTCCTGCGTTCAACACTGCGCGTCGGAATGGGTTGCGAACTACCTGTCTGTCGAACGAACGGCAGGTCGGGCTGGCACTCCTGCAATACGCCGCCGACAATGACGACCACCTGCTTTCTCCGAACGGCTACACCGGCTGGTCCCATGACGCCGCGTATCCCTATCTCAAAAACGTTCGCGTATTCCGTTGCCCGGAAGACCCGACCGAGGACGAACACCGGATCATCCCCGAGCTGAATATCGACGAGATGGCGTATGTCAATTCTTATGCGATCAACAGCAACACCTACAACGAAAGTCTCGCCGCCTACAGCGCGCCCTCCCACACAATTTTTCTTTTCGAATCTTCGAACCGCACGGAAACATTTACGGAAAATCACCCTTACGCCTACGGCTCTTCCGGAGGAAACGGGGGGCGTTCGATGTATTGCGAGACCACGATTGAGACCGAATGCAAATCGCTCCTCCAAACCCAAGCGGATATGCCCCTTTACGCGACCGGTAAGATCGGCGGGCGGGCGGTAAACGGTCTGCTCCCCGCGAATCCCCGGCATGGGGAAGGGGCGAACTATGTCGCCGTTGACGGGCACGCGGTCTGGCTCCGCCCGGAAGCGGTGTCCAGCGGCGATAATCAACCGGTCGGAGGGGCGCGTTGCGGGCAGGATGATCCGGCACCGGGTTGCGCGGCGAAACCGGCGGCGGCAGGTACCGGAAACGCGGGTTACAGTCTGACATTCAGTATACGATGATCTTTTCAAGATTTATCCGACGAACACGGAATCGTTCGCGATACTAACGTTTATTTGTCGCCCCGCCGGTAAAGTGGATGAAAAAACTCGATAGAATCCGGGTATGCTCCTTACCGAAAGGCGATTTTCATGACGGAACGAAAAACAGTTCATCGACGAAGCACCTTACCTGCCGCACTGGTCGCGTTTCTCCTTCTCACCGCCTGTACGGCACCCGTGACGGAGACGGCGGCGCGACCACAAGGCGGGAAGCAATCTTCCGCCGCTACCGGGGCGATGGTCACGCTGAAGGACCCGGTCGAGGGATCGTTCACCATCAAGATGCCGAAGGGATGGCGGAATCAAGCCTATCTGGTGCGCGTTTACGAACTGCACAACGTCGTCGCGACATCGCTGAGTCCGGACGGGAAGACTCTGCTATTTATCGGCGACCCGCGCCTGCCATATCACATGGTCCCGACCCCGTATATGAACGCCGAAACCTTTACCGCCCCGATGAACCCGCTGATGAAGTTCGCGGAGTATCAGACCGCCGACCAGTTTTTCGCGCGCTATGTCCGCGGCAAATTCGGTAAACTGCCCGGCTTTCGCATCACGAAAACCGGTCCGAACCCGGAGGTGATCCAGCAGGTTCGGGAGTCGTTGCAGCGGGGCAACGTCCAGATGCAGGTGAGTGCCGTCCGTATCGCGTTCGACTACACCGACAACGGGAAGCCGATGCACGGGCTTGTCAACGGTGCGACGATGACGAACGGGTCGGTCTGGTTTCCGGCGGTTTCCGGCGTTTCGACCCCCGGCGACCCGGTCAAACAGAACGCGGTGTTGTTCCGGGTGGTCGCGTCACATCGGACCGATCCCGGCTGGAAGGCGCGACAACAGCAACAACATGAGCAGCGCATGGCGCGACTGCGGCAGGATCACGCGAACATGATCGCGTCTTTCAACGCCAGCAATCGCCGCCACGAGATGCGCATGAAGTCGATACAGGACGCGGGCGACGCCAGCATGCAACGCTGGTATCAGAATCAGGCGAAGAGCGACGCGACCCACCGAAACTTCCTGAATTACATCACGGACGAACACACCGTGGTGGATTCGAGCGGCAAAGCGTATCAGGTGGACAACAGCCACCAGCGGTACTTCGTTCACAAGCGCGACAATACATACATCGGGACCGACACTCACACAAGCCTCGACGATCTGCGCGCGAAGATGCAGATCAACCCGGACGATTACAAGGAAGTGAAAATCAAGAAGCCGTAGATAGGAAGAAGGTTCGTTTCGCCCCCACCCCCGGGTACCCTCTGGGTGCCCCTCCCCCGCTACGCAGGAGAGGGGGAGTCCGGAGCCAGGGTGCTACCCTGGCGCAGGGACGCCTGCGCCCCCTCCCCCGCTGCGCAGGAGAGGGGGAGTCCGGAAGGGGCACAGGGAGCGAAACGTCTGCCGCGCGTCCCCTCTGACTCCCCCTCTCCTGCGCAGCGGGGGAGGGGCACCCAGAGGGTACCCGGGGGTGGGGGCGAAACGACGAAAACGGGTATGACCATTCCAAAGGAAAACCCGAATCTATGTCACATTTCAAGCCGAAGCCGCTGGGGGAGCAGGTAGTCGTCATCACCGGCGCGTCGTCCGGGATCGGGCGCAAAGCCGCCTGGATGTTAGCCGAAAAGGGCGCGTCCGTCGTGCTTGCCGCGCGTAACGAAGCCGCGTTGCACGAAGCCGCGCGGCAAGTCACCGAGCGCGGGGGGAGGGCACTCGTCGTGCCGACCGACGTATCCGACAAGGCGCAGGTCGAATCGCTGGCGGCGCAAGCCGTCGCGCATTACGGGCGCATCGACACGTGGGTCAACAACGCGGCGGTTTCGATGTACGCCTACCTGCGCACACAACCCGTCGAGGACATCGAGCGGGTGTTCGCGGTGAATGTGTTGGGCACGATCCACGGGTGCCGCGCCGCGATCCCGCACCTGTCGCAAAACGGCGGCGGTACACTGATCAATCTCGGTTCGATCCTGTCGGAGCGGGCGATCCCGCTCCAGGGAATCTACTGCGCGAGCAAGCACGCGGTGAAGGGCTTCACCGAAGCACTGCGCATGGAGTTGGACCACGAGAAGATCCCGATCAACGTAACGCTGGTCAAGCCCGCCGTGATCGACACGCCGTTCTATACGCAGGCGAAATCGCTCATGGGCCGTCGCCCGCGCGCCGTGCCGCCGATCTACGACGTGTCGGTGGCGGCGGGGGCGGTAGTATCGGCATGCGAACAAGTACCACCGCGAGATCTATGCCGGAGACTCGGCGGCGGCACTGGGGGCGTTGCAGCGGCTATCCCCGTCACTCCTGGACACGGTGATGAAGCACTCGGGCGACTATTTCGGCTTTTTCGAGGGGCAACTCTCCGACGAGCCGGACGACGGCCGCTCGAACCTGTACCGCCCGGAACCGGGGACCGGTTCGACCACGGGCAATAACGCCCCGCGCAGCAAAAGCGTCGCCCTACCCTCGGCGTACACGGCGGCACTCGAATTGCATCCAATCGTCAAGAAAGGACTCGCCTTCGCCGCCGTCGGAGCCATCGCCGCGCTCCTCTATAGTCTTCGTCAATTCGGTTGAAGGTACTTGCAATGACGAAAACAAGCGGCCCCCAAAGTGTCAGGAATCGAAGCGATGGCTTTAGCCAAAGCAG
>JAYULM010000548.1:0-23844 GCA_043763605.1 Armatimonadota bacterium | reverse complement strand
CCAAGTGCCTCACTTCCAGCGGAGGAACGAAGTTCCCCGAGAAAGACGGACGAACGAAGTTCCCCGAAAATCTCCGCCAGTGCCGGTATCAGGTTCCGCACGGCGATCCCGCGATGCGACCGGGAGTGCTTCTCCTCCGGCGACAGTTCGGCGGCGGTACGGTCGAACTCGGGCGCAGGAAGAAAGATCGGATCGTAGCCGAAGCCGTTCGCGCCGCGCGGCTCGTGCCCGACGCGCCCCTCGAACGTCCCCTCCGACTCGATGACAATCGTTCCGTCGGGCGCGGCGACCGCAAGCGCGGCGACGTAACGCGCGGTGCGCTTCTCGTCAGGCACCCCGTCCAGTTCGGCGAACGTTTTCGCGATCCATTCCTTCGCCCCGGAACCCGGTCCCGCCCAGCGCGCGGAGTACACGCCCGGTCGCCCGCCCAGCGCGTCGATACAGATGCCGGAATCGTCCGCCAGCGCGTAGTGCCCGGTGGCGAGCGCGACGGCGGACGCCTTGATACGCGCATTCGCGGCGAACGTCTCCCCCGTCTCCTCCGGCTCGGGTGCCTCCGGAAAATCCAACGCCCCGACCAGAGTCACCGGCACATCCGCGAGCAAGGCTCGCATTTCCTCCACTTTATGCGCGTTGCGCGTCGCGAGTACAAGAAGTGGTAGGGTTGTCATTCTTCGTCCTCGCCGGATTGACTTACAGGTAGCATAGCCGCGTGCCGGACGCGGACGGTTCCCGCTACCTCGCTATAGCCAAGGTACATATCCTCACAAGCCGCCTCCAACGCCGCCCAGTCGCCCGCGCTCAGTGTGACAGGCTTCGTCCCCCAATCGTCCGGAAACCCGTGGCGTGAGCGAACATCATTTGTCCACTGATTCATAGTTTTCGAGCGTCTAGGATCAAGGTGTGCCGGTATATGCTTGGCGATGGCGTAGAAGTTTGTCATCTGCTCGATGGCGAGTTGTGCGGGGTCTTTACCAAGTCGTCGCGCTTCTTCGCGAACGGCGTCTGCCAATTCATCCGGTAGTTCCAAAGTCATGACCATGTATTTCGCCTCTCGTCAGCCGATTATACCAACTACGGTATCAGGCAACACTGATTTGCCTGGTAGCCCGTTGCGTCGGTCCGGCTACTTCATCTGATCCCAAGCCTTCGGCGTGCCGAGTTGCAACAGCCAGTACAGGATAGAAATGCCTAACAGACCGCTCCCGGTTTGCGCGATGGGTGTCCCCGTAGACAGATTATAGATGACCGCCGCCACTGTCGTCAGGGCGAAACCGTAAAACCCCCACCGATACCATTTGAACAGCGCGATCGCGCAAATGATATTCAGAATCGCCCCGATCAGCATGAAACCCATATCGAAAGCCGGCAACGTGATAGCGGGCATGCCAGCGAGGAACGGGACGGCGGCGGCGAGGAGACCGTTCGCGACCATCATGAAGATCAGCCACGCCGTCAGGCAGCCGTGCCGTTGCATCGTCTGTACGGGACCGTTGAGTTCGGGCAAGGGGGGGGCTTGTTGGTACATGGTGTTCCTGATCGTCGAATGATGGCTTACAATTTCGCCCGGATGTACAACAATCCTTCCACTGCTACCCGTTTATCTTCAAGTATCTCCGGAAATGCCTTCATATGTTACCTTGCATCTCTCGCGACAGAGCAACGAATGCCGCTTATAGTAGCTCATTGTTTCGACGGAGTGCTTCCGCGCCGAAGATGTCCACCCGATATATGAACGCCGTGAGGGTCAACAAATATAATGGTCCTAGTATTTTAGACAGAAAATCGGGTTATCTTAAGGTGGATAACCATGATGAAAAGAACCCGAAAACAATACCTGCCCGCTCTTAAAGCCAAGATTGTCTTGGAGGCGATTCGTGAAACCAAGACCGTGTCCGAGTTGGCGACAGAGCATCAAATACACCCGAATCTAATTACGAAATGGAAACAGATCGCAACCACAGAGTTGCCCACGCTCTTTGAGCGTGGTGCCATCAAGGACGATAAAGTAGAGGCGCAAGAAGCCAGGATTGCTGAGTTATACCAGGAGATCGGGAAATTAACCACCCAGGTCAACTGGCTGAAAAAAAAATCTGGTCTACAACCTGACGCCTAAAGCGCGGCGGGAGTTGGTAGAACGGGATGAAGCAGCGGAACTGCCGATCCTGTGGCAAGCGGAGTTACTCTCTGTCTCGCGAGCCAGTTTATATTATCGACCACGACCTGCCCAGGATCAGGAGATTGCCATCAAGCATCGCCTGGATGAGTTATATACCGGACATCCATTCCTGGGGTCGCGCAAAATCGTACGGATGCTGGCAGGCGAAGGGTTGACGGCGGGACGGCACACAATACGCCGTTATCGCCGGGAAATGGGGCTTGAAACTCTGTTTCCTAAGCCTAATTTGTCAAAACCGTCAGATAATCCTGAGCATCGGGTATTTCCCTACCTGTTGCGTGGATTGGTAATTAACCGTCCCAATCAAGTATGGGGAGTGGACATTACCTATATTCGTCTGGTGGGTGGGTGGATGTACTTAGTTGCCTTCCTGGACTGGTACAGTCGATATGTCGTCGCGTGGGAATTATCGGATACACTGGACGCGCAAAGTTGCTTAAGGCAACTTTCGCAAGATGGACTTTGTCATTGCCTGTTCATCGAGTGCCTTGAAAAGAGTGGTGCCTGAGATCGTTAACAGCGATCAAGGCAGTCACTTCACCAGTCCTCGGTTCACCGAACCGTTGCTGGAAGCGGGAGCGAAGGTTTCGATGGATGGTCGCGGTCGGTATGTGGACAATATTTTCACGGAGCGACTGTGGCGCTCCGTGAAATACGAGGAAGTTTACCTGTCCGAGTATGAGACGCCGCGTGATGCGCGGCAAGGATTGTCTCGGTACCTGTCGTTCTATAATAAGGAGCGTCTGCATCAGGCATTAGGCTACCGTACGCCTGCTCAAGTATATAATGAGTCTGTTTGCTTTAAAGAGGAGGAAGACTCCTTAAAAAACGACCCGAAACTGTCTTGACAAATGGGACCACCATAAAATGTCGCAGGACGTTTCCCTGTGTCGACACGACTTAGAGTTGCATGTGTGCATCAACTGTGGCAAAATAACATTTACCATTGTCGTTCTATGGTTTCCTCCGAGAGTTGTGTCGCATTTAGAGTAGCCATGAATGGCAATATGAGCTAATGCCCCAACCGGTTAGTATTCATTAAAACGTTGGCCCATGCTACGTTCCGCCTCAGTGCGAATCATAACCGCAGCTGCCGTGAAAATTGAATCGAGCCAACTTACAACTCCTGACCGGTCAGAGTAGTATTTGGATTACCCTGTATGCGTGCCTGTGTGAAAAGTGTGCCGCAGTGAATATCATGAATAGACTATTTCGTCTTGCTCTTCTTCTCGCCGTCGTATTATTCCAGTCTGCCGGAATTGGAATGTGTCAGACTGGCAAAACCCCGACGAATATCATATTCGACACGGATATGGGTAACGACTGCGATGATGTGGGTGCTCTCTTCATTCTGCATTCATCGGTTGCACGGGGTGACGCAAAGCTACTTGCAACCATGGGATGCGTTTCGGCAGACGCGGTCGCACCCGCCCTCGATGCGATTAACACCTGGTTCGGACACCCGGAAATACCGGTCGGGACGCTGAAAGATACTGGATTCCTCGCCGGTCCACACTTCACCGCTGAGATTGCCAGACGCTTCCCGCACAAGTTTGCCAGCAGTAAGGATTACCCCGATGCGATCACACTGTATCGTCAGATTCTGGCAAAACAGCCCGACGGTAGCGTCATTGTGCTGGCAGTCGGTCCGCTCCGCAATCTGGCGCATCTGCTAAGCTCTGGTCCAGATACCGCAAGTCCGCTGGATGGTCGTATGCTGGTAAAAAAGAAGGTGAAGCGACTTGATATTATGGGAGGGCACTATCCCCCGACTGCAAGCGGGAAAGACGCGGAGTGGAACTTCAAACAAGACCCGGCTTCTGCCGCAACGATATGCTCCGCCTGGCCGACCCCTGTGCTATTCAATGGGGAAGGCGGTTCGACCAACTCCGGTCGCCGCGTAACCTATGAAATGCCGGAGCACAACCCGCTTACTATGGCTTACCGTCTCTACCCGGGAGTTGGGTTCGCCGGAGATCGTCTAAGCTGGGATTCCGTTAGCAGTCTGGTCGCCGTTCGCAACCCCTCGCCGTTGTACGAGGTTGTAAGTGGTGGCATTAATGTTGTTGACGCCGCCACCGGCATAAATACCTGGCAGTCGGTCGGGGAGGCTAACCACGCTTATCTGGTACGCAAATCCGCCCAAAACGTGATCGAGACGGCACTGGAGGACATGATGGTGGCTGGTAAGGGAAGACCGGTGAATTTGACGTTCAATACAGCGTATTATACCCAAGCCGGTATGTGCCAGATCACCAGCAAGGGGGCGACACAGGACCATGAGGCAGCCAGCAAGGCATTCGACGGAGACAACCAAACCGCCTGGCAGGAGAAGGTGGCGTCGAGTTGGATTCAGTGCCACTATGTGGATGGCAGGAAATACCCCGTCACCTCGTATGTGGTTGTCTGCCCGGACACGCGGCGCGTGCCGCGTCGTCTTGAGATATCCGGTTCTAACGACGGCGGGGTCCGCTGGACGCATTTGGATACTCAGGAATCCCCGGGGTTTACTGCGCAAAAGCAGCGTCGCGAGTTTCAGATCGCGAAGCCGATGAAGTGGAACCTTTACCGACTCAGCGTGACCGCGACCAATGAGGATGAAGGGACGCTGATCTCTGAGATCGAATTGAACGAGCGCATCAATTGTCGCCCCGGGGTTGCAGTGACTGGCTTGAGTATGGATCGGAAAGCAGTCACCCTGCCATCCGGCGGTAAGGCAACACTTAACGCCATTATCGCACCGAGAGAAACGTTCGACCGAGAGATTAACTGGGTCAGCAGTAATCCTGCCATTGCGGAAGTCCGCCGGATTGGCGAGCAGATCGCTATCGTAGTCGGAAAGAAACCTGGCAACTGCACCGTGACAGCGAGCATCGGAAAATTGAAACAGGTTTGTCCTGTTACAGTGACTACATCCACGCTGCCATCAGGCTGGAATTACAACGAACTCAACCAGCCCCCCATTCCCGGCTCGGCTTTGATGACCGATGGGACTCTCACCATTTCGGGTTCCGGCCATGCGATGACTTCGTGGTGGGAACGTGTCCGAGATCAAGGTGTCTTTGTGAGCAGGGCTGTGACGGGCGACATGGAAATCTCCGCTTGCTTGACGCGGTTGGCCCCCAATGTCGGTGGCCCCACGTACAAATGGGATAATAGACCGCCCAGCGCATCGGGATTGATGATCCGAGAGTCGCTGAAAGAGACGTGTGGTCGGTTCCTGTTAATCCAGGTTGAGGCATCGGGGACCCTGGTCTGTCGCTGGCGAGACAAGACGGGTGATGTGGATGACAATCAGAAGAAAGAGTTGGGCAAAGTAGCCTTACCGGTCTTCCTGAAACTCGTCCAGACTGGCAAACAGATTCAGGTGTTCGCCTCGAAGGATGGTGAGGCATGGGGTGAGCCGCGAATGTCTCATCCTGTTGCCTTCGACAATCAGAGCCGTATCGGCTTTGTGGTCTGTTCTGGCAATACATTCGCCTCTACAACAGCCGTCTTTGATTCGCTCACGGTGCATTAAGGGTGGAATCCCACTTTCGTGCAAGGGGCCTTCACCCAGCGGAGACGTTTTTACCCGTCTCCTCATACCGTTTATCTTTTACTCCCGCTACTCCCACATACGTATTATTGATCCGACGCTTATTCTGTAAACGGTGCTGAGGGCGGTTCTTGAGCGTGAGAACTGATCCATAGCGGATTGCACCGAGCCATGGCGGTTCCGACAGATTGCGGCGGATCAATAAGACATTACAACAACCCCTCTATCGCTTCCGCCTGCTTTTTGAGGAGCATGTCCAGACCGAACTGCGCGACATCCAGTAGCCGGTTCAGGCGGGCGCGGTCGTACGGGACGCCTTCCGCCGTGCCCTGCACCTCGATGTACTTGCCGGAGCCGGTCGCGATCACGTTCATGTCCACCGCCGCCTTGTTGTCCTCTTCGGCGCACAGGTCCAACAATTCCATGCCGCCAACCACGCCGACCGAGACCGCCGCGACGGAATCCGTGAGCGGGTTCTTGCGCAGGGCACCGGTAGCACGGATTTTGGACAGGGCTTCGACCAGCGCGACATACGCCCCGGTGATGCTCGCGCACCGCGTCCCGCCATCCGCGCTTAAAACGTCGCAGTCGAGCGTGATCATCCGTTCGCCGAGGGCAGCCATGTCCACGATGGGGCGTAGCGACCGCCCGATCAGCCGCTGGATCTCCTGCGTACGCCCGGCGGGCTTCATCGTCTCGCGCTGGTTGCGCTCCTTGCCGGAGCGCGGGAGCATCGAATACTCCGCCGTCACCCAGCCGCTTCCGCGCCCCTTCATCCACATCGGGACGCGGTCCTCAACGGTTGCGGTACAGATGACCCGCGTATCCCCCATCGAAATCAGACAGGAACCCTCCGCAAACTTCATAAAGCCCCGCTCGATTGTCACCGGTCGCAGGTCCAGATTCCCCCGCTTGTCTACGCGATTACCCATCCGTTTTCGTTTCCTTTTTCGGCGCGCCCTTGGTTGTCGGCGCGACACGCATTACATGGTACAGTGAAAACCGGCGCGGGAAAAGGAAACATACAAACCACGATGCGATGGCAGTTGCCGGGGCTGAAAACGGCGGTCTGGTTCGATTTGCGCGGGCGGCGCATCGCCGGGATCGACGCCGCGCGTCTCGACCAGTCGTCGCCCGACGGCGTGGTCGCGATACTTGGCGAACTTTCCGTCGAAACGCTCACCGCCGCCTACCGGCGCGGCATCTTCCCCTGGCCCCATACCGGCTACCCGCTCTGCTGGTTCTGCCCCGACCCGCGCGCCACCCTGAACCTCGACGCCGTCCATGTCCCGAAATCGCTGACGAAGGAGCGGCGCAAGAATCGGTTCACGTTCACCGTGGATTGCGCGTTCGCGGAGGTTATCGCGGCATGCCAACTGTCGAAACGCGCCGACCAGGAAAGCACCTGGATCACGAAAGAGATGCAAGCCGCCTACACCGCCCTGTACGACGCCGGAATCGCGCACAGCGTCGAAGCGTGGAACGAGTTCGGGGAGTTGGCGGGCGGGCTGTACGGCGTGGACAGCGGCGGCGTGTTCACCGGCGAGAGCATGTTCTACCGGGAGGATTACGCCTCGAAACTCTGCCTGCTCCACCTGTTCGATCACCTGCGCGAACGGGGGGCGGACTGGATAGACATACAGATGATGACGCCCCACTTCCAACAGATCGGCGCGACGGAGATCCCCCGCGCTGTCTTTCTGGAAAGGTTAGCCGCGACGCAAGCCAGGAACCTCCACTTGTTCGCCCCTCCCTCTGCCATCTGACGCCGCCGGGCGCGATCCCCCGGCTTCTACGCGAGCCGGTGGATTAACTGCCATGTCGCCCTCTAAAACCATCATTCGGCACCGAATAAACCCGCACCGAGTTCGGATCGGCTCACCCGGCATCTGACGGCGCGACTCCCGGTCCGGTAATCTGGTGGCGGAGAATTGTACGTGTCTTTGCTTCACCTGTCCGGACACCTGAGCGAACGCTGGAGGCGCAGGGATCAGGCACACATGATGCGCGGAAAATATTTTTCATATGGCATAAAAATTAAAGGTGAAGCAGGTGGCTATCGCGAAATAGACTACATAACGAGGGGATACTCTTTTCCCTTCCTAACACGTAGCGGTAATCACTCCTCACGACGGATGGATTCCCCCTGCTCAAATCAACCCGAAGGAGTTATTCTTATGTCTCAACACATCAACCGTTTCCTTTTTACCAGCGGACTGGTAGCACTCACACTGTCCCTGCTGAATGCGCCCGCCGCTCACGCGCAACTCACCGGTTTCGTGAACAACCCCACCACGAACTCGACCGATTTCAACACGTTCGTCACCGCGCTCGGAGGGGTCATTAACACGAACCTCGACTTCGAGGGGCATCCGATCGGCCCACTCCAGTCGACTTTTTACCTCGTCAGCGACGGAGTCACCATCACCACGAACCAGTCAGGCAATCAGGTCGCGGCGGGTCCCGGCCCCAGTCAAAGTAATACCTTTAGCACTCCACTAAGCTCAGGTGAAGGTGTACATCCTAACTCGAATTACCTTGGGTTTGGTGTGGAAGAACCAAACACCGTGACGTTCTCGTTTAACAGTCCCATATCCGCTTTCGGGCTGTTCACGATTGACCTGTTTAACCCCTCTAACAACTCGATCATTTCGATCACCGCGTTCGACGGTCAGAACGGAGCCGGCACGCAGCTCGGCTCTTTCAACTCGCTGGCATTTAACTTCCAGCAGGATAACCTGTATTTCGAGGGTCTGGCGGACACGGTGGGTGCCAACTCCATTAGTTCGGTAGTCGTTAGCCGTACGACTAATGGTAGCGGTGACATCTCGGGTCTGGACAACATCCGGTTCGCCCGTGGCTCCGGAGTCGTAGCGGTCCCGGAAGCAGGAACGCTCGCACTTGCCCTGCCTGCGCTCGGTATGGTCGGAACCGTAATCGCCCGACGCCGCAAAAAATAGAACGTTTGTACTTTGTCCGCGATGGCAAAAACGGGGCAGGGAAATATCTCGCTTCCCTACCCCGGTCCTCGTCCCGCCCATCGCGTTTTCCCCCACGTCTGCGCTTTCCTATTTTCTAACGGATCTTCGGCATCAGATTCCAGAGTCTGTTGGCTCCCCGTTTCTGCGGGAGTGTGGGCATAACCTGACCATTCGGAAACAGGCTTCCCGTCAACGAATACATCGTCCCCCGATGTCGGCGACAACCGCACTGCTCGCCGATCAGAGGTCGGTTTCCGCGAGAGCCGACGAGATACCCTGCGCCCACGCATGAGCGAGAACCGAAGCGGACTCACCGGCGACCGGGTGAATCCCGTCCGGGAGCAGAGGCGGGTTCGCCGCATAGAGATCGTAGCCGGACCGGGACGAACCGTAGACACGCCCCGAATAGCCCGATGTCGCCAGTATCTCCTCTACCGCCGCGTGATATTGAAGAACCCGCGTGTAACCACTGATCGGGCTGTTCGCGAAGTCGCCGTTGCCCGAATAGGTCGTAGTCGGCGAGGCGGCATATTGCAAAACCACCTTTCGCAGTGTCGGCACGTTCGCGAATAGATGGTCGATAATCGTGACGAGGTTCGCTTTGTAGCTCGCCTTGTCGATATTCTCGGTGATCTTGCTGTCGTTGGTGCCCAGCATGATGCTGACGATTGTTACGCCCGCCGCGTTGAACGCCGCCTCCGCATTTGACAGTAAACCCGCTTCACTGCCCACTCCTGATGGGAGCCAGCTTCGCGTCGTTCGACCGCTCGCCCCCCGGTTGATGGCAGAGATGCTCCCGGCAGGAGAGGCGTTCGCGGTAAGGAATGCCGTTGTAGCCGGTACGACGAAGTTCTGCTCGGAAATGGAATCTCCGATATAGCCCACTACAGGCGGCTCCTGTGCGGGGCCTGTGTGCCGCTCGACGGCGGGCACGATTCCTGGATCGGATTGCATTTTGCATCCTCTTTTCGTTGGTTGTGAATGGGTGGCGGGGTCGCATCCCCTCCCGCTCATTGGTGCCCCGATATATCACGCGCGGCGTCGAAGGGCGAACCGTACGTACTCGTTTCCCTGCCCCCTATTTTACGTACCGTCGGCGGGATCTTACGGCGATATTGCGGTTGTTCATGTAAGCGCAAACGAGGGCGGCTGACGAACAGAACCGCGCTGGAAATCGGGGCGGGCAGGAACTTCGGCACCGCATATCTGCACGGCGCGGAGACGGAGCGCGGCTTCTCCTTCGCGGGCAGGGCGTTCTACAACCTGCAGATTGCTGTGCCGATCCGAGTGCGGACGCTGAAGGGTTCCGGTGGAAGCACTCCGTGCTGTAGACGCTTCGCGTCAGGGAGGCAGCACACTCGCGCGGCAACCGCTCGCAACCGGCGACGCGAAGCGTCTACAGCACGGAGTGCTTCCACCGGAACCCTTCAGTGTCCGCACTCGAATCGGTATTGAACGGTCCAAAAGGTGTCAGCCATGTTCGCGCAGAAGCATGCGGCGACTGAGGTTACATACAGTATTTTCTGGAGAATCCGCAGATAGTATACGAGGAATGGCGCAAGCATAACGCCTGACGGCTACTTTTCCGGGGCGAGGTAATATATGTAGGCTTCGTTCTCACTGAGTGACACTCGCCGGACAACACGGGTATCGCCTTCGACCGAACCGTCCTCATGACCGAATCTGCCACGCGCCCAATCCCGTACCCCCTTCACGATCCGCGCGTTCCGACCGACGACTTTGATGTTGTCGTATAGAAATGCATCTTCACTTTCAGGAATCAGAAAGTCAGGTAACAAGCTTTGAAGGTGATCGTATACGAATATCGGTCCTTTTTCCTCCGAGAGAGGGGTGACTACGAACAGACGCCACTCGGCATCGTCGAAGACCGCCCAGAATAGCCCGTCTATCGGAAAATTAGCCGATTGAAACAGTTTGTATAGTTGCCAGCCGTATTCGCGCATCTCCTTGCTGATTGTTACCAGTGTACTTGTAGCCATGCGAAAACTCCTTTCTCGGGATCGATGATTGCCTGCAATAGTTTTTGTGCTTGCAGCTCGGATTCAGGCGCGTCAGTGGAATATCGGCTCTCCTCACTCCAGTCCGTTACCGTCTTCCAATTCGTTCGGAAGGCAGGATCAGGCGGCAGTTCCAGACCGGCAAGCGAAAGCAACTTGTCGAAATTATGCGTGTAATACTCTTTGCCGTCCGAAGGAGGGTAATCCTCCGCTCTGGTTTGTTTGGCGATACAAGCCTTGAAGGCACACTCGATAGCGTACCCCGCCATGTAGTACGCCCCCGCCCAGCACTTTGTACCCAGCAATGCCTGAGCATCCAACAGACGCTCCCGGCATACTTGCTGATACTGGGTACGGTTCAGTTGTGTTAGCTTCGTAGCCATGCGCTAATACGAACTGCGCCCCGGCGTGACCAGACCGATCACCATCAGGATCGCCCCGATGACGATTGCCCACCACGCGAGCGGGCTGAGAATCGCGCCGATCCATAACGCCGCTTTCACGGCGGTGCCCAACGTCACAATCGCGACGCCGATCTGAAATAAACCACTTTTTTGCTGTTGCATATGTTTTCCTTACGTTATCCTTTGACGCACGAAGTGTGCCATCGGTTGCGTTACAATACCGCCGCTAACAACGCCTGTTGCACATGGAGTCGGTTTTCCGCCTGATCGAACACCACGGAAAACTTGCCGTCCATCGCCTCATCGGAGATTTCGTGCCCCCGGTGCGCGGGCAGGCAGTGCATCACCAGCACGTCGTCCTTCGCCTCGCGGAGCAGTTCGCCGTTGATCTGGTAGCCGACAAAATCACGCATCCGCTTTTCACTTTCCTGCTCCTGTCCCATCGAGGTCCAAACGTCGGTGTACAGAATGTCGGCGTCGTCGGCGGCGGCGAGCGCGTCGTGCGTGATCTCGAAGCGGGTACCGTGCGCCACCGCCATCGATCTGGCTTGCTCGATCATGCCGGAATCCGGCTCATATCCCGGCGGGCACGCCAGCGTGAAGTGCGTCCCGAGGCGCGGGGCGAGTAACATTAGCGACTGGGCGACGTTGTTGCCGTCGCCGACGAACACCAGTTTCATTCCGGCGGTTTCCGAGCGGTGCTCCAGAATCGTGTAGAAGTCGGCGAACGCCTGACACGGGTGTTCGCGGTCAGTGAGCGCGGAGATCACCGGTACCGTGGAATGCTCCGCGAGTTCGACCACGGTTTGATGCGAATGGGTCCGTGCCGCGACCGCATCGACCCAGCGCGACAGGCACTTCGCCACGTCACGCGGCGTTTCACGGGTACCCAGACCCACTTCGGTATGCGCCATGTAAACGTGCGTTCCGCCGAGGCGGGTCATCGCGACCGAGAACGTCGCGCGGGTGCGCAACGACGGCTTCTCGAAGATCATCGCGAGGGTCTTATTGCGCCCGTTGTCCGGGTTGCGCCCCATCTTTATGTCGCGCGTGAGATCAAAAAGAGCGCGAACCTCCTCCGTGGTCAGGTCGTTCACGGAAAGCACGTGCCGCCCCTTGATGAAGCCGGGACGCGCCGGGATTTTCGGCATCTTCGGCGTGGACCCGATAAACGCCGTGCGTACCGGTTCCCCCGCGGCTTCCGCCGTTTTCGCGTCCTCGCCCGCCTGGACCAACGCGGTCACTGCCCGCTCGTGATTCAAGCCCATGAACTGGAGCGAGATATAGCCGCCCGCGTCCTCGCGGTTGTCGATCCCGTTCTCCGCCGAGCGCAGGATCGCCAGCAGAAGATGTTCGGTGCCGACGTAATCGTCGCCGGTGACTTCGGTTTCACGCCGCGCCTGCTCGACGACCTTTTTGGCGACCGGGGAAAGTTGCGACGACGCGACCCGCGTCCCGGCGGATTCGGGCTTGAGCGAGACCGAGATCGCCTCGCGCACCTGGAGCGGGGAAAGATTCAGGCGGTCCAGCAGACGCAACGCGCCCGTGTCCTCGCCGTGGGTCAAGCCAAGTAACAGGTGTTCCGGTTCGACATAAAGTTCGCCCCGGCGCATCGCCTCGACCTGTGCCCATAACATCGCCTTGCGCCCGTTGCGCGTGAACTGAATCGCCATATACCTTGCCCCTTGCCCCTTTCCTGCGCGGGAAGGGGAGTCTGAATGTGTTTCGCGGTCTCGTATTCTACAGCATACTGCCTGACGTTTCCTGCTTCGCGGGGTGGGGCAACATCGTCCCGCCGAAGTCGCGTCATGGGGTGGCTTATTCGCCGTCGAAATGGGGATATGGGAGAGCGGCGGCATGGCGAATAGCGAGCACCCGGAGTGTGTCTATCGTGCCGTCGTTATTTTCGTCGAGGAGAATGTTTAGCCAGTTGCTTTCGGCTTTCGCTGTGTAAGAGAGCGCAAGCGGCGGAACAGTCATCCCCCCGCTATTCACGCGACCAACCCATTCCCGCCCGCAACTGCGTAACGGCTATGTCGCCGTCGCGGAAACGTCCGGCGTCGCTGTCCGCAATCCCTTCGGCTATGTCGGCTAAATCTTCGGGAGTCAATGCGACAACTGCCGTGCCGGAGTTATCATGATTCGCGGCGGTAGTGAACGCGACCGAGGAGGCGATGCTGACCACACGTAACCGCTCCGCGACGGGGAGCGTCACGGCGTAACGATACGCCTCCTCGGTCAAGTCAATCGGCATGGTGAGTGTCGGCATAGTTGAATTCCCAACGAGTAGTATACACGAAGCGTCAGTCCGTTGCGCAACCGACGCATCAAGTTCGCCCCATGTCAACCGCATGAACCATCAACCATTTGAAACAGCAACTACGTTGTGCAAAGCGTTGGCAAGAAGCGATACCGCCTCGTCCGCCTGTGTTTTCGTCAGGATCAGCGGGGGAAGAAGCCGGATCGTCGTGTCGCCGGTCGCGTTGATTACCAAGCCGTGTTCGAGCAACGCCTTTTTGACAATCGCCTTCGCCACCGGTTGGTGCAAGCCGATCCCGATCATCAAGCCCATGCCGCGCACCTCGCCGACAAGGTAGGGGAACGTTTCCGCCAGTCCAGCAAGCCGCGCACGCAAATATGCGCCGGTTTCGCGGGCGTTCGCGGTCAGTTCTTCGTCGGCTAAAATATCGAGTACCGCGTTCGCCGCCGTGGTCGCGAACGGGTTCCCGCCGAACGTCGTGCCGTGATCGCCGGGAACGAACGTCGCCGCCGCCGACCCGCGTGCGAGACACGCCCCGATAGGAATGCCGCCGCCCAAGCCTTTCGCCAGCGTCATGATGTCCGGCACGACCCCGAACTGCTGGTACGCCCACAGCATCCCGGTGCGCCCGACGCCGGTCTGGACTTCGTCGACGATCAGCAGGGCGTCGTGCTTGTCGGCGAGTTCGCGTGCCGCTCGCACATACTCCGGGGTGGCCGGGATGATCCCGCCCTCACCCTGGATCGGTTCGAGCATGATCGCCGCCGTGTCGTCGTTGACCGCTGCGCGCAGGGCGTCTACGTCGTTGAACGGCACATAGGAGAACCCCCCCGGTAGCGGCGCGAACGCTTCGCTGTATTTGGGTTGCCCGGTCGCGGTGACGGTGGCAATCGTGCGTCCGTGGAACGAGTTTTTCGCGGTGATGATGCCCGTCTTGCTTTCGCGGATGCCGCGCCCCCGCTTGCGGGCGATCTTGAGCGCGGCTTCGTTCGCCTCCGCGCCCGAGTTGCAGAAGAAGACCCTCTCGAAATCCGACAGTTCGATCAAACGTCGGGCGAGACGCGCTTGCGGCTCAGTGAGGTACAGGTTCGAGACATGCAGAAGCGTTGCCACTTGTTCCTGCAACGCGCGGGTCATATACGGGTGGCAATGCCCGACGGAACAGACGGCGATCCCCGACAACATGTCCAAGTAACGCCGCCCCGACGCGTCGTACAGGTACGCGCCCTCGCCCCGCGTGAAGGTGACGCCGAACCGGGCGTAGGTCGTCATGACGTGGTCGGCGTCCCACTGTTGCGCCTGTGAGTTCTCGACCTGGACTTCATCAACTGTTTGTGTCATTGTTTATTTCCAAAACACCGGGTAAACACCGGGCGTACAAGTCCGATATATTCCCCTGCAACGTGTAAAAATCCCGGATGGGTACGGGGGGAGTGTCAAAGTTCCACGGGTAATCCACCTCGCCAAGTTCGGGACGGACCGGAAACGCCAGCATTTCTTTGTCTGTGCTGTACTGCGCATTCACGCCCGGTTTGTTGCCCCGTGCATCGACACGAACCCAACGTCGCGCTTCCGTGAGATATATAGTATTCATCGCATGGAGCGAATAGCCGTCTTTCGGATCATCGAAAAGTACGAGCCGCTGATAAGCAAGCCCTGACGGAATCCCCATCGCACGTAAAATAGCCGCCAATAGGTGCGCTTTCGCGTAGCAGATGCCATGCCCCGCCGCGAGCACTTCCGATGCCGTCGCGGTGATTTCTGTGGCGCGAATGTCATAGGAATGACGGACGGTGTCACGCACAAACCGGTATGCTGCCTCGGGCGAATCGAACCCTCGGGCGACGCGTTGCACATCCGGGTGGGTAGATTCTATCCACTCATTCGGTGCCAGATAGGCTTCCATCGGTACGATTGTTTTCATAATTCGCGTTACGTAAGTGGGTTTAACCCGCGTGACAACGGCAATCCGCGTGACAACGTGGAGACGTTACACCAGAAGCGGTCGGTACCCCGTCTCCCCCGGTTTGACCATAGTTCCGATACCCGAATCGGTAAATACCTCGATCAAAAGCGAGTGTGGTCGGCGTCCGTCGATGATGTGTGCTCGCGGAACTCCGTCTTCGACCGCCTCGCAACAGGCTTCCAACTTGGGGATCATGCCGGAGTCCACGACGCCGGAGCGGATCAACTCGCGGGCGTCCGCCGCCGTGGTTTCGGAGATCAGCGAGTCTTTGTCGGCGAAGTCGCGGTATAAGCCTTCTACGTCCGTGAGCAGGATCAGTTTTTCCGCTCGGACCGCGACCGCGATAGCCGCCGCCGCCGTGTCAGCGTTGACGTTGTACGATTCGCCCCCGGCACCGATGGCGACGCTGGACACGACCGGGATATAGCCCGCCCCGGCGAGCGTTTGCAGGATCTCTGGGTTGGTCTTGTTGATCCGCCCGACGAAACCGATGTCGCCGCGCCCGGTTTCGCGCACCGCTTGCAACAGGTTCGCGTCCTTGCCCGACAGACCGACCGCGAGTCCAGCACCGTTCGCCTGCCCGCCTTCTGCGTTGAGGAGCGCGACGATATTCTTGTTCGTTTTGCCGGTCAGGACCATCTCGACGATCTCCATCGTTTCGGCATCGGTGACGCGCAGACCGCCGACAAACTCCGGCTCCTTGCCCATCTTGCGCATCGCGTCCGAAACTTCGGGACCGCCGCCATGTACCAGGATCGGGTTGATTCCGACATAGCGCATTAGTAGAACGTCACGGACCACGGCGCGTTTCAACTCGTCGTCGATCATCGCGTTCCCGCCGTACTTGATGACGATGGTCTTTCCGCTAAACGTGCGGATATAGGGCAGGGCTTGTATTAGAAGTTCGGCTTTTATGTCGGGGGATTCGTTCATTAGTATTTCCTACGCATTTTATTTGATTAGGCTTTTCCACGTCGTTCTGACACGTTCTGCGTCAGCCTCACTCGGACTCATGCCATGCAATTTTTCTATGACAAAACTGCCTTTCAGCACCCGTTTTATGCCAGAGACGGCACTGTACGCGTCGCCTCCAATAGTAACTATGATAGCTGGATTCAAAGTCTCTATCTCTCTGGTAAGGTGGTCGCTGACACCGTGATGAACCTGAGTGTCGGACAGGGGAGCATTTTTTTCAGAACCACCTACGACATCGATGGTTCTGAACTTGACAACATTTAACCAAGCGATTTGTTGTGGATCATCGACTATTTTCTTAACAGGATGTGTCCATTTTGGCCATGGTTTCCGGCAAGAGTTCGCGCCAATCGCATCGCTCATGAATGCCAAACTGAGTCTCTCGTAGGAGGTGAGTGTTCCAGAATTACTAAACAAACGCAATTCATCACGCATTTCTGCATCCCGCCCAGTTCCATAATACATAGGTGCCTTGCCAGGATTCTGCATCACAAAGACAATCCCTTTAGTTGCTTCATATTTAGATCCCACCCAACCGGGTTGTGGCAAATCGCCCTCCGGCGCACCTGCAACACAATTAGGACATGTCATAACGCTATAAGCATTCTTTGCAATCAGTTCTCGGAGATCCGTCATTATAATTTATCCGTCCTTTTGTGGTTTGCCAGCCACCCACGCCGCCACTACGCTTCGCAACGTCGGTAGCGGCGTCTGCCAGAGCCATGCCACCGTCAGCCAGAAACCGGGTAACACTGCGCTTTCGTAGTTGCCGTTCGCGTCGGGCGATTGCGCAACGTATTTCAGTGTGACCGGGTTTCGCAGGTAGAACTCTGCCGTTTGTGTCACCGGGTCGAGTATCCAGTATTCGGTGACGCCGCAAAACTCGTACTCGGCAAACTTCGTTTTTCGGTCGCGCTCCTCGCTTTCCGGGGACACGATCTCGATTACCAGATCGGCGGGACCATCCAGATACCCCGGCGTGATCCGCGACAGATTCGCGGTCAGTACCACGGCGACATCGGGTTCGCGCCCCCGGTTGAACTGCCGCAAGCGCATCTGGTACGGCGCGTAAACGACCTGCCCTCTGCCGTTGTTCTCGCAGAAGTCGCCGAGCAAGCGAGTTAAGAACAGACCGATTTTTGTGTGGCTTAAGCTTACCGGACTCATAGATTTAATGATTACGCCGTCTTCCCATTCGGCGAACTCTCCGTCATAAACGTGCAGAAATTCCTCGTAAGAGAGCGGTGCGGGTGACTCACCGTGCTCCCTGCCTGAACCCTTGGTCAAAACTGCCGTCGCCATTGCTTGCTCCCTTCCGTTCTTACGTATGATACTCCGCATTTATCTTCACGTAATCATACGAAAAATCGCACGTGTAGAACCGCGCTTCGGCGTCCCCCGCGCCGAGGTCCACGTGGATCGTGAGTTCCTTGACCGCCATCGCTTTCGAGAGGGCGGGCGCGTCGAACTTTGTCGGGGTGCCGTGGGCGAAGATGCACGTTCCGGCAAGATACGCGGTCGCCTTTTTCGGGTCGAAGCGCACCCCGGCGCGACCCGCCGCCGCCAGAATGCGCCCCCAGTTCGGGTCGTTGCCGAACAGCGCGGTCTTGACCAGCGGCGACTCGGCAATCGTTTTGGCGACTTTGCGGGCGTCCTCAAACGTTTCGGTCCCGGTCACGCGCACCGTTACTAACTTCGTCGCGCCTTCACCGTCCCGCGCGATCTCTTTCGCCAGATGGACGCAGACGTGCGACAACGCGTTCGCGAAGGCCCGGTAATCCGCCGATTCCGTGTCGGCGATGGGAACGTTCCCCGCCGTGCCGGACGCCAGCACGAAGCAGGAATCATTGGTCGACGTATCGCCGTCCACGGTCAGGCAGTTGAACGATACCGCTGTCGCCGCGACCAGTGCCGCGCGTAGCGACTCGGACGAAATGGCAACGTCCGTGGTGATAAATCCGAGCATCGTTGCCATGTTCGGGGCGATCATCCCGGAGCCTTTCGACATGCCGCCTATCGTGACCGCCGCACCCGACACCGGAAGCGTGACGCGCACGGCATACTCCTTCGCGAACGTGTCCGTGGTCAAAATCGCTTCCGCCGCCTCCGCCGCCGCTTCAGGGGAGTTGCCCAGACGGCTCGCCGCGTCGGCGATTCCCGGTGCGATAATTGCCATCGGGAGCGGCGTTCCGATCACGCCGGTGGACGCGGTCAGCACGGAGTCCACCGGGACACCGAGTGCGTCCGCCGCCCACCGCGCCATCTGCTCGTTGTCGCGTTCGCCGGGGTCGCCGTTCCCGGCGTTCGCGTTCCCGGCGTTGACGATGATCGCTTTCGCAGTCCCCTTTGCCGCGAGCCGCGATTCGCTCCAGTCGACACACGGGGCGCGGACCACGTTCGTGGTAAACACGCCCGCCGCCGTCGCCTCGCCGTTCTCGCAGACCAGCAGGCAAATGTCGCGCCGCTTGCGCTTGATCCCGCAACGCACCCCGGCGACCCGGAACCCCTTCGCGGCGACGACCCCGCCACTAACCACCGTCCACTGACCACTATTCACTGCATCTACGGCCATAATCCCGCGCCCTCCAGTCCCGCCGTTTCCGGAAAATCGAGCAGGATATTCATGTTCTGTACCGCCTGACCCGCCGCGCCTTTAACCAGGTTATCGATCACGCTCGTCACGATCACCGTCCCGGTGCGCACGTCCACGGCGGCGCACAGGTGGCAGTAGTTCGAGCCGAGCACGTCTTTAGTTTTCGGTTGGTCGCCCGCGTCGCGCACGACCACAAACGGCGCGTCGCGGTACGCTTCCTTCAAAATCGCGGTTGCCTCCGTTGCCGACGCCGACCGCGTCAGGCGTCCGTAGCATGTGGAGAGGATACCCCGTGTCATCGGGATCAGGTGCGGGGTGAAGGTTACGACCACCGATTCGCCCGCCGCCGCTTCGGATAGCGTTTGCTCAATCTCCGGGATGTGCCGGTGTGTCCCACCGACGCCGTATGCCGTGACCGATTCATTCGCCTCCGAAAACTTGAACAACAGGTCGTTTTTCGCCCGCCCCGCCCCGGAAATACCGCTCTTGCTATCGATCACGATCCCCTGCTTTTCGAGCAAGCCCGCATCCAACAGCGGCGCGAGGGCGAGAACCGCCGCCGTGACATGGCAACCGGGGTTCGCGACCAGACGCGCCCGGCGTATCGCGGTTAAGTTACGCTCCGGCAACCCGTAGGCGACGGTGCTTTCGGCGAGCAGTTCGGGCGCGGTGTGCTCCATTTTGTAGTAGGTGGAGAAAATGGAAAGGTCGCGGAGTCGGAAGTCGGCGGAAAGGTCCACGACTGCTCTCCCGGCGGCGACCAGTGCGGGCACGGTCCGCATCGCGAACCCGCTTTCCTGCGCCAGAAACACGACCGCCGCCCCGCCAACGCCCGGCGCGTCGACGCCGCCCGCCTCACACAGGATCGCGCCCGCCGCCGTCCCCGCCAGCCCCGGAAAAGACGCTTTTAACGGCTTTCCGGCATACGTCTCCGAAACCGCCGCCACGATCTCGACGCCGGGATGGCGCGACAGGAGCCGCGCCAACTCGCCGCCCGCATATCCGCTGACCCCCACTATCGCTATTGGTACTCGTTCACTCATAAATTTTCATCCCACAAAAAAAGCCGGACACAACCCGCCGCTTGATCGGTCGTTGTGTCCGGCTCTCTTAAAAAATCGGTTCAGTTCTTCGTATCCGACGCCGCGACACAGCAGTTTTTCGCGCCGCGCTTTTGCGCGCGGCAACGGTTACAGGGTCACGACTTTCGGTTTTTAGTGCGGCTTATGCTACGCGCGCTCCCGCCGTCGTGCCCCCGAAACGGGGTTGACGGTCGCGGCGGCGAAGCGAGTCGCACGGTTCACTTTTCCAGAACATGGTACGAGCAGTATAATCCGTGCCCGGGGCGGTGTCAAGGACAGCACGGGATTTACGGTGAGATGACAGACGGTTCCAAAAAATAATCGTTTAAACATAGGTTTTTTTCACGTATCTGTGGAACAACTATCCAACTATTTGCAACGTTCCAACGACGTTGTGTGCCGTCAGAGATGCAACGAGGTTCGATTAAAGGCTATGTTTCTTCGTAATCTACTTTTTTTATGTTTCTGTGTCGCCGTCGCTGTCGGGATCGGGTTGTATGTTTATCACACCCACCCGTACGTCGTCTGGGGCTTGCTCTTCCTTTGCTGGGCGTGCTTTCGCCTTAAACTCCGCGCCGACACGCTTTTCGGGGAACGCGCCCGCGAAGCGATGACCATCGCCTCTTCCGGACACAAGGGCGGCGAAGCGCACGGTCCCGAAGCCGCGTCCTGAAACTACCACGGCGTGAACGCTGTCTAATCACGGTATGCGGTTCGCGGACAAACAACTTTCCCGCGCGAACGCCGGGAACGTGTTGCTACTCGTCGCCAAAGCACCCATTGCCGGTCGCGTGAAAACACGCCTCGCTTCGGAGGACGGCGACGAAGACCGCACCCGGGAGCTCGCGTCCGCGTTTCTCGCCGACACCGCCGCCCTTCTGTCACACCCGCTCCTGCCCGCACGCGTCGTCCTCGCACTCGACGGCGCCCCCGCCACTTTGCCCGCCGCGCTATCCACCTTTCCCATTGTCTTGCAAGGCGACGGCGATCTGGGCGTACGCCTGACGAACCTGTTCGCCGCCCAGTTCGCCCTCCCCGAAACCCGAGCCGTCTGTGCCATCGGCAGTGACACGCCGCACCTGCCGCTCGCATTTCTCGTGGAAGCCTTCTCGCGCCTCGCCTCGCCGGACGCCGACTCGGTCTGGGGACCGGCGGACGACGGCGGATATTATCTGGTCGGGATGAACCGCATGATCCCCGAACTGTTCGCGGGTATCCCCTGGAGCACTCCCGACGTACTCACTGTTTCGCGGGAGCGCGCGGCGGCGGTCGGCGTTCGTTCCGCACTTCTGCCGCCGTGGTACGACATAGATACGCCTGCCGACCTGACCCGGCTCCGGCAGGAGATTCTCCGTAGAACGGTCACGGCACCGGGAACCGCCGCCGTTCTAAGATTGTAACCTATGAGAACCGTGAAAAATAGCACCCTAATCTGTGTCCTGGCACTGACCGGACTGACGACACTCCTTATCGGCGACGCCGCGAACGCGTTCCCGGCGTTCGCGCAGAAAGAAAAGAAGCCGTGCTCTTACTGCCACGTGAACCCGGGCGGGGGCGGCAGGCGCAACGCCGCCGGGATCTGGTACGACAAGCACGGACAGTCGTTCGCGGGGTACACGCCGGAACAGGCGAACGCGGAAGCGGGCTTGAACGCCCGGGGCAAAACGACCGCGTCGCCGACGCCGAAAGCGGTGTCGAAAGCGGTGTCGAAAGCCATTGCGAAGGCGGCACCGAAGAAACCGGCAAAACCCGCCGCGAAAAAGCCGACGGCTAAACCGGGTGCCAAGAAGAACGGGTAGAGTAGCAGAACCCCGGTCTGCTCTCACCGGAATGAAAGAGGGGGAGCCAGAGGGGGCACGCGTAAACGGTACGCCTCTGATGCACCTACTCCTCCTCTTTCATTCCGATGAGAGAGGGGGTTGGGGGGTGAGAGACAACGAGATCAACGCCATGAAACAAAAAACGATACTTGCCGCCGTGCTGGCGACGCTGACGCTGTGGAGCGCACCGCTGGCGACCGGACCGGTCCGTGCGGAGGATACGCCGAAACTGGATGTCGCGACGAAGAAACTGATCACGGAAAAGATCAAGGATATGTCCGCGACACTCCGGGTGACGGAAACCAATTGGCGGGAGTTGGAGAAGTGTGGCTCCGATTTCAAACGGACGTATTACTTCAAGCGGATGAACGTGGCGTACCGGTATCCCAACCAGACGCGCATGGAAACCAAAGCACTCGGCGCGACGTTGCTGATCATTTTCAACGGAGACACACGTTACTACAAGGTTCCACTCAAAACCGAAACATCCTCCGTCGCCGGGCAACCGGGGCAGAAGCAGGGGTTGCTTCAGTTCGGCGTCTACGCGCCCGATTTCCTGGTGCTGGATTATGAGCCGCACTTCGTACGCGCGGAAAAGAACCTCCACCTGATCCGTCTAACACAACGCCGCTCGAACAACAAATCGTTTGAGTTGGTCTGGGTGAACCCGAAGACGCACATCATCGAGCGGCGTCAGTCGTGGAACGGCGACAATGAATTGACGATGGAACTGCGGTATAAAGACGTGAAAGAAGCGCGCCCCGGTATTTTTGTGCCGCATCGCATCGAGATCTATAACCCGGAAGGGAAATTGGGTGCGGCGCAAGCCGTGGAAAACCTGACGATCAACACCGGGCTTGCCGACGCGCTGTTCGCGACCCCGTGATCAACGAGAAAACCACCCCTTCCGACCCCGACGCCGCACGATTCTATCACCGTGCGGCGTTTGTTCTGCTACTCGCGCTCCTCCTGATCCGCCTGGCGACCGCCGTATCCTTCGGCATGGCGTGGGACGAAGCGTACTACTGGCAATGGAGCCGCCGCCTCGCGCTCTGCTACTACGACGCCGGTCCGGGAATGGCACTGACCATCCGCGCCGGGACCGCGCTTTTCGGCGACACCCCGCTCGGCGTCCGCTTCGTCCCAATCCTGATGAGCGTCGCCGCCAACGCTTTCGTCTATGTCGCCGCCTGCCGCTGGTTCACTCCCCGCGTCGCCTTCTGGACACTCATTCTCGCGTCCGTCGCCCCGCTACTCGCCATCGGCTCGGTTCTCGCCACTTACGACCTCCCGCAAATCTTCTTCTGGTCGGCAGGTCTGTACACATTGACGCGGGCGGTGCAGGGAGCAGGGAGTAGGGAGCAGGGAATAGTCCCGGAGGCGACGCACGGTACACATACTGCCTCAGGTATCCTACTCCCTACCCCCTACTCCCTACCCCCTTCCGCATGGTGGTACCTGACCGGCTTGTGCGTCGGTCTCGGGACGATCACGAAGCCGACGATGATCTTTTTCGCGCCGGGCGTGTTGTTGCTACTGGCTCTGGTCCCTGCGTATCGCCGCCATCTCGCGACACCGCACCCGTATCTGGCGTTCGTGATCACGTTGCTCTGCCTCGCCCCGCTCTTTATCTGGAACGCGCAGCACGACAACCTGAACTGGATTCATACGCTGAACCGGGGCAACCGGAGCACGGACGCCGCGCCGGGTCGCTGGCTCGGCGAGTTCTGGGGTGGGCAAGGGCTGGTCGTCGGACCGTTCCTGCTGATCGCCGAACTGATCGCCTTATTCCACGCCCTGCGCCGCCCGTCCGAGCCGCGTAACGCGTTCGTGATCGCGTTCACGGTGCCGATTCTGGCGGTGTGTACGATCATCGCGTTCCGCTCGAAAGTGGAAATCAACTGGTGCGTCGCCGCGCACCTGACCGGGTTGCTGGCGGTGGCGGGGTTGTGGTTCGGTGACGCGGCGGCGTCGGCGTCCCCCCTATCCCCCCCGCCCCCTTTCCCCCCTCGGAAGGGGAGAAAGGGG